>PLSV01000116.1:0-29612 GCA_003165235.1 Syntrophobacteraceae bacterium
TCCGGGCATGGAGAGCTTTTCAGCTATTTTTGGTACTCACTTCAACGCAACTTCGCATTAGTGGACCTGGTATCCCTTCCTGTTCTGCTTGCCTGGATTTTTCCGGCAGGTCTTGCTCCCGGCAACTTCAAGCGGTTAAGTTCGTCCTAAACCGAGAGGTTGACCAAGTGGTCTTGTGATGGGAAATCGCGGCAATATCTGTGGCTAAATTCGCTCTTTTGAGCTATCATCCAAAAATTGTGGCGCCGCTCGTGTTAGTAAACATACGGACGATGGCGGTGAGATTTCAGGCCCAAAGGCAGGGCCTGCAAGTATTTTGTTCCAAGAGGTAAGGGTATGTCCTATTTGCAGCAGGTTGATCCTGAAATAGCTGAAGTCATTGAAGAAGAGGAAAAACGTCAGAAGGGGCGCCTGGAGCTGATCGCATCGGAAAATATTGTCAGCAGGGCGGTGCTGGAAGCTCAGGGGTCCGTTCTGACAAACAAATACGCTGAAGGCTACCCTGGGAGAAGGTATTATGGCGGATGTGAGCATGTTGATGTCGCGGAAAGGTTGGCGCAGGACCGTGCAAAAAAGCTGTTTCACGCCGATTATGTAAACGTTCAGCCTCATTCAGGTTCTCAGGCGAATATGGCCGTGCTCTTCGCTGCGCTCCAACCCGGCGATACCATACTGGGAATGGGTTTACGCCAGGGAGGGCATCTCACTCACGGAAGTCCGGTGAGTTTTTCCGGACGGTTTTACCGGGTCGTTTCCTATGGAGTGAGGCGTGACACCGAGCAGATCGACTACGACCATGTCGAGCAAATTGCCAGGGAGGAACGGCCGAAGCTCATAATAGCCGGCGCCAGCGCGTACCCCCGAATTATCGATTTTGAACGTTTTCGTCAGATTGCAAAGCACATCAGCGCCTACCTGATGGTGGACATGGCCCACATTGCCGGTCTTGTCGGCGCGGGTCTTCATCCGAATCCCGTGCCATGCGCCGATTTCGTAACTTCCACTACCCATAAGACTTTAAGAGGACCAAGAGGCGGTTTGATTCTGTCTCACGCTTCATATAGCAAGATGCTTGACAGCCAGATATTCCCCGGAATTCAGGGAGGGCCGCTCATGCACGTGATAGCCGCCAAGGCTGTGGCGTTTCAGGAAGCCCTGCAGCCTGAGTTCAGGCAATATCAGGAAAGAGTCATTGCGAACAGCAAGCGGCTTGCCGAGGTGCTGTCCAGCCATGGATACCGGCTCGTCTCCGGGGGAACAGACAATCATATGATGCTGGTGGACCTGAGTCCGAGGGGACTAACCGGAAACGTCGCCGAGGAGACCCTGGACAAGGCCGGAATTACGGTGAACAAGAACTCCATACCTTTCGACGCCCGGAAACCGAACGTGACCAGCGGAATCAGGGTCGGCACGCCTGCAGTAACGACTCGAGGAATGGGGCCGGAGCACATGGAGACAATAGGAAGTCTCATGCACAGGGCTCTGGAATCGGTGGGCGACGATGCAATGCTGAAATCACTGGCCTGTGAGGCCGCTGAATTCTGTTCCGGTTTTTCCCTGCACGCATAAAGTTTAGAACGACTCGCAAAAGGCGGGAACTTCCGGAGGCTTGAATGGGGCTGGCGCTATGCCGCCCCAGTTTGATTTGGATATTGAAAGCAGCGACTGGAGAATATGGTTCAAACCGGTCCTGACGTGCAGTTTATGAAAAGGGCGCTGCGCCTGGCCGCGCTGGGCGAAGGTCTGACCAGTCCCAACCCTATGGTTGGGGCCGTTGTAGTAAAAGACGGCGCCATTGTGGGCCTGGGCTATCACCAGGCGCTCGGCGGGCCACATGCCGAAGTGAATGCAATAGCAGACGCGGGCGCAACCGCCATGGGCGCGACCCTCTATGTCACGCTCGAGCCATGCAATCATCACGGTCTGACTCCCCCGTGCACGAAAGCTGTTATTGATGCCGGGATTGCACGGGTTGTGTTCGGAATGGCCGATCCGAACCCAGATGTCGCCGGTGGGGGGGCCGAACTCTTGAGGCGGGCGGCGATCGAAGTCAAAGGAGGCGTTCTCGAGCGGGAATGCAGAGCACTCAACCAGGCCTTCATAAAATACGTAACTACCGGGATTCCATATGTTATGCTGAAGGCTGCGGCGACGCTCGACGGCTTTATCGCAACCTCGGCCGGTGATTCGAAGTGGATAACCAGCGAGTTGTCCCGGCAGTTCGCGCATCGGTTTCGGTCCCATGCTGACGGCATTCTGGCCGGCATCGGCACTGTCATTGCCGACGATCCCCTTTTGACTGTGCGTTTGCGTGGGAAAAAAAGCAGCCGGCAACGGCCCCGGATTGTCCTGGACAGCGAGCTTAAGCTTCCGATGGACTCCCAGTTGGTCCGAACCGCGTCCGCATGCCCTGTATGGGTTGTTTGCCGTCAGGACGCCTCGGCCGATAGAGAGCGAACTCTTCAAAGCGCCGGTGTCCAGGTGATAAGGGCCCCATCGGGACAGTCCGGCGTGGACCTGCCGTGGCTGCTGAAAGAACTGGGTCGAAGGCGTATCTCCAGCATTCTTGTAGAAGGCGGTGGGCGCGTTTTAGGATCTTTCATTCAAAACGGGTTCGCGGACGAGTTTTATTTTTTCTACGCCCCCAAAATCCTTGCCGATCCAAAGGGGGTATGCATGTTGAGCGGGCAGCCGAGGCTAAAGATAGCCGATTGCGTTCGGGCATATGGGATCGGCGCCAGAAAGCTGGGAGAAGACCTGCTTGTTCGCGGCAGATTCCGCGAACAGCTCTACTGAGGCTGAAAAATTATGTTCACCGGTCTTATTGAAGGTGTTGGGACGTTGCAGCGGATGGAGCGCCACGGAGTGGACGCGCGGATGGTGATTCGTCCCGATTTCCGTATGGAGATTTTCGTTTTGGGTGAGAGTATAGCCGTCGACGGGGTCTGTCTCAGCGTGGTTGATTTCCAGCAGGACGTTTTCACGGCGGACGTTTCCGCCGAGACTCTGGGGCGCACGACCCTGGTCCGTAAAGCCCCGGGGCACAGGCTCAATATTGAGAGGGCGCTTCGGCTTGGCGACCGTCTCGGCGGCCATATGGTCACCGGGCACATTGACGGTATTGGGGTTCTTAAAGAGCGCAAGGCCGAGGGACGCTCGCTGCGGCTCTTTTTTGACGCCTCACCGGAAATTATGAGATATGTTATCGAGAAGGGCTCCATCGCAGTAAATGGAATGAGTCTTACCGTCAACGGGGTTTCAAGTGTTGGTTTCGATGTCAATATCGTTCCTCATACCGCTTTGATGACCACTGTCGCCGGCCTGAAGATCGGCGGCGAGGTCAATATAGAAACAGACCTGATCGGAAGATACGTGGAAAAGCTGGTTTGTTCGTGGGAAAGCAGATTCGAGAAAGGCGGCGTCAAGGGTAATATTGATTTCGATTTTTTGAAAGAGCGTGGGTTTATGTGAACAACCGGTCAACTTGAAGAGATTATTTGAAATATGTTATACATGTCCAACAGATTTGCAAATTGCTGATGCAGACTTTTTGGGGGAAGGAGAACATTAGGATGCCTTTGGCTACAATCCCGGAAGCCCTTGAAGATATGAGGCAGGGCAAACCCGTCATTATTGTGGATGACGAAGATCGCGAAAATGAGGGAGATCTGTGTATCGCTGCAGAGAAAACGACGCCGGAAGCTATCAACTTTATGGCCAGGTATGGGCGCGGCCTGATCTGCCTTGCCCTTGCCCCTGACTTGGTGGATCGGCTCGATCTCCCGATGATGGTTACTAAAAACAAATCGCCTTTTCAAACCGCATTCACCATATCTGTCGAGGCGCGAAACGGGGTGACGACGGGCATCAGCGCAGCGGACAGGGCGCATACGATCCTGACCGCCATCGCCGACGATGTAAAGCCCGAAGACTTGGTGAGCCCCGGCCACGTTTTCCCGCTTCGCGCGAAGAAGGGCGGTGTTCTGGTCAGAACGGGACAGACCGAAGGGTCGGTCGATCTTGCCAGGATCGCCGGGATGAAGCCCGCTGGAGTCATCTGCGAAGTTATGAACGAGGACGGGAGCATGTCACGGATGCCCGATCTGGAGGTATTCTCAGCGGAACATGGAGTCAAGATCATAACAATCGCGAGCATGATCCAGTACAGAATGCAGAACGAAATGTTCGTCCACAGGGCGGCTACGGCCAAGCTGCCGAGCTCGTTTGGAGGGGAATTTAAAATAATAGCTTACACCAACGATATAGACGAATATTGCCACCTGGCGTTGGTTAAAGGTGAGATCGACCCTGACAAGGAAATACTTGTGCGCGTCCATTCGGAATGCCTCACGGGCGATATCCTCGGCTCTCTTCGGTGCGACTGCGGAGCGCAGCTTCGCGCGGCTTTGACTCAAATCGGGCGCGCTGGAAGTGGAGTGCTTCTCTACATGCGCAATCATGAGGGACGCGGAATAGGCATCGTAAACAAGATTAAAGCCTATGCCCTCCAGGAAAAGGGCTACGATACGGTCGAAGCCAACGCGGCCCTTGGATTTGAGGCCGATCTGCGCGATTATGGAATAGGGGCGCAAATGCTCGTCGATCTCGGCATAAAAAAGATGAGACTCATGACGAACAACCCGACCAAAATCGTGGGGCTTCAGGGTTACGGCATCACAGTAACCGAAAGAGTGCCGATCGAAATTGAGCCAAACGAGTGTAATCGCCAGTACATGAGCACGAAGTGCTTCAAAATGGGCCATATTTTGAGCTGCATATCCGGTGAGGGGGAAGCTTCATGAGAGTTTTCGAAGGGAAATTACTGGCCAAGGGCCTCAAGTTTGGAATCATCGTCAGCCGATTCAATGACTTTATAGGAGAGAGGCTCCTGGGAGGCGCGCTCGACGCCCTCAAAAGGAACGGGGCTGACGAGCAAAATGTCGATATCTTCAAGGTCCCCGGAGCATTCGAAATGCCTTTGATCGCCAAAAAAGTGGCGCAGAGCGGCAAATATGACGCCGTGATCTGCGTTGGCGCTGTCATCAGGGGAGGGACTCCTCATTTTGATTATGTGGCGGCGGAGGTCTCCAAGGGGATCGCCAATGTGGCCATCGAAGCCGGTATCCCAATCAGCTTCGGGGTGCTCACCACCGATACGCTCGAGCAGGCGATCGATCGGGCCGGAGCAAAGTCCGGCAACAAGGGCTGGGACGCTGCATTTGCCGCCATAGAGATGGCCAATCTTATAAAACAGATGTCGGCTTGATTTCTGCTGCTCAATGTGCCGCAAAACCAGTATTGTATGATTTTACCGAACAGGGTTTACTATTAGACTTTTTGAATTGAGTTTTCCAATGGGCCAGCGGCGCAAATCAAGAGAGATCGCATTGCAGATGCTCTATCAGATGGAGATGACCGGACAGCCTCCGCACGTGGTCATCGATTTGTATTACGAACTGGCTTCGGCCGATGATGATAAAAATCCCGATCTTGCTAAAGCTGTTCGCCCGTTTGCCGGACAACTCCTATACGGCGTTCATGCTCACCGGGACGAACTTGACCAAATGATCCTGGCGGCCTCGGAAAACTGGCGGATCGAAAGAATGTCGATAATCGACAGGAATGTGCTGCGGATCGCCCTCTATGAAATGCTCTACTGTGCCGAAATCCCCCTGAAAGTGTCCATAAACGAAGCTATCGACCTGGGAAAAACATTCGGCAGCCCCGATTCGGGGGCATTTATCAATGGAATACTCGACCACCTTCTGCCGGAAGCAAACCGGGTTCGCGAAGGGTAGGCCGGCGTAGTTATGTTATTAATATGCTTTTAAAAATAGGTCGTTTTCGCTATTTGTTGCGATGCGGTATGATTTGATCTGCACAAGAAAGATCTTGGGAGGTGGATTTGGGCTACGCCGTTGCACTGGGAGGGAAAGGCGGAACAGGCAAGACAACGATAGCGGGTCTTCTCATTCGATACATGCTCAATCATGGGATGAAGCCGCTTCTTGCCATAGACGCCGATTCCAATTCGAATTTGAACGATGTTCTGGGAGTGCCGCTTGAGGAAACACTGTCGGAAGCTCGCGAAGAAATGAAGACGAGCGTTCCGGTGGGCATGACAAAAGATATCTTCATGGAGATGAAGCTCGAACAGGCCCTTGTCGAGACGGAGGGGTTCGATCTTATCGCGATGGGCCGTCCCGAAGGCCCTGGTTGTTATTGTGCGGCAAACAATCTTCTGAGCAGCCTTATAGATCGCCTCATCGGGAACTACCCGTTCATTGTTATTGACAACGAGGCTGGAATGGAGCATTTCAGCCGTCTTGCACAGAAGGATATAGACCTTTTGATCCTGGTTTCCGACCCCAGCAGGAGAGGGCTTTCCGCTGCATGCCGCATAGCTGAGCTGGTCAAGACTCTGCCAATGCGTGTCGAGCGGATCGTGCTTGTGATAAACCAGGTTCGGGAGGAGCCGGCAAGTTGGCCTGAAGATGTCCACCGTGTTTTTGGAAATCAAATGATAGCCTGTCTTCCCTCCGATCCGCTGATTTCAAGGTTCGATCTGGAGGGAAAACCTACTGTAATGCTTCCCGATGATGCGCTGGTGGTAGAGGCTGCCGAAAAGCTGTTCGACAGGATTTTCAATAGCCGGGATAGACTGGAGTTGGAGTAGTCCTTTTTTTGACTGCGAAAGTGGAGGAGAGGATGTTTGCTGTGCGCCGCGCGCTGTTGAGCGTTACGGACAAGACCGGACTGCCCGAATTCGGCAGGGGACTGCGGGAGTTCGGCGTGCAATTGCTCTCGACCGGAGGTACCGCCAGGGCGCTTCGTGACGCCGGAATCGAAATAACCGAGGTCTCCGATTATACGGGATTTCCCGAGATGCTCGACGGCAGGGTCAAAACCCTGCACCCCAAAATTCACGGCGGAATACTCGGAATCCGTGACAACCAGGCGCACGCCACGACTATGGCTAAGCACGGAATAGAGCCGATCGACATGGTCGTAGTGAATCTGTACGCGTTCGCAAAGACGGTTGCGCGTCCGGGATGCACGCTGGAAGATGCGATCGAGAATATAGATATCGGCGGGCCGGCCCTCATCCGCGCCGCAGCGAAGAATAACAGGTTCGTGGCGGTGGTCACGGACCCTTCCGATTATCCTGAAGTCCTGAAGGAAATGCAGACGCTCAAAGGCGGCATTTCGACAAAGACCAGCCTGCGGTTGGCCTGCAAGGCCTTTTGCGCGACCAGCAGCTATGACGCCAATATCTGCGAATACCTCACGGGGATAACAAGCGGAAGATAACCACTCCACATAATTTGAAAGCTTGTTGATGAAAGTATTGGTGGTAGGTACGGGGGGCAGGGATCACGCCATCGCGTGGAAATTCACCCAAAGTCCGCGGGTCAGCCGGGTTTACGTCGCCCATGGGAATGCGGGGATAGCTGAAACCGCCGACTGTGTGAACCTGAAGACCATCGAAGAGATGGCCGATTTCGCGCAAAAGGAGAGAATCGACCTGACGTTCGTTGGACCCGAGAAGCCCCTTTCGGCGGGCATTGCCGATCTATTCGCGTCTCGCGGACTGCCGATCATTGGCCCGGACAAAAAAGCGAGCAGGTTGGAGTCCAGCAAATGTGACGCCAAGGTGATAATGAGGGAGCTTGGAATTCCGGCGCCCGAATTCGAAAATTTCACCGAGCCCGGTAAAGCCCGTGACTATATTCGGAGCGTCGGATATCCGGTCGTTGTCAAAGCAGACGGTCTGGCTGCCGGCAAGGGTTCTCTGGTCTGCGAATCAGTTCAGGAGGCCGAAGACGCCGTGCGCTCGATTATGGAAGAGCAAATATTCGGCGACGCCGGCGCGCGGGTCGATATAGAAAAAAGGCTCTATGGCCGGGAGCTTTCCTTTTTTTGCTTCACCGACGGCTACACGATAATTCCGATGGTTGCAGCACAGGATTACAAGCGCGCAAGAGATAACGACGAGGGGAAAAACACCGGGGGAATGGGTTCCTATTCGCCTCACCCCTGGCTGGATGATGCTCTTGTAAAAACGATCATGTCGAAGGTCGCCGAGCCGCTCATAAGGGGAGTGCGGGAAAAATACGATATCCTTTACCGTGGGATACTGTACCTTGGGCTGATGCTTGTAGAAAGTGGGACCGAAGTTATCCCTTACGTGCTTGAAGTAAATATCCGTCTGGGAGATCCGGAAGCGCAGGTAATACTTCCCCGGCTTAGAACCGATCTGGTGGACATCAGCGAGGCGATCACAACGGGCCGACTCGACAGGATAAAGCCTGAGTGGGACCCGGATTACCGCCTGTGCCTTATTGGCGCAAGCGGTCCTACCAAGGGCAAAAAAGGCTGGTACAAGGGTTATCCGGACCGTTACAAAATCGGCGTGCCTATAGATGGAGTGGATCGGATCGACAAAAAATGCCTGGTTTTTCATTCCGGTACGGAAAAGAACGCTTCCGGCCAACTCGTTACGACCGGCGGAAGGGTGCTCTGTATAGTTAGTTCCGGAAGCACTCTCAAGCAGGCAAGGGAAACGGCTCTTTCAGAGATGGCTAAGGTCCGCTTCGAGGGAATTTACTACAGAAAGGACATCGGTCTGGAATAGGCGGGGTTTGGGAACCGGGACCGCCGGCCTGGCTTGGCGCTGCCTTCGGCGGGGCGGTGGGACCGCCGGCCAGGATTGGCCCTGCCTTCGGCGGGGCCTGACTGCGGAGCCACGAAACGGAGGGAGTTTAAGTTTGAAATGGTGAAAGCTCTCGTGATGACGGGTTTCGGTCTCAATTGCGATCTGGAAACCTCGTATGCGCTTGAAGTCGCCGGGGCGGAGGTGGAAAGAGTGCACCTCAACAGTCTCATTTCAGGCGAGAAATCATTGACCTCCTACCGGATCTTCGTCATAGGCGGAGGGTTTTCCTGGGGTGACGACCACGGGGCCGGCGTAATTATGGCCATGCGTCTCAAACACCGGCTCCAGGACCAGATCTCGGCATTTGTGGACAGCGGCGGCATTGTGATCGGGATATGCAACGGCTTCCAGGTGCTGGTTAATCTGGGACTTTTGCCAGGGTTTGAGTTGGGCGAAATGAAGCGGGAAGTCGCTCTCATCGCTAATGATTGCGGGGGGTTTCGCGACCAGTGGGTGAACCTGTCTGTCAACCCGGCGTCACATTGCCTGCTTTCGCGTGATATCCTGAGTGTCGAGCTGCCGATACGCCACGGTGAGGGGAAGTTTTTCGCCGAACCCGGCGTTATTGAAAAGCTCATTGACCGCCGGCAGGTATTCTTGCGTTATGCAAAGCCTGACGGCAGCCCCGCTCTCGGAGAGTTTCCCTTCAATCCGAACGGTTCAGTAAATGATATTGCAGGAATCTGCGACCTGACAGGCAGAGTCGCGGGGCTGATGCCTCATCCGGAGGCGTTCAACCATTTCACCAATCACCCCGACTGGACCTTTCTTAAAGAAAAATATAGGCGCGAGGGTAAACCGATTCCGGAAGAAGGGGAGGGGATTAAGTTCTTTCGGAATGCCGTGCGCTATTTTGAATAACCTGACACGCTGCTCGATTAAAAGATCGGCTTATGGCCCATTGCGCTCGAAAACTGCGGCTCGCCCTGCTCCTCTCGGGCGGCGGGACCAATCTGCAGGCGATGATAGACAGGTCCGTCGCCGGGACCCTCAGTGCTGAAATCGTTGTGGTCCTCAGCGACAGGCCGGGGGCTTTCGGTCTGGAGCGGGCCGCAAAGGCCAAAATCCCCGCATTCCATGTGGATTACAAAGCTTTCCTGAAACACTCCCCCACGGAACTCGAAAAGGTCGAATTGCCGGTCGATCTCGCCGATTTGGACCGGAGGCAGAAAATAGTGAAAAATCCTGACCCGGTCGAGCGGCGGGCTCGGCTCGCGCGGTTGGTGCTGGCCGAGCACGAGCTGATTAGAATAATAGATTCTTACAAGCCCGATTATGTTTGCCTGGCTGGTTTCATGCGACTGGTGACGCCTTATTTCATAAATCATTTCAATGCAGGCGGCTTGAGAATCCTCAACGTCCACCCGGCGCTGCTTCCCTGCTTTCCTGGACAGCACGGGTATGAGGATACTTTCGAATATGGCTGCAAGTGGGGAGGCGTCACCGTTCACTTCGCCGACGAAGGCGAAGACACGGGGCCAATTATAGCCCAGGCTGTCTATCCAATCTGGCCGGATGACGATATCGATAAAATTCGCCGGCGCGGATTATCGCTTGAGTACGAAGTATATTCTCAGGTGCTCAATTGGCTTGCGCAGGGAGATGTGGCGCTGAAAAGCGCGCCGGGCGGCGGGACGCGCGTGGTAATCACTGACCCGAATTATGCCGGGATTCTTGGCGGTTGGGTCGCTGCAGCATGTCGGACCTGAAAAGCTGCAAGCGTTCACCGTAGAGACTGGTCGCGGACAGGCCAGGGATAGGACGGGGCATAGTCCGGTCAAGGAGAGCAAAGCTTTGTGAGGATTGCTCATCATGGAGCTTTTCCTCAAAAGCCGGCGTAAGGCCGTCTTCAGTAAGCGCTTTACGTCCTGTCTGATTTATTTGTCCTATAGGATTTTATGGCTGCAATTGCGGGATTCACGGATTAATTCCTAAATCCTTTCCTCCGCGGCCTCTGCGCCCCTGCTTCGAAAAGGCCTGGTGGGCTGCGCTCCGCTTTGCCCACGGGTCTTTTCATGGTTTAGGGCAGCCCGCGGGACATGAGGAACTGCGGTGAACGGGTACGATAACTCATGCGCGCGATGATTTTGGCGGCCGGGCTCGGCGTCCGGCTTCTGCCGCTTACAAACTGCCGTCCGAAGGCCCTGGCGCCGCTTCGCGGGGTCACGTTGCTCGAATTCTGGATTGAGAGGCTCTATCGCTATGGGTTCGGCTCCGTGCTTGTCAATGCTTATCACCTCAAAGACCGCCTTGCCGCAGCGGTCTCGCAAAGGCAGTGGCCGATGCAGGTTGAAGTGCTTGATGAGCCGGTGCTCCTTGGAACGGGAGGCGGCATCAGATCTGCGGCAGAGCGCTTTGCTGACGAGCCTTTCGCAGTGATAAACGTCGATATCGTCAGCAATGTGGACCTGAACTCGTTGTATGAGCGCCACAAGCTCTCGGGCGTTGAAGTCAGCCTGCTGGTGCACGACTGGCCCGAATTCAATAACGTAGCTGTAAGTGAGGATGGATTTGTGCTCGGATTCGGGCTCGAGGCCGAAGAGATTAAAAAGAGGGGCAACGGCGTCCGGCTCATGGCTTTTACCGGAATTCATCTCATAAATCCTTCGGCCCTGGCCGGCGTTGCTGCTGGAATGACAGAAGATATTCTCAACATCTATCGGAGGCTTATAGCGAAGGGCGCCCCACCCAGGGCCATTACACAGCGGGGCCTTTTCTGGCGCGAAGTGGGGTCGGTCCGGAGCTACGGGAAAGTTACCAGGGAGCTTGCCCAACTCGATCCAGGGTTCCTTTTGCCCGTTAGAACCGGAGAGAATATTTCAATTGACCCGGGGGCGGTTGTGCACCCTGACTGCAGCCTCAAAGGATCGGTTGTGGCGGGCCGGGGGGTTCGAATTTGCGAAGGCGTCAGTCTTGAGAACGTCATCTTCTGGGACGACATACGGATTGAAAAGGGCAGTTCTCTGGAAGACTGCATTGTGGCGGATGGAATGACTATTTCGGGCAGCCATACGGGAAAGATATTCGCCCCTGGAGTGACGTGACATCGATCATCCTTAATTTTCCCGGACTTGACGACCTGGTCGAAAAGGCTCGAACCATCTCCGGCGCCTTTGAAAAGATTCGGGTCTCTCCCCTTTCCGGCGACGGGTCCGACAGGAAGTTTTTTCGGATCTTTTGCGGGTCCTCTTCGCTGGTCGCTCTGATCTCGCCTCGAGTAAGAAAAGACTCCACCGATGAGAACGACTCCTATCTTCTAATCGGCAACCACCTGCATTCCAAAGGGTTGCCTGTGCCGCGCATCCTCTATGCTGACGCCCGTGAGGGAAGATTTCTCCTCGAAGACGCCGGAGACCTGCATTTGCAGAATTTCGTCCGCTCCCGCCGGACAAACCTGGAATCTATTTACAGACATGTCATTACGATGCTTGGAGCGCTCCACAGGAAGGCCCCAAAGGGTTTCGAACCAGGGTTTTGTTTCGATACGGCCCTATACGATCCTTCTTTTGTTTACGAGCGTGAGCTTGAGTATTTTCGAAAGTCCTTTGTGAACGGCTGCCTGGGGTTTGAATTCGCTCCCGATGAACTCCGCCCGGATTTCGAAGCGCTTGCTGAGGCTGCCGGAGTGCACAAGAGTTCTCTCGTTTTTCATAGGGACTTCCAGAGCCGCAATATCATGGTATGCCGCGCAAGGCTCTGGCTGATCGATTTTCAGGGAATGCGGTTCGGGCCTCCGGCCTATGATCTTGCTTCGCTGCTGATTGACCCTTATGTTAGGCTCCCGGAAGAATTGCAGGCTGGACTTGTTTCAATGTACTGGTCGTCTGCGGGGAAGCGCCTGGGCGCATCGAAGGGAGATTTCATCCGGAAATTCGAGGCGGTCAGGCTCGCCAGAAATCTTCAAATGCTGGGCGCTTTCGGTTTCCTGGGGGTGACGAAGAAGAAGGGGCAATTTCTGTGCTACATTCCGTTCGCCTTTGACCAGTTGGCCCGGCATTTGCGCAAATTTGGCCGGATGCGGCTGCCGCGCCTCGACAAACTGGTTTCAGCCATCCACAGGCACGGCCTGAATTACAGGAGATCAAACCGGTCAGGAAATCTGGTGACATGATCGATCTTATCTGTTATATCGCCTCTATCGCCACCACTGGATGAATTTGATCCGGCGCCCCCGGATCTTTATTTTTTCCTGCCCAAGGAGACAAAGATGGGTTCAAAAACTCAAAAGACTGAAATAATCAGGCACAGAAAGCACGCCCCCAATAAAGTCAACAGGAAAAGCGGGCAGAAGCAGGTTCGCGGGAATTTGGACCTGCTGGTGAAACTGGAAAATGAAGACCGCAAATCATGAACAAAGTCCGGCGCTGTGCCCGTTGCAGCCATGGTAATTTGTCCGGCGCGGTTCCCGCTCTTTTTTCGGCTGGCTAAGCACTCTTTTTACCCCCAATTTCAACCGGGAAAATGACCGTTGACAAAATATGGAAGTGGAACGCCGGATGGTTGAGCGATGGCTGTAAGGCGGAACACTGATTGCTCGTTTCATGGCGCCGGGCTCTCTTTTCCCTTCCCCATCTCCACAAACTCTCCGACAATCCTCTGTGCAAGGCTCGGCGCGTTTCCGCCCGCCCGGTTATTAATTATGATATTGATCTCAACCTCACTTCTGAGCGCCTCCCACATCAACTGAGCGGTCTGGGCGACCATCGCGGGCTGGATCATTTCCTCTATCAGCCGGTCGAAAGGAAAGGCACGGGCATAGGCATCCTCGTAACGCATGCCGATTGGCGTCATAAGCCGAATGACGGCCTGGCCCCCGGCGGTTATAAAACGGTCTCCGGCCCTTGAAAACTGCTTTTTGAGGGCAGGGAGCCAGGTCCAATGTGAAAGTATCTGCCCTGTGCCGTGTTTTCGCAGAACATCGATTACGGGTTCGCAGTAGTATGCCTCGGTTCGCAGCTCCACGTGGCGCCTGTTGTCTCGAGGAATCGAGCTGAAAAAGCGGTCGAGTTGGGCTGCGAATTCCACGGGCGGGACGCGCTCCGGCTGCCTCTGATATTCCTGCTCGAAAATTATGCCTTTAAGGTTCGGGCCGAGCAGACTGATCGCTGGTTCGTAGAATTGCCGGGTGAAAGCTTCCGAGGCGAGGTAGTTTTCGTTCGGAGCATAGTCCTTTCCGAGCCTCAACTTCTGGGCGAAAAACATCTGCGGCGCCTTTAAAAAGACCCTGTCTTCAGGCCCCATGCGCATCGAGTATTGCTTCAGCGTATTGGCGCAGCGTGTAGGGACCCCGTTTTTGATAAGAGGGGCATAAAAGGTATAATCTATTTCGAGTATCTTAAAGTGCCGGAAATATTCCCGAACCGAGTCCACCGGCAGCACTTCCTCCCGGAAGCTTTTATTTCCAACCCGTTTGGTGCGGCTGGTTACTTGCTCCCTGTAAAGCTCTTCCGAGTAAATCTGGCCGGTCCAGCCCCTGTAGCGGTCGCTTGCCGTTCCGATGGAGATCAGCGGATGAATGCTGCGAAAAAGATACTTCTCGGCGCACTGAAGGGTTTCGTCATTCAACATCTAAGACATCAAGCATCCGGCTTGGTATCCATCCGGGGAGTATCGCATGAGAACTCGACGCCCCGCGAGAGCCTGTCCGGACCTGATCCGGGGGCGCCGATCCGGGGTTTCCGTTCGCAAAATGGGGCCCTTTCCGGGCGGAAAGCAGCTTAAAGGCTGCTTTGACCTTTGATAATCAGATAAAAATAGGGTGCCTGAGGGTCATTGCATGTAACAAGGGCGAACTTCCTGGCGCCGCCTGCGCAAGATTTGGCGCTGACCGCAAGTGTAATGGCGCCCTCGCCGCCTGGAGGGATCGCCTTGTCATAACGGGAGACCCAACTCCCCCATTCTGGAAGGATTTGCTTGATTATTAGTTCGGACGTGCCGACGTTCCTTATTCGGAACTTATGGACGAACTCTTTGTCTTCATTCATTATTCCGAAATCAAAGGATGTTTCGGGAACTTGCGCGACAGGCCCCTCCTTTTTCAGCGCAGCGGCAAGTGGAGTGGCTTGCGGGACGCATGCAACAGAGTCCAGGGGACAGGTTTGAGGCGTTTCGGGAACAGGAGGCGGGGCTTGGGCTTCACGCTGCTGTGGCGACGATTCTTGTCCGGAGCGGCTGGAAGCATCCTTGAGGGCCGAACATCCGAAAAGCCCATATAGAACTGTAAAACAGAGCAATCCTATAAACAAACGCTGCACGGCTTGACCTCCTCGGTTTGCTGGACCTTCGAGAATTTGCCTTGGCGCATACACCTACGCCGATAAGGTTTTCAGGTCAAGCGGAATTTGTGCATGACAAGCGCACGTAAAAAAAAGAGACAGACTGCAACTCTGAAGAAGACACCGGGTTTCAAGAGCTATCCCGGCGCCGTTGCCGGAAGGGGAGGTCCTCGAATGTCCGAGCACGCGGCTGGGTTCGGGTGAGGCGCTCGGCGGCCTGCTTATCTCGACACAGTTTGGCGTGAGCGGCTCGATTACACCGTGACGTAACCGGAGACTGAGTCAACACCACCCCACGCCTTGAATCCGTTAACAAAGAATTCGATTCAACTATCCGGATCGATCTCTATGTAATTACTGGCCTTCTGCAGCAAGATTGACGTCCGCATGGGGGACATTGTCCGCAGAGAGGCTGTCACGCCGCCATTTACACCGGAAATATTCGGGCCATGACTTATCGTAGACTTTGATTGCTCTGATATAGGTCGCATACACTCCTGTGGTCCCTTGCCCATCGAGATTCGGATGAGTTTTGATCATAAACTCACTCGCGCCGACATGATTAGCGGGGTTGCCCCAGTCATAGGTGTATCCCATACGCGTCCAGGGAGCGGTATTCTGCGGAGCAGAGGGATTGTAGTAGGTGGTGGCCGCATTATATGCAAACCACATCTGATATGTCTGGTCGGTGGAAAAGAAAAGATAGGGATTCGAAAAAGCCCATTGGTTGCAGTCTTTACCCCATACATTGACAGTTTCATCGAGTTGAACCGCCAACTCGGCCGTATGACCGGTGGTCCCAGGGTCAGGCGTCGGCCTGTAAAGATCTTCCTGGTTGACCCACATCTCCAGGATCACATCATAGGCCCTTCTCGGGTTTAACCCCATCAACTGCACGGTCCTTTCTTTGCTGGGAGGACAGGATGGTAAGGCCTGAGCCCAAAAGAAATTTCGCACCTCGGGCGTCACTGTCACCCACAGGCCTCGCGTCAAAACAGATGTCGCCTCACCGCCTGCAGGGTGATTGACTCCGCCCTTGTCTTGTCCCCCGAACATACACGGATAATACCAGTCCATGTAAGTCTGCTTGTCCATAAACGCCGCCACACGGATGCGCGACTGTCCCGGGATTCCTTCCCAGGTTATCTTGCCTCCATTGAGTCTTGCCGTGTTGATAGTGTCTGCAGGCCATGATCCCGTGTATTGGCGAGGCGGCACAATCGCAAGCAGCCTGTTGGAGATTTTACCGGGCGTGGCAGGCGCCGCAGCGTTGTCGTTTGCCTTCTCAAAGTTCAAACAATCATTCTTTGTCCAGGAACCCGTTTCCCACTTTGGAGCCTGGTCGCAATCCGCCGTATAGCCGCAAAACCCAGCCTGAACGGTAAACGCGAGGATCAAAAAGAAACTCAGACCCAGGATATGTCTTGCGAATTTTCTGAGGCGCATCTGTCATCCTCCTCTACGGTTACCTGTTCCAAATTGGAGATGCATAGACTAGACCAATAGATCCCGAAAACCCTTCGAAACCGGATTCCATCAGAAAAGGCTCTTGGAATGCGCATAGTCTATAAATTACACGGTGCCACAGTCAGGAAACTTTAATGAAAGTGGATGCAGGTTTTTTTGGAAAGCGAACGCTGGCATGAGCGGCAAAGCAAGGGCCGGGTGCGCTCACCTGGCCCGCAGGGGTAGGGAATGCGCCGCCGGGAAAGAATATGCAGGGAGCAAATTGGGGAAACTCCCGGTTATGTTGTGTTGCTTCGCTTCAGGTGCGGGAGGTCCTTTTCGGAAACCAAAAGGCTAATGGACCTTATACTGTTGGCGGCGGGGTAACTTCTTCTTATCCTGTCCGGAGTTCTTAGAGGACTGTAGGACGGGCGGGCGAATCATTGGGGTATCACCCCCCTGATGAGGTCAAGCGTGCGCGCCGTCGCCCCCCGGTGGCGATGGACGATCGTCCTGGCGCGATCCCCCAGGTCCCGGCTCGTATCCGGCTCGTCGAGCAGTTTCTTAACGGCCGCCTTCAGCGCGGCGGCGTCCTTCACCTGGATCACTCCGTTCCCGGTAAGAAATGCCTGGGTAATATCGTGGAAATTCTGCATGTGCGGCCCGATAACGATCGGTTTGCCGAAAACGGCCGGCTCGATGATGTTGTGCCCGCCCCTGGCCGTCAGGCTCTTGCCCACAAAAGCCACAGTGGCCAGGGAATAGAGCGCCGCAAGATGGCCGATGGAATCGACGATAAGGACCTCTTCCTGCCGGATGACGGTATGGCTGCCCGAAAGAAGCACGGGCGCAAGCCCGGTTTTCCGCACAGCCTCCGCGATGGAAAATGCGCGCTCCGGATGGCGGGGGACGAGGACTAGACGCAACGCCGGGTCTGTGCTCTTAAGCGACTGAAAAATGTCGAGGAGGATATCCTCTTCCCCGGGATGGGTGCTGGCCGCCAAAAGCACCCGGTGCTCAGCATCGAGGCCGTAATCGGAAGGCGCCGCTGCAACTCCTTCAGGGACATTGTCGAATTTCAGGTTGCCGGTCACGTGGACCCTGTCGGCATCAGCCTTCATCTCGATGATCCGCTCGGCGTCCAGGCGGCTCTGCATTGCAAAGATTTTTACTCTTCGAATAGTGTTTTCCAGCAGTTTCCTGACAAAGCGGTACCTCGGAAAGGCCCTGTCGGAGATGCGGCCGTTCACAATCACGATAGGCACGCGGTCCTGAGAAAGACGTAGAAAGAGGTTCGGCCACAGTTCGGTTTCCGCAACGATATATATCACCGGACGGATGGCCCGAATGAACTTGCCGACCGCAATGCTAAGATCCAGTGGTGACCAGAGGACCATGGCGGCAGCGCCATACTTTTGCCGGGCAAAGGAATGCCCGGTCCTGGTGGTGACCGTAAGCACGATGCGATGTCCTGGATAGTCCCGCCGCAGCCCCGTTATGATGCTCTCGACCGCCGCCGCCTCGCCGACGCTCACGGCGTGGACCCAGATGTTTCGCGTTGCGGCCGGAGTTTCCATCATTTCCGGGGAAATGAAACCCAGACGCTCCCGGAAACCCGAGTGCCACTTGTCCTGCAGGATTAGGATCGGCAAATAAAGGATCAGGGAAAGGAGGAATGCAAAATCGTAAAGAACCATCATCCTTCTTCCGATTCCCGGCGATTCTCCATGTTTTTTCTATGTATGCTCTTTAATTGTTCCATCGTCAGATGCGCATGTCTACTCGTTGTCCAGCCGTTTTGCTTCGGGTGATTGCCGGGCTGAGTATAGTCAGGCTCAACCGGGTGTCAACATAAAGTTCCTCACGGCAAAACAGCGAAGAACGAGTCAAAATAGCGGGATGACCACGAATCGCTTCAGGCTGCCGGCTATTATCAGTTCAGAAGAAAAACCCTTGTAACTTCGCTGACATAATTTTGGGAACGAGAGCCAACGCTGCAATAAGCGCCCAAAAGGCAAAGGGGTTCCGGTGGTGTGGCCGGCAACCCCTTTTATTGTCCCGTCGAATCGTTCAGATGTGACTAAGGGTTATTCGACAAACGGCGGTTCGCCCTGAATCGATTGAACCAGCTTGAGGGCCTCGTTCACCTGCTCCGTGGTCCCCCTGAAAACGATCCAGACCGCACCTTCCGCGCCACCGATGCCGCCGGCGCTGCACTGGAAGGCCGTCGCTCCAGTTAGGATGGTTATGGCCTCCAACTCCGTTACGATCTCCCCGGTGATGAGAAACATGGACTGAAGACTGTTCAGGCTCTCGATCGGTTCGCGCATCTTCATCGTAAGGTCCACAAGGTCCCCGGCCACCAGCTTCTCAAGGCCGACGGCGATGACCAGGTAAGCCTTCCGGGCGACTACGTAGGGCATGATGATTCCGGTGGTGCCGCCGTCTGGAGCTGCAATATCCACCCCTGCAAGTTTGTTTTTATAATCGAGGGCATTGGCGCCCTTGATAACCACGTCGCCGTGCTTCAACTTCTTTACGGCCTCGGCAAGCGGCAGGTCCACAACTTGCCCCTTCTCGAGGACTATTTCAGGAATGGCCGGCGCGTCGGGAAGTTTCTTGGCCCCCTTTGCAGGTTGAATTCTCCCCCGCACATAGGCTGCCTTGTCGATTTTCTTCCCCGTAATTTCTTCAGCCACATAGACATTAGTCGTTCCCCTGGCGATGATCACCATACCGTTTGCCAGGGCGTTCTTGACGATGGGCATCTCTTTAACGGCCTTGGCGATAAGCCTCTTCGATTCGGAGACCGTCAGAATTGCCTGGGCCTGGACGATCTTGGCGGGTTCCGCCGCCGCCAGGAGTCCCGGAAGAACAAACTGGAAGGTCATTACAACTGCGCAAAAGAAAAAATACATTCTCAAATGATGTCTTGTCATGACGGTCTCATCCTTCTTTCTCATTTAGGGCTCCTCGTGTCATTCTTAAACTCTCCAAATCCCGATAATACATGAACCTTACCACCAACGAACCTCGATGGCCATTTTAGGTCGAGCTGCCACCCTGAAACCTCTGAAGACACACTGTAGGTCCATAGAATCTTTCCATATTAGAATCTAAAACGCAAGATAAAGGTTAACGCCGGTTTTGGGCAGTTTCAGGACATACCGCCATTCGAGGCTGTGTCGTAATCCGGAANNAGGTTCTACTCCCCCTTTTGTAAAGGGGGATCGAGGGGGATTTAAGTATTTATTTGGTATCGGAGAATCAAAATCCCCCCTGCCCCCCTTTAGAAAAGGGGGGAAATAGGAAAGATATTGCGTTTGCGACACAGCCTCATCCCCCTGGGTGATGGTCTCGTTTCCTGCCCGCCTGGCCGCCGGCTGATGACCGCGCCACTGTTTCCATCCAGGACGCCGTTGCGTCATGACCGCCTAAGCTTCTTTCAGGGCCGGCGGTTTGCCCAGGGCAATGATAGCGGTGGCGAACATCGCCACAACTGCGGCTGCCATAAAGGGTAAAAATCAGCTTCCCGAGGTATCCTTAAGAGCTGCGGCCTGTATGGCGCAAAGCGCTGCAAAATACTTCTCTATGCCCATCTTGTCGACGAATAGACCGGAAAGCGCTCGGGGGCGGCATTAGCGAAAGCCAGTGCGCTCACTGCGCTGGCTGGCTGCGTGGCCGACAGGCGGCTGTCTCTCCCGTGACTCTGGTCGCTCGGTCGAATTCAGCCCCAGAAGTGAGTGATCTCCTCAAGGGGTGAGCAGTTCATCCTCGTATGATAGACTTACGTAGCACCCTACCGGAAAAAATAACCCCTCTGCGTCGTACGAGCGCGTAGCGGGCAGGCCGACTGCGCGACACGTCTATCCGGCGCCTTGGGCGTTCACGGGAAACCTGGCAAGGGGCGGTATCTTTCCTGTTCCCATTACTCTAAGATCGGTAGCAGCAAAGAGCGGGGAACTGGTTCCCCAGTCCCCCGCGTCTTTTCACTTGCGGCATTTATAGCGACTTACGTATTACGCAATTTTGATCATACCCTTGTCACTTGTGGCCCAGGCAATGCCAATGAATGCTGCGCAGGGGAGGCCGTGCTCTTTTCCGGTTGAGAGACGAGCATCCCGCCGGAGGCATCATGAACATTACGCATTCGAATCCGCCAAAACCCTTGGTCTCCTTGATCTTGACAGCTATCACTACGACTGGCTTGCTGGTTCCGGGCCCGCTCTTCACACCGCTCAGGTCAACTTCTTATAGGCATTCCTCGAAACCCGAATCTATGTGAACACGCGATTTCAAGGAATTGGGAAGATTCGGGTAATCTCGCAAGGTGACAACAGGTGGACTTATGGGGGCAGGTCCAGCAGCCGTCAAAGCTCCTTCCCCGTCCGGTCCCAGCAAGAAATTCAGAAACGCAACGGCATTGTTCGGGTTAGGAGCATTAGTTAACATGGTGACTCCCCAAATCACTCTGCTCGCCGGAAGTGATACGAAACCGTTCCCAAAAAGACCGGGCTGTGCGATACCAGCTTGCTGATAGGAGCAATTTAGTGCTGAGTTCCCCAAGTTGATGTTATCGGGCAGATTCACATACCGGTAGTTGGGATCGCTCAGCGAGTTGGCGTAGGCGCTGTGCTGGTAGGTGAGCGAGTAGTCGTACTGTGCGCCCAGTTTGTTGGCGCTCGACGCCGAGGTGGCGGGAATGGCGAAATAGTGTTCCAGCAGATTGTCATAGAGATTGGCCACCTGATAAAAATTTTGCGCCAGGTGGAAGATCATGGGCGCCCTGTAGCCGCTGGGATCGAGATAGAGATAGGATCCTCCTATGGTGACGCCCGATGTGGTTAGCAATTGATACCAAGTCGAAACTGCGTTGGGTATGGAGTCTGAGGTTGGACTGTTCGGAGGACCCCAAGTTCCGGCGCCGGCAATTGAGGCGCTCTGTTTGCTGGCGCCGCCGCAGACCGGTCCTGCGCCGAGGCAGTAAGCCAATACCATCTTGCCCTCGGCGAACCTGATGTCCCAATGCGCGTAGCCGGCAGGCTTGAGAAATAGGTCGATGTCCAAATAGTCGGCCGGGGCTACGATGTCGGCCGCCTTGCCCCCGGCGGTCACCTGTCTGACAATATCCAGGCTGCCGGCGGAATTGTCACTAACTGCGATACCCGTCTGGCAGGTGAAGTCGGTCTCGATTGTTTTGAAAGCGGCGCTGAGGCTTCCGGCATGCCAGACAATAACTTGGGAGCCGTTTAGGGGTACACATGGCTGGGCGCTCTCCGCCGTGGAAACGGCCGCCAAGAGTACTGGCAAGCACAAGATCAGACATTGCCTCATGGTTTTGAACATAACTATTTCTCCTCCTTGCTGGAAAGTTAGTTGGTAGGGGGCTGTTCATAAGCCCCAGGTGGTTATCGATCTCCAATCACTCGTAAACCATTGTTTTCTCTCTATCACCTCTCCTAATATCCGGACCGTTGAGCTAAAACAAAAGCCCTGCTCAAGCTCACCCGGCTAATGGCCGGCGCCTCGTGATCCGAACAAATTAATGTCGCCGGCAAAGCGCCCCGAATTCCTCACGATGAGCCGGGTGACCCCTTTCTAAGAGTTCGAGGCATTTCTGAGTCCTCTTCATTCTTCTAGGTTCTTCCCATGGTTCCCAAGGCAAGGCGCAGTTTGAGCGCCTCATAAATTCGCTCGCTGTAAGGCCGCTTATTAACCCATGAAGCCTTAAAACTGAATTTATGACATTACCGGAAAGAGTTTGTCATTTTGTGTGGATCTCAGTAGTTATGAAATAATAGTAGCGATCAGGCGTTATGTCAAATGAGATATAATGCTCTCGTGGTAAAAATGCTCAGCCAACTTGGTAAAATCGACCCGGGATCAAAACGCTCAATACAGAATCCGTATATCTCCGAGCGACGTATAAATTCTTAAGGCGACTGCCTTCGTACATGGAGATACGGATCAGGCAGAGGGCGATCATGTGCGCCGGTATCTCGCGGTGAAAGGATCTCGGGGTTTGGCAATGCCAGGAGGAGGCGCTGAGGGTTTGCTTAAAGTCGAGATAGAAAGTCTCGATGTCCCAACGCACACGATAGAGACGGGCCAGATCTGAAGCGGAAAATAGAATGGGGTTTAAAAGAGATGTGACGAGGCGGCGTTGACGGAAACCGTCTCTATGAACGAAAACTACCCTGACCGTGAGGGTGGTTCTTGTGCAGGAATCCTTTTGTGGGATTGCGAACGGTAAGGCAAAATCTTCACGGCGCCAATGTTTAGTTGGACGGCGCCCCATGTTTCCAACCGGGACGCCGTTGCGTCATGACCGCCTATGCTTCTTTCAGGGCCGGCGGTTTGCCCAGGGCAATGATGGCGGTGGCGAACATCGCCACAACTGCGGCTGCCATAAAGGGTAAAAAGTAGCTTCCCGAGCTGTCCTTCAGGAAGCCTCCGACCCATGGACCGAAGAATCCTGCTACGCCCCAGGCCGTGAAGAGCAGGCCATAGTTGCCGCCTTGCGCCGTCGAACCATAGTATTGAACGCAGGTGGCCGGGAACAAAGTGAATATGGCGCCGTAGTTCCAGCCGATCACGGCCGACACCAGCCACAAGAGCCCATAGTTTCCACCGACCTGGTACAAGACCATTAAAGCTGCGACCTGTATGGCGCAAAGCGCTGCAAAATACTTTCTTATGCCCATCTTGTCGACGAATAGACCGGAAAGCACTCTGGTGGCGGCATTAGCGAAAGCCAGGGCGCTCACTGCGCCGGCTGCCTGCATGACCGACAGTCTGCAGTCTCTCCCGTGGCCGGCGATGTGGCCGATCACCAAAAGACCGGCGAAAGAGCAGCAGAAATAAGCAAGGTATAGAAGCCAGAACTGTGGAGTTCTCACCGTCTCTGCATAGGTGTAATCCCGTGTGACCCTTGAAGCGCCGGGGCCTTTCAGGGTCGTTGGCGTTTTCAAACCGGGGGGGGGACCCAGCCTTCAGGCGGGGTCCGCAGCAAAAGGCCGGAAATGAGCGCCATGAGCCCCATGGCTATCCCGCAATACCTGAATACAGACCTCCAACCCATGGCAGGGTCCTGCATAATATATGTGGCCAACGGCGCCATGATGAACAACCCCATGCCCAAGCCCAACACAATCGCGCCTGTGGCGAGGGCTCGTCTGTCCGGCCACCACCTGGGCGCCAGAGCCACAGGCGGCAGGTAGATCAACCCGGCGCCGGCGCCGGCCATGAGGCCGTAGGTCGCATAGAGCTGATACTTGGATTGAATAAAACCTGTAAGGATAAAACCGGCTCCAAGCAGGACGCCTCCGGTCGCAACCACTCGTTTGGGTCCATACTTGTCACTCAACTTGCCGGCAGGAAAGCTCAACACGCCAAACACAAGGCAGCAAATCGCAAATGCCAGGGCGATTTCGGCTCGAGACCAGCCGAATTCAGCGTTGAGCGGCTTGATGAACAAACTCCAGGAATATGTCGTCATACCCACGGCGGCATTTATGATAAATCCCAGCAGAAGAGGGATCCACCGTGGATAAGATGTCGTTGCAGTCTGCTGCGCCACGGAGCGCTCCTTTGGTTTGCCGTACCCAAGGCTATAGAGAGTTTAATTGGTCTTTTTCTTTGCGTCTGCCCGCGCGTCATCTTCCGCGCCTGGAACACGGTATGAGTCGTCTTCGCTCTTCTGGAAGAAGAAATCCCCGCCTTCGTAAACGAATGAACGCTGCCTGGCCTCGTTAACCAGCAGTTTCAGGACTTCGGGGCAGGTGTAGTGCCCGGCCACATCGAAATCGAAGCGGGCTTCCTCGATCTGACCCAGATCCAGGTCGGCAACAAGGATATCCTCCTTGTCCCAGGCGGGGCCGGCTACATATTCGCCCATGGGACTGAAGATAGCGCTGCCGCCGCGGTGCAGCACCTCGGGCATATCCTCCAATTCCTTGTAGCAGTGCAGGTCGGTGGGGTAGATTGATTTAATAAGATATTGGTTGCAGGTAAGCAGGAAGCAGCGCCCTTCCATGGCGATATGCCGCATGGAGTACTGCCAACTGTCTCGCGCATCGAAGGTGGGAGCGAGGTAAATACGTATCCCCTTGCCGTACATGGCTGACCGCAAAAGGGGCATGTAGTTTTCCCAGCAGATGACGGCGCCGATCTTTCCGTAGGGCGTGTCGAAAACCGGCAAAGTGCTGCCGTCGCCCTCTCCCCAAATGAGTCTTTCGGCGGCAGTGGGTTTGATCTTCCTGTGCTTGCCCAACAGCCTGCCGTCGGGACCGAAGAAGGCGGCCGTACAGTATAGGGTAGAGGTGTTTTCTTCCCTTTCTATCACTCCGATTACTACGTAGGCGCCGATCTGGGCTACAGCCTCGCCGATCCGCTCGGTCTCAGGGCCGGGAAGCATGATGGCGCTCTCATAGTAGCGGCGAAAATCTTTGCGCCCTTCGGGCGTCCGCATGCCGACCCTCACGCCGAGAAACATCCCTTTGGGATAGCCGGAAATGAAGGCCTCGGGGAAGAGAATGATCTTGGCGCCCTTGGCGCCGGCCTGGCCGATAAGGTCGAGGGTCTTTTCCACCGTGGCTTCCCGGTCGAAAATGGCGGGTGTGGCCTGGACTGTTGCAACTCTTACCGAGTTCACTTTTCTGGACATGGCGGGCTCTCCTTCTAGTAAATCTATTTGATTAGGAGTGAAATACATAAACAAATGGTTATTCTTTTACATCTAAGATTAGATAATTGGAGCAACCTATAGGCCCGCAGACCATAATATTTTCTAAATCAAGCCGCAAGTGATATGCGAAGCGGCGTACAGCCGAAATATTTTGGTATTGAAAGTGCTCACGGCTTGTCTACGGAATTCCACAGAAGTAGTATGCCGTCTTCATAGACCGATTGGAGGGAAGATATGCCGATGCTCTTCGAAACTACAACGATAAAAAGCATGACCATGACTAACCGATTCGTCCGTTCGGCCACTGCGGAGTGCATGGCGAACGAAAATGGCTCATGCTCCCCGAAACTGACCGATCTCATGGTCCGGCTTGCGAAAGGGGGAGTGGGACTTATCATCACAAGCCATGCGTATGTTAGCAGGGAAGGACAGGCCGGATATGGGCAGCTTGGCGTTTACAGCGACGAACTTGTCCCGGGGTTGGCGGCCATGGCTGACAGCGTGCATAATGCAGGCGGAAGAATCGCTGTTCAACTGGCTCATGCTGGATGCCACGCCAACCCGGATCTCACAGCGCAAACGCCTCTGGGGCCGTCGAGCATCAAAGGGGAAGGCATGCCCGATTGCCGTATGATGACCGGTGATGATTTTCGAATGGTCGCTGAAGCTTTCGGCAAGGCTGCAGCCCGGGTTCGATGGGGTCCAGATACATGCTGCCCACGGCTATTTGCTGAGTGAGTTTCTCTCGCCGTTTTACAACAGGCGAGATGGTCGATATGGCGGAAGCCTCGAAAAGCGGGCAAGACTTCTCCTGGAAGTTGTGCATAATATCAGGGATAAAGTCGGCGCCAGGTTTCCAGTGATGGTCAAGATGAACTCCGAGGACTTCGTGACAGGCGGACTTTCCATGGAAGAGATGCTCGAAGTCGCCGCAATGCTTGAGAGCGCCGGTATCGACGCAATTGAGCTGAGCGGCGGGACCAGGTATTCTGGCGGTTATATACCGGTGCGGCCGGGAAGGCTCGATGCCGAAAACATGGAAGTCTATTACCTGAAAGCAGCCGGGAAATTCAAGGAAAGGGTCAAGGTTCCTCTAATGCTCGTTGGCGGGATTCGGTCCTATGCGGTGGCGGAACGAATCATAAGTCAAGGGATCGCAGACTACGTTTCCATGTCCCGCCCTTTGATTCGAGAGCCCGATTTGGTCAATCGGTGGAAGTCCGGCGATACGGGTAAAACAAAGTGCCTCTCAAATAATCTTTGTTTCGAAAAGGTAAAAGCGGGCGAGGAACTGTACTGCGTTGTGGAGAAGCGTCTCGAGAGGGGACAAAACCCGCCCGTTCTCTGAATACTGGATAAAAACCGTTCGGAATACCGGTCTATGGTCTCCAGGCGCGCTGTTCGATGATAACGTCCGAATGCTGCATGAAGAGTTCACACACAGGAAATTACAATGTATCGGCAACTTAGCGGGAGTTCGGGAAAACTGCTTGGGTTCAGGATCGGCGATGGGATCACAGGTGAAGACGTTCGACAAATCGGCGCAATCATGGCTGAGGAGATCGCTGCATCAGGGGAAATACGGCTTCTAGTCGAGATCGAAGGCTTCCGTCATATGGAGCCTGAAGCGTTGCTGGAAAACCTCAAATTCGTCAAAGATCATGCCGGGGACATAGAACGTCTAGCGGTTTTGAGTGATCGAGTCTGGATCAAGTCCTGGGTGGAAGTGGGCGGGTTGCTGACGCATGCTGAGACAAAACATTTTTACCGCTCCGAGGTCGAAGCCGCTTGGAAATGGCTTGAAAGTTGATGGTTGCGGAAGCATGTGGCCCGAAAGCTTTACTAACTCGAAACTCAAAACTCTTCTAATACCAAGTTGCGTTCAAGCTGTGCTCAAGGCGATGGGTTGCGCTCCGCTCCACCCATCCTACACCCTGTGTCACTCTGCGTTAACTCGTAGGATGGGTGGAGCGGAGCGCAACCCATCACGATAATCTTGAACGCAACTCGGTATAAGCAGCATTTCATGTCTGGTAGGGACACCCAGAACCATGAAAAGACCTGTGGGGTGGGCTAAGCGGAGCGCAGCCCACCAAAACTTTTCGAGACAGGAAGCGGTGAGAAACCAAATCCCTCATTCCACTCGTTCTTAATTCACCTGCTCCCTGCTCTTTTTCTTGTTTTTCTGCTCACCGCTCCTCGCGAAGCGATAGAACCAGAAGGCATCCCGCGAACGCCCAACGCGTACCATAGACACTTCTGGGAATGCCTTCCGGGCTATGCATCACTTGTCGCATAGGGATGCCCACGAGAGCGTTTCACCAAATCATCGTTTGTTGTTAATAAGTCAGTCATACGAGGAATTATTTTCTTTTGTTTTTTCTGCTCACTCTTCTTCCTCAATCCCTCAATCCCTCAATAGGCGCCCAGCGGAGCGCGGAATTCGGTCGAGATAGTTTTTCTGCTAAACGTCCAGCACGGTGTATCGGCCGTATGGGACGAAGGCCACCCTGGACGACGCCCCGTGCCGTTTGAGCGCCTCGTCGAAAGCTTCCTGCAGCGAATCGGCAGCATTGAGGCCAACCGACCGGCACATCTCCAGGTTCTCTTTGTTGGTGACAATCGTCACATTCTTGCGGGTCATAACTTCGTAAATCTTCCACCAGATGCAACCGGCCCAGAGCTCCCGGTCCTTTGCGTAGAAGGCCTTGAGGGCCTTAGCCTTGTTTTCGGCTGAAGGGGGCATATATGCCTGCATCAGGTCCATCAGGGCGAAGCCGGGCCAGCCTCCGTAACCGGGGCACGGGGTTGTCTGAATAATTGTGCCCCCGTCTTTGCAGATAGGATCGCAGTTGACCACTGCCCAGCCGGTGTGAAAAAAGAGATGGTTGGTCGGGGCGCTCGATCCCGTAATCACGATGTCGGCGGGGGCGCCGGCAAACAGCGACGCATCGAAGAGGTAAACTTGCTCGTAGGCCCTTATCGACGCCAGGTGAGCGTCAATAAAGTCCCCTGCGCCGATATAAGTTACTTCAAAACGGTTGTTGACGATGGCAAAGACGCCCATATCAATGCCAACCATAGAGGCTGCCTCATACTTGTCTTCCTGCATGTGGCACTCGTTATTTCCAGGGCGGCAATCCTCCGGCAGGGAGAACATATGGTTCATCTCTGTGGTCTCGTTGCCCGATACGGCCGGAATCACCATGCCGGACCCGCCATACCCCCACAAGGTCGCTTGAGTCGTGGATATACTGATACGGACATCCGCTTCTGCAACCGCGCTCAGCACGAACAAAGGCACACCCCGCGATGTTATGCCCAGATAGGTATAATTCTCAGGTTTGCTTACGTCGTTGCAGACAATAGGGATGCCGCTGTGCGCAATGCCTTTGCCCAGCTTGCGCTCGATCTCCTCGGGAGTGAGTGGCGGCACTTTACCGCAGCCGATGGCTATGGTGGGCGTTCCTCCCGCTTTCCGAACAGTTTCAAGGATCGGAGGGAGCATCCGGTCAGCGGGCGCCGCCCGGAATTGGTTTTCCGTAATGATGGCGACCTTGTCGCCTTTTCGAATCATCCGGGAGAGGGGTTTGCTGCCCAACGGGTGTTCGATCGCGTAGGCTGTAGCCGAGCCAACGTCGGCCAGGGCGAAAGGTTCCTCCGGGACAAAGGACTCGACCAGGTTTTGCTCCGGTATTTCCACATCCAGCAAAACGCCGATCTCTTCGGCTGTTTCAAAGGGGACTTGGATCTTTGTCACGTTGCACCTCCTGTGTGAGTTGAACTGCGCTTGTTTTTAGATCTCCTTATGTCTGAAGATGTCAGGGAAATCTCATGCGATTCTACGACAGGCAAAAAGCGCTGTACAAGGGTAATTTCACGAGGTCCCCATGGAACTCCCACGGTAGGTGGAAAAACAACTTGAATAATGCATCGAGTTAATCGCCAACGGATGCTGAAGCCGCATTTTGCACCCGGATTTCATCGAAAGACCTCTCGGAACATATTTATGCCTGGTCCAGCAATGTTCAAGGACCGGGCAAGCTGTATGCAGACTCTCGTTTGATGCAAAATGAGGCTCTCGGTCTTATTTTGGGATTTAACGAACTGCTCTTGGTCTTTAAAGTCAAGCAGCGGGACATCGGCCGTTGCCGGGTAAGCGGTGACTTCTCAAGCTTAACGAAGGAAGGAACATCATGAATCTTAGAAAGCTGTTTATGCGTCTTTTGTTCTTCAATATATTGATGATCCTGGGTTTTGCCGGCGCCTCCAGCGCTGCGGCCGAGGTCTATTCCATCGACAACAATCACAGCTTCGCCAACTGGGCCATCCGCCACGTCGTCTCGAAAACTTCCGGGACGTTCTCCGACGTGCAGGGAAAGATCGAAATCGACCCCGAAAAGCATTTGGTGCTCAAGGCGGAAGCAGTCATCAGCGTCTACAGTATCGATAGTCATCACCGTGAACGGGATACGCATCTTTTGAC
>PLSV01000116.1:29617-30126 GCA_003165235.1 Syntrophobacteraceae bacterium
TTGAAATTCTCGGGTTCGGACCAGATCCGTGGGGTGGCTACCGAGTGGGATTGCAAGCTGCGACCAGGCTCAAGCGGAGCGATTTTGGAGTTGCCTGGGGTTTGGACATGCCGGGCGGTGGACCGGTCGGTGATGACGTGGAAGTCACCCTTTATATCGAAGGAGTCAAGCTGAGCCCCGATGGTAAAGCGCCGGACAAGAAGTGATCGAAGGGGATCTATCATTTGGAATCCCGCCGAGGCCTGACTTGCGTCCATGATCGGTGGGGCGGCAAATGGCGAATAATACGAAGTTGCGTTCAAGTGAGCACCAAAAAAAAGCTGAAAAGCTCGGGGGTTGGGGGGACATTTGACCTCCGAACCCTCACTTCGTTCGGGTTCGCGCTTACACCTTACACATTGAACCGATGTTCGACGCTTCAAGTTCGCGCCCGATCTTTTGAGATGGCGCACCCCCTCGCAACTCTCCATGCCCAGACCATGATCCTGCTCTATATGGCGCTGGCGGCG
>PLSV01000066.1 GCA_003165235.1 Syntrophobacteraceae bacterium
TCCTTGCCGTAAGCGGCCCGATCCTTGCCGCGCTGTTCTTCCTGGACGATGCGCCTGCCAATCTCAAAGTTGGTGTGGACCTGAACCAGGTCCACGCCACGCGCCACAGTGGTGCGCGCCCCGGCGATCAACTCGCGGATACCGGCAAAAAACGCGGGCGTAATCTTCATAACAGCCCCCGAATGGTCTCTAGCACCGCCGCGCTTTCGGCATCGAGCGCGGCGATTTCATCCATGATCTCTTGCGGGGTACGGTGCGTCACTTCCTCGCCGCCGTTTGGGTTCTTCACGGACAGGTCGAAGGTTGTCTTGTCGATGCTCGCCAGATCCACGCTCCAGCTCTTGGGCGAGTCGGCGAAGGTCTTTTGCAGCTTCACGAAGTCGGCTAGGTCGTCATCGTTCAACGGGTTGGTCTTGCCAAGATTGCGGCCGGGGTCGAGCTGGTAGTACCAGACCTTGCGGGTGGGCGCGCCTTTCTCAAAAAAGAGCACAACGGTCTTCACGCCCGCGCCCTGGAACGTACCGCCGGGGCAATCGAGCACGGTATGCAGGTTGCAGCTTTCCAGCAAAAGCTTGCGCAGGCTCACGGAGGCGTTGTCGGTGTTCGAGAGGAAAGTGTTCTTGATGACCACGCCCGCCCGCCCGCCGGCCTTGAGGATTCTAATGAAGTGCTGGAGAAAGAGGAAGGCGGTCTCGCCGGTGCGGATGGGGAAGTTCTGCTGCACTTCCTTGCGCTCCTTGCCGCCGAAAGGCGGATTCGCCAGCACCACGTTAAAGCGGTTCTTCTCCTGAACGTCAGCCAGGTTCTCGGAGAGAGTGTTGGTGTGGACAATGTTCGGTGCCTCGATGCCGTGCAGAATCATGTTCATGATCGCAATGACGTAGGCGAGAGACTTCTTTTCCTTCCCGTAAAAAGTGCGGTTTTGCAGCGTATCGAGATCCTTGGTGGTGAGTCTGCCCCTCTCCTTCATGTAAACAAATGACTCACACAAGAAGCCCGCTGAGCCACAGGCACCGTCGTAAATTCGCTCGCCGATCCTGGGTTTAACGACCTGCACGATGGCGCGGATGAGCGGGCGCGGCGTGTAATATTCGCCGCCATTGCGCCCGGCGTTGCCCATGTTCTTGATCTTGGCCTCATAGAGATGACTCAGTTCGTGCTTCTCAGACTGTGAGCGGAAGCGCAATTCGTCGATGTGGTCGATGACCTCACGCATGTTGTAGCCGCTGGAGATCTTGTTTTTGATCTCCCCGAAGATTTCTCCGATCTTGTATTCGATGGTATTTGGTCCGCTTGCCTTCTGCTTAAAACCTCGCAGATAGGGGTAGAGCTTTCGATTGACGAAGTCGCACAGATCATCGCCGATCATGACTTTATTGTGGTCGATCTGACCGTTTTTGCCCTTCGGAGCAGCCCAACGCTCCCAGCGGTAAGGCTTGTCGAGAATGAAGCTGTATTCCTTCCCGGCGAGCTGCGCCTCAAGCGATTTATCCTGCTCCAACGCGTCCAGGTATTTCAGGAAGAGCAGCCAGGAGGCCTGCTCGGTGTAGTCCAACTCGGTGGTGCAACCGGCCTCTTTCCAGAGAACGTCGTCGATGTTTTTGAAGGCTTGTTCAAACATGGATGCTTATTTTCCTTCAGCATAGCATGAGGGTTTCGGTTAGCCACGTTCAAAACTCAGGAAGATTCCGTTATAGCCGATCTTGAGCAGGCGTTCCTTGCCAACCAGGCCGAGCAACACACGGCCCACATGGTCATAGCCCCAGAGGTCTTAAAAGTCGGCGCGCAAAAAAAAACATCACCGCGTTTGCGGGCAATGCGTTTCATAACGCGCATTTCCAGGTTTTCCGGCCCCTATCATTCCTTGTTTGCTCACAAAATACGACATCTAAACTCAGTTTCCAATTGAATAATCGAGGAACTAAATAACGTTGAACTAGTCCCGGCCGTTCATCAGAATCTTATGAAATCATAGGAGTATGACAATAAGCCCGACCGTGCTGGCGAGTCGGAAAATCCTGGCGTCCTGTGGGGCCACACGATTTCTCTCACCAATGGCGACACTTTTTATGTGCCTGACAGGCCAGGTAAATTACCAATGGCTTGAGAGGCCTTATCGAAGAAAATATTTTTCAAAGTCTTTTATTTTGCCGATTGCATAATAGCAGATTATGCCTTATACATAATAGCGAACCCGTCGGCAGCGTGCTGTCGGCCCAAAGGCCGTAGGGAGAAATCCTGCGCGGCCTTTGCTTTTTTCAGGATTATTCCTGCCTATGCGAACGATCATTTATATTGATGGGTTCAACCTGTATTTCAGATTGCTGGAAAAACGGCCAGCGCTGAAATGGCTCAACGTCAAAGCCCTTGCCGAGAGGCTTTTGAACCCTGCTAACCAAGTTATTGGCGTCAAATACTATACGGCGCGCGTGTCCGGCCGGATTGATCCGGGTGCTCCGGCGCGGCAACAGCGTTATCTCGATGCGCTGCGTACCGTGCCGGAAATCTCTGTCCACAACATCACAATTTCTCTTTAATCTCCTGCTCCAGAATGGTTTTCATGTTCCGGCTCATATTCTTGACAAAATTTGGGTTGTCAATCAGGGCTTCAAGATCAAGCTGGATGCTCCGAGTATCTATGTGACCAACCGTTGCCAGAAGCTTCTCTTTGAGAGCTTCCATGGTATCGAACCCTTCGATACAGGAAAGGTTGGGTTTGATGCCTTTCTGGAGATACCAAAGGAGATCGAAATAATCCCGACCTTTAACCTTCACCGTCGTTGTCC
>PLSV01000249.1 GCA_003165235.1 Syntrophobacteraceae bacterium
GATCGAGTTCCGGCGCCCATAACAGTTCGATATCCTCGCCGATGAGCCGCCTCAACATCTTGAGCATGCTCGAGATCGTGTCATTCAAATCCAGTATCTTCGGGACGGCGATCTGTTTACGGGCAAAGGCAAGCAGTTGCCGGGTAAGCTCCGCTGAACGCAGGCCCGCTTTGAGGATCTCCTGGAGGTTATGCCGGAGTTCGTCCGTAGGAACGCCCTTATTTAACGCCAGTTCCGCCCGGCCGATGATCACGCCGAGCATGTTGTTGAAGTCGTGCGCCACGCCGCCGGCCAGCCGCCCTATTGACTCCATTTTCTGGGAATGGAACAACTGCGCTTCCAGTTTTTCTTTTTCCGCCTCCGCCCTCTTGCGGTCGGTGATGTCGATAAAACTTTCAACGTAACAATCCCTTCCATTGATGGTCACAGGATAAACGGTTTTCAGAATATCTTTTGACTGTCCGCCAGTATGAATGAGCTTGCGTTCAGAGTGATCCAGCTTTTGACCCAGGTCTTTGACCGGACATTTACCTACTTCGGCAGGACAAACCAACAAGTGACAATTCTGTCCTACAATCCTCTCTTTGGGCAGCCCGGTCATTTCTACGGCGGTCTGATTGGCTTCAATAATGTTCTGAGTGTCCCTGTCAATAATGAAAAACCCCGTTCCTACTGTATTAAAGATTGCCTGTAGTTTGGTCTCACTCTCTATCAGCGCCTCTTCCGCCCGCTTGTGTTCGGTAATCTCCATCTCGAGCGCATTGGTCCTCTCACTAACCAAAACCTCGATTCGTGCAGTGCGACCGGTCACCACAAGGAGAAAGGCGCAGGCGCAGGCGGCAAAAATGAGTCCGTCTGCAAGCACACTCCATGCTTGAAGAGAGCGGTGCTCCGCCAAGTAATCTGCTGCGGGAGAAAAGGAGAGCCGCCAGTGCCGCTCTGCGATCTCCAGGCTGGTCCCCAGCCATGGCGCAACAGTGGTTACGCTTCGGCTTGCGGTTTTACAATCATCCCTGGCCGGCGTGGCCGGCATGGAGTCATAGAGAAATTGTTCTCCTTGGTCAGCCGTCAAGTCGGTAAGCTGAATCTGGATACCCTGCGTCTCTGCCTCACCAACCACGACACGCATGGCGTCCCCTATACGAAAAACACCGAGAGCAAAGCCCCTGAGGGCTTCACGAAGCTCCCGCTCACCCAGATTAGAAGTTTTGCGATCATAGACCGGCATAAAGACCAGAAAGCCATACTGGCCTGCCTTTTCCTGCACCAAAGTGATGCGGCTGGTTCCAACCGGTTTTCCAGTCACGAGCGCCCGGTTCAAAGCGCTCATACGGCTCTTGTCCGACGAGAGATCAAAACCAAGCGCAATCTCATTTCCTTCGTAGGGATCCACATAATAGACCGGAAAGTACTCGGGCTGCGGTGTGCGCTCGACAAGCAGGCCTTGTTCGGTTCTTTCCGTTATCCTGAAGTCGGGGCGCCCGTCGCGTCGAGCCGCCTCTTCGTAACGCGAGCGTTCCGCATGCAGCACCCTCGGTATCCATTCCAGGGCTTGAATGCCCCGGTGACGAACAAGCCAGAATCGTGCAAATACTCCGAACTTATCACGGTCAACCTCGCTGTAGGCAGAAAAGAAGCTCACTTCCGAATAAAGGGCGTCGAGGTGGGCGGCCCACTCCTCTTTTATTTGACTTGCGATCAGTTCAGCCTTTAGTTTGAATTCGTTCTCGATACGCTGTTGTTCCTTGTGACTTACGAACACATAAAGGAAGACCATCAGAAACAGGAGGATGCAGAGCGGCAGAGCGACGGAGGTCCGTCTGAGCTGCCAGATTTCTCCGTGCTTTATCGCAAGGCTCAATAAGACCGGAGCGAGCAGCATTGCCCCGGTGGCGTCGCCTACCCACCAGGTGAACCAGGTGAACCAGAAGTCATGCGCAGAAATGGCGCCCGTCATCCACAGACAGGTCACACTGACGGTCGCGTTCGTCAAACAACTCAACGGCCCACCAAACAACAAAAATTTGACTACATCCCGCAGCCGGTAGAGGTCAAGGGGGCAACCCACAAAACGGCAGATCAGGTAGACGCCAAGCACGGCCTGGAGGGCGGCGCCGGCACCGATTACAGCGGACATCACGGCCGAAACAGAAAGACTGGTGCTGCCGGCACTCAGAACTGTCCACAAGTTGGAAGCGAATGCGCCGAGCCAGACGCCAAACCAGACCCGATAACCCCACAGGAGGGCGGATGCTAATGCCAAACCCGCCGGAGGCCATATGGCTGATGCGTGGCCGGTGGTGATTGCCGGCAGCAAGCCAAGCCTCGCCAACGCAAAATATGCAGCGGCAATTCCGAGAATCGTTATGAAAGATGCCGGGGTGGTTCCATGCGGACATGAATTCTCTTTCATGTTTCCCCTCTCGGACCAGCGGAGACGGTTGAACAGAAACCTTCCATTTATATAAAATGCACCGGAACTTTTCGAGTAACCTATTGAATATAAGTCCGAAGTAATGCATCAACGTGACCGCCAACGAATCTCGAAGGGCATTTAAGGTTCGTCTGCCGCTTTAAAAACCTCCCAGTACACGTCGCAGCCCCATCGAAGCATCTAATATCCTGATGAAACTCGCAAGAGAGATGATAATTTCGCATTGAGGGAAAACCATATCGAGGAAACGCTGATCTGGACCGCTGAAAAGCTGGGGCGCCTTGTGCTCCGGTCGATCAAGCATGACGAGATTATGGGTGAAGAGAAAGACGGCCGGGTGGATAACTAATGATATCAGGCTGATTCTTCATAATGGTCTTCTTTTATGTTTAAACGTCAGTCGCAGTTTCCATCAGAGATATCTCGCCTGATCGCTTCACGATGATCCCGGTTTCTACCTTCGTTCAAACGTTTTTAGACGAATTTTTCGCCACCCAGGCCGAAAAGGCGTCCATGAACTTTATGAGAAACTCTCGAGTTGTTTCATTGGTAATATCGCCATGCGCATCGAACAGTTGCGCAGCACCCCCGATGTACGCCTCAGGCTGTTGCATTGCTGGAACATTTAAGAAAACGAGCGATTGCCTAAGATGATGATTGGCGCCGAAGCCACCTATTGCGCCTGGTGAAACGCTCATTACTGCGCCGGGTTTACCTCCCCAGACACTTTGGCCGTACGGTCGCGAACCCACGTCGAGAGCGTTTTTCAGCACGCCGGGAACTGAGCGGTTGTATTCAGGTGTTACGAACAGGACACCATCAAACGAATTCACTTGTTTTCTGAACTCGGTCCACTCTGCAGGTGGTTTACCCTCATCATCACAGTCTTGATTATAGAGTGGAAGACCGCCAATCTCGATGATTTCAAGCATCAGTGATTCCGGCGCCAGTGTTGTGAGCACCTTTGCCATCTTCCGATTGAAGGATTCTTTGCGAAGGCTTCCTACAAAAACAGCAATCCTTTTAGTCATTTCTTATCCTCCCGGTTTTGTTCCGGATGCAAAAAGATATCCACATTACAGGGAGCTATAAACCGGAATAATGCATAAAGCTGTGTGCTACGCGTCTGACCCGCATTTTCGGGCCGGATTCCGTATTAAAAGACTTCCGGAACGACCACAAAGCCTGCAAAATTATGTAAATTCACATTCGAACGTGCAAAAGAAAGGTCAACAGGACCGGTTTCATCAATTTATATTTGAAAAACCATCTTCTTTACGGTCAAACCCTTTAACTTTTTCAGTTTCGATTCCATCTGGCGAATATCGGCCTCATTGCCATAAGTTTCAAGGATCAACAAGCCGACATTAGAGCAGTGCGACTCAGTGACTTCGTGCAAGCCAAGTCGTGTCTTTATATTACAACCATACTCCGTCAGGATTTTTTGTACGTCCAGAATGTTCTCCACACGATTGCTAACCTGCACACCTAAAATAATCCGTTCCGCCATTCGATCCTCCTTTCAGCCGGAATAATGCATCAAGTTGTAGGCTATGCATTCGGCTCGAATTCTGCCCGAAAAAACTTCTGGAAAAATCCCAAAGCTCGCAAAACCTTACAATTTGGCAATCGAGCATGCAAATGGCGGTTTATGCCGGATTCCCTGCAGCACTCAACGGGGTGTTTGCGGCCAAAGAGGTTTTCAGTGAGAGTGACGAGCCGGCAAAGAGTTAACCGCCTGACAATCGTATCAAGCCGGGTCTTCAAATCCGCTCCCGCATATTCGGAGAGATGATTCAGTCGCTGCCGACTCATTCTTGCATGTCTCTAACGACGATACTGGAGTTTTGACCCCCAAATCCGAAAGAGTTGGACAGCACCGTCCTGACAGAGATCCGCCGCGCCTGATTGGGAACATAGTCGAGGTCGCATTCCGGGTCCTGATTCTCATAGTTGATTGTCGGAGGGATGATGCCTTCCCGGATGCTCTTAAGGGACGTAATCAATTCGACGATTCCGGCAGCCGCCATCATATGGCCTGTGGCGCCCTTGATGGAACTGATTGCAAGCTCGTAAGCCCTTGGGCCGAAAACTTCCTTCACTGCGAGCGTCTCCACCCGGTCCCCCTGCGGTGTGGAAGTTGCGTGAGCATTGATGTAGTCGATCTCAGCGGGACTGACGCCTGCACTGGCCAAAGCCTGGCGCATACAGTATACCTGGCCCTTCCCGTCCGGCCGCGGAGCAGTAGTGTGGAAGCCATCGCCGCAATTGGCGTAACCGATAACTTCGCCCCAAATATGGCAGTTTCGTCTCTGTGCATGCTCAAGAGTTTCCAGCACCACAAGTCCGGCTCCTTCGCCCATGACGAAGCCGTCCCGGTTGAGGTCGAACGGTCGGGACGCCCTGGCCGGTTCTTCGTTTCGTGTGGACATGGCCTTCGCAGAAGACAGACTTCCGAAAACCAGTTGGCAGTACAGACAATCCGAGGCGCCTGCGAGGATCACGTCGGCCGTTCCCGATCTCAGGAGGTTCGTCCCCGTCCCGATCACATCGGTTCCGGTGGCGCACGCAGTGGCGATGGTCAAAGAAGGTCCCTTCAGGCCGTGGCGGATTGCAATTTGAGCCGCAGCCAGATTCGGCAGCATTTTCGGCATCAGATGAGGAGTCACGCGGTTCTTTGGACTGCACAATAGTTGGGTTTGCGACTCAGTTGCCGTCGTCAGCCCGCCCATGGTGGTTCCAAATACCACACCCACACGATAGGGATCGACAAGGTCAAGTTTTAGGCCGCTTTCTTCGATGGCCTGAGACGCGGCTGCCAGAGCAAACTGGATGAACCGGTCCGTTTCCCGCTCAAGTTTGGGTGAGACGCCATAGTCGCTTACGCGGAAATCTTTTACTTCCGCACCGATTTTGCAAGGCAGACCTGCACAATCGAAGAGCGTTATCCGGTCAACCCCCGATCGGCCTGAAATGAGGTTTTCCCAAAAAGCCTGGGCTCCATGCCCGACAGGGGTGATGGCGCCCATCCCGGTTACTACGACCCTTATTTTCTCCATGACCGTCCTTACGGTATCATCTGATTTTTAAGACCGGCAGAGATTGCACACAGCTCATGCCCGCTCGAAAAGACCGTTCTCTTTATCCGCAACAGCCTGTTCTCTCACCCGATAGTGCATCTTTTTCCCTGTGGCCGTGAAAGGCAGTTCCTCGACAAACCGATAGTAGCGAGGTTTTTTGAATCGGGCCAGCATGGGGTGGCGATTGCAATGATCTGAAAGCTCTTTGACGCTAAGGGAGGGATCTTCCTTTATCACGTACGCCACAACCGCCTCGCCCCGGACCTCGTCCGGCACTCCTACGGCGATGCACTCGTGAACCTTCGGATGCTCTTTGAGCACTGCTTCCACCTGAAGGGGATGTATATTCTCGCCCCCGGAGATGATCATATCGTATTTTCTGCCCACGACGGTTACATACTCATCCTTGTCCCATGTGCCAAGGTCCCCGACATAAAGCCACCCTTTGTAGAAGTTTCTTTCACATTCGACCGGATTGTTGTGGTAGGAGTAGGTCGTCTTTGCCGGGGCCCTGACAATGATTTCCCCAACCTCCCTGTTGTCCTTTGCCACATGCTCATGCGGCTCCGCTTTGTGATCGGGATATAACCGCACAACGGCTACGTCGTCATCCGTGCAGGCCAGCCCTGCAGACCCGGCTCTGTCCGGCAGGTCCCAAGGCCTCAGAAAAGTGTTCCAAAAAGCTTCGGAACTGCCGTAGCCGTTGAAGATGTTCTTCGTGAGGACTTTATGAAAGCTCAGGCAGGCTGCCCTATCCAGGGGTGCGCCCATGGTGACGATGCCTTTGAGCTTGCTGAGATCCGCCCCTTTCCTTATCTGCTGATCATGGAGGAGCTTGAGCATGGGCGGCGCCCCGATCAGGAATGTCAGGCCATATCTTTCTACATGTTCCAGGCAAACACGCGGATTGAACTGCCTCAAAATGACCACCTCCCCTCCCACATAGAGTGTGGGATTAGGACCGCCGGAGTGCAGACCTCCCCGGTGAAACCAGGGAGACATATTCATCGTCTTGTCGAGAGGAGTGAGGGGAAAATGCATGATGACGTCGTGAGCCGAGAGGAGTTCGTTGATGTTGTTGAGGGGAACTCCTTTGGGCATGCCGGAGGTGCCCGAAGTATAGAGCCGGGTCGTTTCATCGTAGATGTGCATGGGGCGCTCGATGCCCGGGTCGTGATCCGGCCGGTTGCTGACGAATTGCTCATATGTTGCGGCCCCCCCGGCAAGCTTTCCTTTTTCAAACGAGTCCACCATGACGACTTGGCGAGGCTTGTGTACGGCCGCTGAAAGCGCCCTTTCGGCATTCTCCCGGACATCCGCATCATAAAAGAATACACATGGTGTGCTGTCATCTATGACGTAGGCTGTTTCTCCATATGCAAAGCGGTAGTTTATGGGGCAGCCGACAGCCCCGATTTTCTGAAGCCCCAGGTAGAGAAAGACAAACTCGGCGCAGTTCGGAAGCTGATACATCACCACGTCGTTCTTGCCTACTTTCGCCTCGAGCAATGCGGCTGCCAGCTTGTTGCATTCCCGGTTCAGTTCCGAATAGGTCCATGTTCGATTTCGAAGCGGGCAGGTGAGTGCAGGTTTTTCTGCAAACCGCCGCACATTACGCAAGAATCCATTGAGGTAGGTAAACTCGTTTTCGAAGGTGTCCTTGAACATTGTTTGATCGTAAGTGCTGGAACCGAGCGTCATACCAAGTCTCCTTAAAACATGAATCGTCACCCAAACGTAGATCAAGATTATCAGGATCTAATGGCTGCGATCAAACGAAAATGATTGCGATTATCCCATTATTGGCCATTTCGGTCATAACCTCTTGCTCTACTTTCCCTGAGCATCAATTCTGCGTGCAGCATTTTGGCTTTTCAGCCTGCCTCTCGCCGAGATCCCGCCGTCCCTCACAGCAAACGCCGGTGGAAGCACCATCCACTGAAATTCTTAACTTTCATTCCGAACAATGCCTCAACCCGGCTGCCAACGAATCACGAAGGGCATTTTGGGTTCGTCGAGCGCCGAAAAACATCTCGTGATACTTTGTACACCCATAGAACCTTTCAAGACAAGAATCAAAAAGGCAAGCCCAAGGTCAACGGGCCTGCTTTCAGCAAAACAGATAAGCTTGAGAATCTGCCATTTCCGGGGCAAGAGGGAGTTTGGAGGCATTGCTGACTATGTGAGCAAATTGCCCGGAATTGTCCCATAAAAATAAAAAGGACCGGCCGCCAATTCATTCCCGCGAGCAGTCCCTTCAGATCATCCTATTGAATGAGAGGGATTTAATCGCTATCAGGGGTCGCCTGGCACGCCTGGTTCGGTGTTCAGCCTGTTGATCAGCATCTCAGTTGACCACAGGTGGACACCGATGTTCCGGAGTTCTTCCTTCCCTTGCTGATATATCCCTGACACAGCATCTTCAACAAGGATGATTCGGAAATCCCGTTCGCTTGCCTCATATATCGTTGTGCGAGGACAGTTGGGGAAATTGCAGCCACAGACAACCAATGTGTTGACCTGCAACCCGTCGAGATGGTCATGCAAAGGGGTCCCAAAGAAAGCGCCCCACAGCGGCTTATAGATGACAACCTCTCCGGGTCCCAGCGCCTGAATCCCTCCCCCAAGCAAATGAGGACAGTTAAGCTCCGTACCCGATGTGGGGAGAAGCTCCTGAACCAGTTCGGCGCCGGCTGATCCGGGACGCGCCAGATCCTTCCCGCTCTCGATCAATTCTCGACGGCAGAGGTCCACGTTGGATCCATCGCTGAGGTATAATCGGACTATGTGGACGATGGGTCTTCCTCTTGTGCGATAGGCGTTGAGCAGTTTGACGATGGAGGGCACAACGCCCATCTTCCGGGAATCTCGGCCGGCGAGCCGGGCAGCGAGAAATCACGTTGAACGTCAATGGTCATGAGCGCCGAGTTGGACAGGTCTGGGTTTGTATATTTCATCTCTTACCCGCAATAATCCATCCAGACGTTCCTACGGCTTGTCATCTTGTTTCTTATTGGCCTTTGTCCTCAGACGTTCCATAAGTTCTCGCGCTCTCTTTTGCCCCTCAAGTTCCTTATCATCAAGGATCTCGGCCCATGGTTGGGTGATGCGCCAGGTTAATTTGCCGCTCAGAGGCTGCTCAGGATAAGCGCCTCGATCAAACAACGAATAACCTCGGAACTCCACCGGACTTTCTTGGTAACAAGACCACACGGCTTTTCGGATGAGGTTTGGGTCTCCCTCAAATTGAAGATCAACGACAGAGAGCTGCTCTCGGAAACGCTCAATCATCTGAACGGGCAAGTTAAAGAGAAATGGATGCGGCGCATCGGTCCCAATGATTCGCTTCTTCTCATCGACACCATTAGAAATCAAAGCTTTCAGAGCCTCTCCGGTCAAATGGCCTTCAGATTCCGGTCCGCCGACGATCAGATAGCGTATATTGGGATTCGCGACGATATTGGAGACAATTTTCTCAAAACCAATATTCTCAGTTTGCACAGTGCCGGACAGAGCTGCTCCCGTTTCTATGCCGGCCCTCACAAGGTTCTCAAGCTCCAGTGGGATTTTGTCTGCATCACAATTTAAAATGATTGCCACAGCAACCGGAGAAAAATCATTCCCCCTTAGATACCTGCCATCTTCAGGAGGATAGTCGGGATGCGGGGTGACCTTCAGCATATTCTTTCTCCTACCTGATTTGACCGGAACAATGCATCAACTTAATCATCTGCCCTGAAATCTTTCGTCCCACTCCAGCTATTGCGCGCTAAGAAGCATTTGATTATAGATGAGAAATGGAAAAAATTAAACTGGGCGTCAGCGCCTGTTTGCTTGGGGAACCCGTTAGATATGACGGCGGCCACAAGCTCGACCGGTTTTTGAGAGATGCGTTGGGACAATACGTCGAATACGTTCCGGTATGTCCTGAGGTGGAATGTGGCTTGGGAATACCCCGAGAATCCATGCGCCTGGAAGGAGAGCCAGGAACACCACGTCTCATAACGACTCGAACGAAAATGGACGTCACTGATCGCCTGTTGGCCTGGTCTGGGCAAAGGGTCAAAGAGCTCGAGTCAGAGAACCTTTGCGGGTTTGTTTTTAAAAGCGATTCGCCCAGCAGCGGAATGGAGCGAGTGAAGGTCTTCGACGAAAAAGGAATGCCCCACAAAACCGGGGTCGGCCTCTTTGCCGGGGTCTTCATGAAACATTTCCCCTTGCTGCCCGTCGAAGACGAAGGAAGGCTTCATTATCAGGCGCTTCGAGAGAATTTTATCGAGCGGGTATTCGTTATCAAAAGATTGCGAGAAATGTTGGAACAAGGACAGAAGTTGAGCCGACTGGTTGAATTCCACAGCCGGCACAAACTGTTAATCATGTCTCACAGCGCCAAACACACCAGTAGGATGGGAAAACTGGTTGCAAGAGTAAAAGAAATCCCATCAGAGGAACTCTTCAAAGATTACGGGAGGATGCTGATGGAAGCCCTCAGACTGAGGGCCACCCTCAAAAAGAACACTAATGTACTGCAGCACATCATGGGCTATTTCAAGAAGTTGCTCACATCAGACGAAAAGTTGGAACTCCTTGAAGTAATAGATCATTATCATAAAGGAGATCTTCCGCTCATTGCGCCACTGACCCTGCTCAAACACTACGTTCGCAAGTATGATCAACCATACCTGAAAGGGCAATACTATCTGTATCCTCACCCCATCGAACTGCATTTGAGGAACCATGTGTGAAAAATTCAATCGCTATTCCTCCACGATTCCGTCCCGTAGCGCGTTGAGATTCACTATTGGAATAGCGATGGCGCTGTCCCGGAAGAAGAGCCTGACCATTTCCACCCGCTCGACTTCCGAGGATGGCACATCGATGGTGATTACATCTGCATCCGGGTGAAGAACCAGATCCCTGAGTTGAGGATGATTCTGCCCGATCCTGGTGAGGATCGCAGCCTTTTCCCTCTCGCATCCTACGGGAGATGAAACCCCGGAGACGGTCAACGCCTTTATGCCGCCTGCCTCGCTGGGAGTCTAATCTACGGGACGCGGTATTAGTGCATTGTCAACTAAGTTGTAAAGGATGCGGACGCACAAACCGCTATTCCGGCGCAAACCGCAATCCAGCATCTTTTCGGCTGGTTGAAATCACTGGACCCCGGTCCCCGGATTAGATGCTTCCGGGGCAGGCTTCGCCGGGGTGACGATGACTCGCCAAAGTTGGAAACTTCGTTGACAGCGCATTAGGACATGCGTGATGAGGCCAACCGTAGCAGTTGGTAGATGATGAATGTGTAGGGCGCCTCGCGCTGCAACTGCTGCGACCTTGATAGCACCGCCCCACAGATTTCTTCCAACTCCAATGGACGGTTGTGCTCAAAATCCACCAGCATCGAGGTTTTTATCGGGTCAAATTGGCGGATCAACTCAAACATTTCCTTGCAGTCGGTTTCGGTCAGCGACACCCCATCGGCTACGGCTGCGACCGTGGCTTCGGTCATCATTCCATAGACAATCTGCGACAGGCCGGGGTCGCTCATGAGCTTGCCGGTATCCAGGCGGGTGAGGGCTGACAAAGGGTTCACGCCGTTGTTGATGACCAGCTTGCGCCACAGTTCAAGTTGAATGTTGTCGGTCACTCGGGTGGGAATCTCGGCGTGGTTGAAAACGGCATCCAGCCGCTTGAGCAGTTCTGTCGAGTTAGAAGCCGCAGCAGCCGTCGGCCATTGGCCCAGAACCACCTGCGCCGGTCCAACGACGTCGATGATGCCCGGAGAAGTCAGGTGCGAGCCAATCCGCACGGCCAGCCCTCCCAGGACCCGCTCCGTGCCCAAGTGTCTGGTCAGCACAGCTTCGTTGTCCACTCCGTTTTGTAACGACAACACCGGCGTGGAAGACTCCCCGAGCCAGTCTGCAAGCTGACGGGCGATGGCTTCGGTGTCAAAGGCTTTGACGCAGAGAACTATCAAGTCCGATTCGGGTGGTAAGGAGCTTTGGAGAAATTGTTCCAGCGAGCAAGCTTTGACCGGGGCGTCAAACCGCCATTCGGGATGGTTAACGCGCAACCCTCGGGTTTTTAGCACTTGCAGGTGAGTTCCCCTGGCAATAAAGGTAACTAGCTGGCCATTGGCTTGTAGTCGCGCGCCATAATAGCCTCCAATCCCGCCTGCGCCGATAACTACAAAATGCATGGCGCATTTCCTTTCTTTCCGGTTCGGGTGAAAATGTTCCGATGAAGCACATAGGGATTTGAACAGCTTCAAAACATCCCGGGGAGGTGATGTTTATCAAACTCGGGCTGTTTCCAATGGTTCCTGTGACTCTCATCGCGGCGCCGATCTTTATTGGAGACAGCGCCATGGAGTATTAGCTCCTCCAGCGGGAGGCGACATCGATGGTTGTAATCGCAGGACTGCTGATCCCTATCCCTGTCAGGCGCGCAAGTGGAAAGGATTATCCGCCATTTTGGGCGGTTTCAGTTTTCATTAGCCCTGTTGTGGCGTCTCCCGGCAGAGCAGGAAGTTGACTGCCTTCACGGTCAATACCACCTCATGGTTCTGGTTGCACACCTCGACGAATGAGAGGATGGAGCCCCGATCGGGTTTGGAACGCGATCTGTTGGCTTCCAAAACGGTCACGCGTATCGAAAGTTCATCGCCGGGGCGCACCGGCCTGGTCCAGCGCAGCTCGTCGACGCCGGGAGAGCCCAGGCTCGCCGACCATGAGAGAAAGTGGTCCGCAAAAAGGCGCATCATCATGGCGGCTGTATGCCAACCGCTGGCGATCAAGCCTCCGAAAACGGTTCTCTTCGCTGCTTCAGGATCGGAGTGAAAGACTTGCGGGTCGAAGCGGCGCGCGAAGTCGAGAACCTCGGCCTCTTCCACGGCTATGGAACCGAATTCGTATACAGAACCAGCTTCATAGTCCTCAAAGTAGCGGTCCTCGATCGGGGTGGTGAATGTCGTATGCTTCATAGCGCTCCTCAATTGGCCAATTAAAACATAGCTACGTTTTCACCCAATAAAAGTCCCGTTTTTCGAAAATGCGCCGGGACTTGTCAATTAACCTGTTAAATATCAGTCCAAACGCATCAACCTGACCACCAGCGGATCTCGATGGGCATTTGGGGTTCGTCTGCCGCCCTAAACCCGGATGCCGAGGAGTCGCCTGTTTTTGAGATTGTACGCGGGATGCGCACGGAAGGGGCAAACACCGCCGTCGTAGTTTCAAAATGAAAACCTCAGGCAGGCGGAAATGTTCTTGGGATGCTCACAAGGGAGCGAATAGCCGATCTAATCGAGCAAAGCGCGGTTACTTATGAAGAATAGCTGGGATAGGCTCAGGACGTCAGGAAGGAGGCGCGTGGAGCTGGATTGCCCTCTACAGTTTCTCTTCGTTGGGATCAAGGCGGCTTGACCCCATCTTCTGCTCTATTTATCGGCATCAGGGGTTTTCGGCCTTCGAAGCTAGATCCACGGCCAGTTTGTTTAGTGCAGGCGCTTCTTCGAGCCCGTCGAGGAAGCGTTGAGGAATGCCCGAAAAGCCGGTTTGGGTGCCGGCGAGCGCCCCGGTGAGGATAGCGCGAGCCTGATTTTGCCCGCCGCCATTAACAGCATGGAGCACGGCCGATTCGAAATCGTTGTGAAACCGGGCGGCGAGGTAATAAGCGGCAGGAAGCTGGTGGTAAATGGCGCAGGGCATGCCGTAAACGATGGACGCCTTCCATGCTGGTTCTATGCGGATTTCCGGATCCACTGCAGCCCTGGCCATATAGGAGGGCGAAAGCAAGGCGTCCGGTGAGGCGAACCGGCCTGCGCGGGGTGGGTCCGGATCGCCGGGACGTGGCGGTTGGAAATTGTCGCGGGTCACGGAGTGAAAGGGCAATTCCCCTTTTTCCACCAATTCCATGAGTTTAGCCGACAGTTCCGCGTCGAGTCTATGCCCCTGAACCAGAAGACCCAACACCGCGCCGAATGCCACAGTCATCGAGACCACGGTGTCATCCGCCTGGGTAAGGATGGTGTTGCCGGCTACGGCGGACGCGAGCTGAGCGGGTTGCCGCGCATAGCGAACGGCTATGGCGAGGGTGCGTTCGATTGCTTCGGTGGTGTCCGCGTGGCCTCCGGTTTGCCCCCAGGGCAGGTTCTGTTGCACGCGGCGCTTCCATGCCTCCCGGATTGACTGGCTGGTGTATCCCCCCGGTCCGCTCACCGGTGTTCCGTCAAGAAGCGGGAAAAGCTCTTCATCCATCCGGCGGCAAAAATCCGTTTCATAGTAACCGCCGCAATCAACGAGGGAGCGAAGCATGAGCTTGAGAATAAAACCTGCCTGGGAAAGTTGGCCTGCTTTGAGTCCATCGTGGTATCGGCCGGGTTTGGGATCGGTATAGCCGTCGATCCAACCGCCGTAGTCGCGGCGAAGTTCAGCCAGATCGTAATACCAATGAGGACCAAGGGCCATGGCGTCGCCTATGAAGGCCCCCATCATCGCGCCGGAGGCGCGGTCCCGGATGGTCTTGTTTGGCATTTTATACTCCTTGAAAAAATAAACGGCTTACGCATTACGCAATTTCAATCATGCCCGTGTCACCGGCGGCCCCGACACGGCCGATGACGGCTGCAAAGGGGACCCCGTGCGCTTTCAGGTCGCCTACAAGGTCCCAGGCGCTTTCTTCCGGAAGAAAGATGAGAAGCCCGCCGGATGTTTGCGCGTCTGCAAGGATATCGAGAAGCATTGGGTCGATGCTCCTCATCTGGCGGATCCGGCCGGCGCAGAAGTTCCTGTTGGCGAAGCTGCCGGCAGGCAAAAGGCCCATCCGGACTGAATCCAGGACTTCAGGCAACAGCGGGACCCTCTCGGCATAGATCGTGATCGCCACTTTGCCGGCCGTTGCAATCTCCAGTGTATGGCCCAGGAGGCCGAAACCCGTCACATCGGTACAGGCGCTCAGAGGATAGGAAACCATTATTTCGGCTGCTTTCCTGTTCAGGGCCGCCATGGTCTCCACTGCAAGGCCTTGGGCTTTCTCGGAAACCAGTCCCGCCTTTATGGCTGTGGCCAGTATCCCCGTACCGAGCGGTTTTGTAAGGATGAGCGCATCTCCAGGCCTTGCCCCGGCGTTGGTGAGCACTCGATCGGGATGCACGACTCCTGTAACAGAAAGGCCATACTTGATCTCCGGGTCTTCAACACTGTGGCCGCCAACCAGCGCAGCTCCAGCTTCGTGGATTTTTTCCAATCCTCCGCGCAGGATTTCCTTCAATATCTGCTTATCCAGGTCTTTCACTGGAAAGCATACGATATTCATGGCCGTGAGGGGCCGGCCACCCATCGCGTAAACGTCGCTCAAGGCATTTGCCGCTGCAATGCGCCCAAAATCGTAAGGGTCGTTCACAACGGGAGTAATAAAATCTATCGTTTGAACGAGCGCGACTTCATCGGAGAGACGATAAACACCTGCATCATCGGATGTTTCTCTCCCCACTAGAAGATTGGGGTCTTCTTCCAGAGGCAAACCCTCCAAAATTTCAGCCAGGTCCCCCGGACCGATTTTTGCCGCTCAACCTGCTGCACGGACGGTTTTGGCCAGTTCCACACGATGGCGGGTCATCTTTTCTCCCAATATTCGAACAAGAGGTGAAGCAAGAGGCTACATGATGCTTATGACCTTGTCCGCCAATTGCATCGCCGTAACGATGTCCAGCATGTTGGTCGTTTCCCCGGCCAGCTTCTTTTCCAAAAGCCCAAAGTAGTTGAGGCAGGTTCCGCAAACGAGGACATTAACGCCGTCCTTCTCAAGAGCCATGAGCGCTGCGAGACACTCTGAGCCTTCCACCGCGAGTTTTACTCCGCCGTTGAGCAGGATCAGTCGCCAAAGCTCCGGTCCCATCTCCTTCACAGTAGCAATGAAATTGATGACGAGCTTTCGGCCAAGCGTCTCATCCCCCTTGCCCATGGAATCCGTCCCGACGAGCACCGCGATCCTGCTTTCCTGCTTCAGAGTTCCAGGTTCTTCCATCACTTCGCAGGCGGCCCCTTCCTCTTTGATTCCCGTTACCCTAAAATTACCATCCTCCCCGGAAATGCTCACCTCGTATCCCACTCGGGACAAAAACCGGCTCACGTTTTCCTTGGCTGCAGCATTATCAACCAGGATGCTAAGCCTGGCGACATCCCCACGGTCGATGATCTCTTTTGTTCTCAGGACCGGGTTCGGACAAGCCAGCCCACGACAATCAAGGTTTTCCTCGCTCATTTGCTCCTCCCTGCTCCATGCCAGGCACTGAAGGGATGCGGCTCCAGGCTAAGCATTCCATTAGACCTAACACAAAAACGATCTCGCCAAAACTTAACAGCGCGCGTGCAGGCCGATCAATCCCGCAGGGTGGCGGTGAGACGCAGCGGATTGAGCAGGAGGTCCAGCGCATCCAGTATATTCAGGCTCAAAATATCCGCAGCGAGAACCGCTTCGATTGACGCGGCTTCGGCCTGAAGCAGCGCGATGCCCAATGCGGCCCTTTTGAGCATGAAACGATCGTTTCTTCCGTTTCCAATCGCCACGCACTCTTCGGGACCGAGGTCTCCTATGTAGTCCCCTTTGGCTTCGGCCTGATGTTCATGGGAAAGCACCGACACCCGGCAGGGCAGTTTAGCAAGCTCCTCTTTTGCGCTTCCGAAAGTGTCCGCAGTCAGGACATGCGCCTGAAGACGATCGGAGAGCAACTCAAGCCTCTCCCCAACACCGGTTATCATTTTACCGTCGCAGGCCAAAGTTCCGTTGTAGTCAAGCACCAGGTTGGCCAGAAACAAGCGTTTGAATCCTGGAATTTCAATTTCAAGCATGCTTGCCAGCCATTGTTCTCGGCTTTGAATATGTGAGGATGCTGAGGGACTCCGGCTATGAGCGTCCCTCAGCACACAGAGTTACTTGCTTCCGCTGGGCGCGTGGCAAGCGGGAGCATGACATGAAGGGGCATGACATGAAGGAGCGTGACATGAAGGGGCATGACAACTTGCTTTTGCGTCATAAACGACACCGGTTAATCTTTTTTCCACCTCTTTTACCTGCAGCATTTTTACCTCCTTTAAAGGAATCAAAACTTCCCGGTCCAGGGTTTCTTTCGCTGCATAATATGTGAACGCCTCATCAGTTTGTCAAATAGGATATTCCGATGTCATCGGCAAGAATGAGTTCAATCCCACGATGGACGCAAGGCTGTCAAACTGAGCATCCGGATTTTTGCTGTACTGCCTCCCGGATACGGTCCGCGCCATTTAATACTAGGTTGCGCTCAAGTTGAGGCAACCGAAAAGAGCGGGGAAGTGACTTCCNNCCGGGCATGGAGAGCTTTTCAGCTTTTTTGGGTGCTCACTTGAACGCAACTTCGTATAAGCGGGTTACGGGAGGCTGCGGTTGCCCGCGATTTGGACGTAAGGCATAGAACCCGCCCCAACCTCGCATCGGGGTCGAGCGCAAATCCGGCATGAAGCATTTGCGCCATTTTCAGACATAATAGATTATTCCTATCGCTCAGATTGGTTTATCCAATAAAATCGATTAGACGGAAGCAAGCGGAGTTGGTATAAAGCTAAAACGCCACTGGAGAAGCTTATGCCTATAGAATTAAATGTCCATATCAGTCCGAATGTAATCAAGCAGATGAAAGCCCTGCAGAAAGGAGGGGGGAATGCTTCACAGGCTGCCGAACATGCGCGGAAGATAATTAATCAGGCTCTTGAAGGTATTTGCAGTCCCAGGCAGTTGGGAAGACTCACCAAGTATGGTGAAGCCCGCATACCGAACTGCATCAAGTTCGACCTTGTAAGGGGATACCGCTTGATAGCAGTCATGGGGAAACAGGAAATTAGTTTCCTTTTCCTCGGAAGCCACGACGAATGCGATCACTGGGTGAAAAATAATGCCGGATTTGAAGCCCTGGCGGACAGTGGTGCAAGCGGGGCATTGCAGGTGAGGAGCTCGACAGATGAGGAGGGACCCTCTCGCCCGATGCAGGAACACGAAGGCGAGATGGAAACTGATGAGTATGAGCCTGAGCTTTTGCGCGGCCTGACCGACAGAGATCTTCGAGAAATCTTTCGCGGGCTTTGTGGAAGGCGCACTTGATTGGCGTCAACGAGGCATTATTTTCAATGCAATTGTTTACTGAAAAATGATTGAGCTGGGAATATTTTGGGAATTGAGGGCATGGTTTTAGAAAAAGGCGTTGTTGAAGCATTTCCCCAATTCCTGAACCGGCAGCGGCTGGAGTTGGTTCGAGCCAGGACAACCGTGCTTCAAATCAACGTTGGCCGGGTCTGCAACCTCACATGCCGGCATTGTCACCTGGAAGCCGGGCGGACCAGACGCGAACTGATGAACATGGGAGTCGCCAGGGCGGTAATCGATTTCACCCGGCGCCATTTTTTCAGGGTCATCGACATTACCGGTGGGGCCCCGGAAATGAACCCCATTTTGCCTCACCTTATCCAAAGCTTGTCTCCGCTCACAACCGAACTGATTCTCCGGTCAAACCTCACGCTCTTGGCTGAGGGCTACTATGACCACATATTAGACCTGTGCACCGACCGCAGGGTCACAATTGTTTGCTCCTTTCCATCGCTTCACAAAGGACAGTTTGAATCTCAACGTGGACAGGACGTTTTCGCCAGGGTGATTGAAGCCCTCAGAAAGCTCAATTCGAAAGGATACGGCCTGCCGGATACCGGTCTCAGGCTCGATCTGGCGAGCAATCCGACGGGAGCGTTTCTTGCTGCGTCACAAGCCCAGGTGGAAAAAAAGTTCCGGCTGGAACTGGAAAAAAACTTCGGCGTCACGTTCACGAATTTATATTCACTCGGAAACGTTCCCCTGGGCAGGTTCAAACAATGGCTGGTTCAGACGGGAAATTACCGGGGTTACATGCAAAAGCTCTTCTCCAGCTTCAATCAGCGTGCTCTTTCGGGCCTTATGTGCAGGTCTCTCATTTCGGTTTCATGGGATGGCTACTTGTATGACTGCGACTTCAATCAAGCCGCAAACATCCCATTGGGCGGTAGAAAAACTCACATCTCAGAAGTCGAAACTGTTCCGGCGGAAGGCGGCTCCATTGGCGCCGGGGAGCACTGTTATGCATGCACGGCCGGTGCGGGCTTCACCTGCGGAGGCGCAATAAAGACCTAGGGTATGGTCTCCTATTTGGACTCTAAACATAAAGTCTTCGGGAGGGCTGTTCATGGATTGTTATTACAAGACCGGCGATCTTGCGAAATTCGCAGATATAACCGCTGAAGCATCTGAAATGGGGGCAAAATTTTTCGAATATTATGCAGCGGTATTCAATGAAGGAGAACTCACGGAAAGAGAAAAAGCCCTGATAGCCCTGGCTGTCGCTCATGCCATCCAGTGCCCTTACTGCATCGACGCTTATACTCAGGCCTGCCTGGAAAAGGGATCGAACCTGGGCGAAATGACCGAAGCGGTCCACGTGGCCGCCGCCATTCGCGGCGGCGCCACCCTGGTGCATGGAATTCAAATGCGGAACGCAGCGCAGAAGATATCGATGTAGATGCTTCCGGTTTATCAGTCCGGCCATTGTATCTATTGGTCCGTCCATTCTTCGATGCCTCAGCACGGACGGACAGGACATGCTGCATCCTTGAACGCAACACGGCATTATACGCTACTACGCTCTAATAGTCCGCTTTCACTGGTTTTTCGAGATCTTTTGCCCGAGATTCCTTAGATACCTGTCTTGGATTATTTGGCGATAATCCATAGGGTGCCTGAATATCCTTCTTTATGCAATGTGTCAACTCAAGTCTGTCTTCGTACATATAAAAATAACTTTACATCGTAATACTCTTTCACACTTGATAATACAAACACTTCAGTAAGCATATCCAGCTTTTGTCCTTTCCTGATCCTACTATTTGAGACTCCGGAATGACCTATTATCAACCAAACTCTGTTGCAGTGCTCCAAGGACTTCCACAATCTATCTACATTCTCATCATTCACAACAATATTACCTTCTGAATCCTTCAGCTCATATTCTTTTCTAATTAGCACGTTTTTAGAATAATAATTGAAAGGCGTTATATAATGTGGAGCCTCGATTATTAACACGTCACCTGTGTGGAAGTTAGTATCAATATACTGTGCTATATCCCTCCATGGTTCCTTGTTAATCTCAATGTAATATCTCCATACCTGCATGAGTGACAATACGGTAATGACGATAATGATAAATGATTTGATATATCTATTGCGTATGTTGCTTACCCCTTTGGCTATCAGCAAGAAAAATGCTGCTGACGCTACAATTGTATACCTCGCGAGATATATCGGTTGGGAGAAAAGTGAGATAATAAACGGTAATATTATAGGAGTCATCAGCCACACCAGCAGAAAACACACTTTATCGGTATGTAACAAACCTATTTTCCTTTGGCAGCCTTTCGACGATTCAAAAAAAGATTCTCGATTTAAACTGCCTCGAGGTTTTTCAAAAAAAATTATTGAAAATATAGAGAGTGCTACGAAGATTAATAAAAGGTTTGTAGATTGGGAAGAATACTTGTAGAAAGACCTATATATAGTATAAATATCTGGTATCGGTATCCAAAAGGCTTTCTCTACTTCATGGACCTGAGTCACGAGAATACTAATCCATGGAACAAATAGCGTTACTATTACACATTGAATTAATATCCATTTTCTAAAAGCGTATTGCTTACCTTCCTTCGACAGTAAATAGCTAATAATAAAATATAGATTCTGGACAATTATTATAAACAGCCCGTAAATATGTGAGTACAATAACATGACGCTGGACAGGACATATCCAATCACGTTTTTATGACTCATGTTTTCGATGGCTTTGAGAAAAAAATACATGCCGAGAAGTGTAAGAAAAAGTGAAAGACTATAGGTTCTAGCTTCTTGGGAATAATATATATGAAATGTAGATATTGCCAATAAAAACGAACTTAACCTACCTGCCTCCACATCAAACAGCATACTTCCTATTTTATACATCATCAGTACAGAAAGAATTCCAAATATGGCTGAAGGTAATCTTACAGAAAACTCGGAGACGCCAAATAACTGAATCCACCAGTGCAAAAGTGTATAGTAAAGAGGAGGGTTGTTGTCGTGCAAAAAGAATATCTGAAGCAACTTTAATTTTGCGAACTTAATTGAAAGCGCCTCGTCCAGCCATATGCTTTGTCCACCCAAATGATAGAGCCTGAAAAACAAACTCAGCAAAAGAACCACAAGTAAGTATGGATCTATTATTGTACGGCGTCCTGTTTCCTGGGTTTTTGCGGGGCAGGCGAATAAAATCATAAAAGGGCTATAATCCTGAATAATGCGTTAACTTAATCGCCAACTGATTTTGAAGCGCACCTTGCACCCAGATTTGACCCGAAAGACCTCTTGAAACGCTCGGAAGGCCCATTCAATCGTCCCATATCCTTCCCAATTACGCAAGTGGTATTGGGGAAGGAGACCGATTTTGACAGTTTCAGAACACATCGCCATCTACGCGGTTGATGGCGTAGGCCTCACAGTGTTAACGCGGATTTGAGCAGAATCTGTGAACTATTTCCTGAATACCTGAAACTCATGCCCACACTCCGAGCATCTCTTCTCATAAATTCTGACCGCCGGGACTCACTGTTACAGCCCAGGGAAAGAATTAGCTTACTGGAGTAAAGGCAGCTCGATATGGAATTCTGCTCCTGCGCCGTCGTATGGCGCAAGACGGATCTTCCCTCCATGCTCCTCGATTATATTCCGAACGATGTAGAGCCCCAGACCGGTTCCCCGCTCCTCTCCTTTTGTAGTGAAGAATGGGTCGAAGATAGTTTCGGACATTGCATCGGGTATCCCGCAGCCGCTGTCTTTTATTTTGATGTTTACATAGCAGTTTGCAGGGACCGCATCAACGTGGATGGTCCCCCTCTGGTCAGGCATTGCGTCAATGGCGTTTGTAAAAAGATTGATGAATATCTGGGAAATCTTGCGCCGGTTACATGAGATTCGGAGCTCGTCAGGAATGGAGATGTCGATTGAAACCCCATGCTTGCATCTGTGCTGGACCAGCCGCACCGCATCGTTTGCCGGATCTGCCAGAAGACATGGCGCCATGCCGGTTTCGCCTCTTTGAGAATAGGTCCTGAGTGTATTGACAATCTGCGCGATGCGCCTCTGTCCCTCTAGAATTCCTTCAAGGTAGCCGCCAACTCTTGGGAGCCCCTTTGCAAGCTTACCGGTTTGATCTTCGTTCATATGCCGGTCCAGTAATGGTTCCGCTTCGTTCCAGAATAGCTTCAACAATTCGGCGCCCCCTCCGATGGAAGTAAGCGGATTGTTTACTTCATGAACAATTGCGGCCGCAAAGGTCCCTATTGTAGCCAGACGGTCTGCATGCACCAGTTGCTGCGTCCTCTCCTGGACCATTTGTTCGAGTTTCCCGGCGTACAGGCTGAGTTCCTCTTCCTGCCGACGGAGGGTTAGGTGTGTTTTGACTCTGGCAAGCAACTCCGGACCGTCATAAGGTTTGCTGACATAGTCAACTCCACCGAGAGCCAGTCCGTGGACTTTGCTTTTGGCATCCCTGATCGCAGATAGGTATATGACCGGTATGCCGCGAGTGGCCTCACTTTCCTTCAAAAGGCGGCATACTTCGAATCCGTCCATATTTGGCATCATGACATCCAGCAGGATCAGGTCCGGTTTTTCTTTCGCTATTTCAAGGGCTTCGCTCCCGCTTGCAGCCTCCCAAATGACGTAGCCCATGACAGAGAGTTGTGCTCTTAGTAGTTTTCTGTTCAGTTGTTCGTCGTCAATAACGAGAATAGTCTGTTTTTCTAATGACATATCAAATTTTCCTCAAAGATTTATCTGCTTCCCCGCATTGACTCCTCATTCGGCCAGGCCGGAACCAAAAATGGTGTAGAAAACAAGGTTAACGCCGAATCAGGCATCAACCGGACCACATTCTGGGCTCTCAATTTGTAGTTGCAGTGGGCTTACCTCTGGGATTGAATTCGATTTCTCCGCGCCCTGGGCTCAAATCCATTTTTGAATCACTTCAAGAACATTTTCGCGCCTGATTGGTTTCGATATGTAATCGTTCATCCCGGCGCCGAGGCAGTTTTCGCGATCGCCTTTCATAGCGTTGGCTGTCATGGCGATTATCGGGACCTTGTCAAATCCTTTTTCCCTGATGGCCCTTGTAGCCTTCAAACCATCCATCTCCGGCATCTGGACGTCCATGAGAATCAATTCGAAGAGTTCGGGGGAAGCAGTATATTTAGCCACCGTTTCGTGTCCATTCCGGGCCACATCCACTGTGAACCCGGCTTTGGTGAGCACGAGGGTTGTGAGTTTGAGGTTGGCGGGATTGTCTTCTGCAAGGAGGATTCGCAATCCATTGTTCCCGCCTGCATCAGGAGCAGATTGAGAAGTGATTGTTTGCTGCTCGATGCCCGCCGGCGGCTCGTGTCTGGTTCCGATCAACCGCCCCACCACTTCCATTAGTTTTTTCCAGGATGCGGGCTTAACCAGCAGTCCATTAAAGCCCGCATCGAGGCTCTTTTTCGAGCCTTGCCCAACAGAAGAAGAAAATGCCAACAACGGAATCTCAGCCACACTCGAGTTCTGTGCCCGAATTTGTCCAGCCACTTCATAACCGCTCATTTGGGGCATACGGATGTCAATTATGGCGAGACGATAGGGGTCTTCCAGCGCGTCTGCATCCAGCAGAGCAGGCAGAACGCCTTTGGCTTCGGTGACAGCGGTGACGCGCATTCCGGACCGGCTTAGACTGTGCTTCAGTATGTCGAGGTTGTTTACATTGTCATCGGCAATCAAGACTCGCAGCCCTTCAAGAGAGGGCGCACTCGCCATTTCGCTCTCTTCCAGGTGCTCGGCTTTTTCAAACCAGGCGGTAAAATGGAACACCGACCCTTTGCCGAGTGTGCTCTCTGCGGTAACATCTCCCCCCATCAGACGCGATATCTGTTTACAGATTGCAAGCCCCAGGCCGCTTCCCTCATATTTTCTGGCGCTGCAGTCATCCGCCTGCTGAAAGGCCTCAAAAATGACTTTCACCTTGTCCTGCGCAACCCCGATACCGGTATCGCGGATGGAGGCGCGCAACTTCACCCGGCTCTCCTATTGCTCCTCAACGGCAATGGCGAGCTCGATTTCACCCGAGGCGGTAAATTTGGCTGCATTTCCCATCAGGTTCACCAGAACCTGGCGGAACCGCCCCGGGTCGCCCTTGATGCACTCCGGGATATCGTCACCGATCCGGCATATGATTTCCAGGGGTTTGTCTTTGATCTTTGGCCTTATCAGTTCGCAGACTTCGTAAGCGACCTTTTCCGGATTAAATTCAATAGATTCAAGGTCCATTTGACTGGCCTCAATCTTTGAGAAATCCAAAATATCGTTAATCAGCTCCAGAAGAGCTTCGCCACTACTCTTGATTGTTTTAGTATAATCTGACTGTTCTTCCATCAGGTCGGTATCCAGCAGCATATCGGCAAAACCGATGACTGCGTTCATGGGTGTCCGAATCTCATGGCTCATTCTGGCGAGAAACTCGCTCTTGGCGGTATTCGCCAACCCGGCCTGCTCGGCCAAATCGTTGGCGCGGGTGATGGCGTCTTTTAACTGATAATTTGAGATTTCCAGCTCCGCCAGTACAGAGCGCAATGTTTCCTCCGCTCGACCGCGTTCGGAGATTTCAGACTTGAGATTGGCATTCGAGATTGACAGTTCGGCCGTCCGCTCCTGAACGCGCACCTCCAATACGGCATATGCTCCGCTCAGGGCCGCTTCCGCTTTCTCCCGTTCAATGCTCCTCGTCTCCACGAGCGAGGCCATCTCATCGAAAGATTGGGCTAAAAGGCCTATCTCATTAGGAGTGTGAGGCAAGCAGGTTCGTGCGCTCATTTCGCCGCTGCCGAATCTCTTCGCGGCAGTGACCAAATGTTTGATTGGCCTTACGAAGGCGAAGTTTCCGAAAATCCACGCTGCAAACAGCGCAACAAAGGCTGCAATCCCGAGAATCGACAAATTCCAAAGCATCTGGATATCTGCTTGATGGAATATCCGGCTTTTTGCTAAACCGACAAGCATATAAAGATAAGGAGGGGAATGTGCGTTCAGTCGTACCTGCTTGAATGCATAAATCCTGCTTATGCCGTCCAGGGCGATCGTTTCATAAATTCCCTCCTCTGAATCACCGGACACCAGTTTGAATGCGTCACCCGGAATAGGCATACCCATAGCAGTCGCGTCCTTTCCGGGAAACCTGTAAAGCCGGACTCCCCTGTGGTCCGTGATGACTATAGCGCTATCTTCAGGCAAATTGACCTTCGATACGAATCGTACATATTCATCCAGACTAAAACCCGCAATAACCACTGCAACAAGATTGTTATTCTCATCGAACACCGGGTATGTGAAATTGAGCGATATTAGATTGCTGACCCTTCCTACGATATATTCACCCGCGGAAAAGTCCAGCGTCCTTATCGCATCCCTTATATGTTTCCGGTCTGCCAGATTTATACCGCGTTCGAATGGCGAGGAAGCAGCAAATACGTTCCCGTCTGGCGTTACAGCCAGTATGACGGAATAGAATGGATAGCGATTGTGCATTTCACTGAAGATAGCATTACAAGCATCGGAATCCAAACTCCGCACCTCATGGAACTGCGCCAGTGTGCTGAGCATTACTTTAGTTGAGGTGGCGATTTGTTCCTGCTGGGCGGCCAGACTCTGCACCAGCAGCAGAGCATTGTTTTCCGCCTTTCGGATTTCATCTCTTCGGTGGCATAATCCGGATGTGACAATGATCCCGAATGCGGGCAGAAATATGATCAGCAACAACAGCAATAACTTCCCGCGAAAAGACCATGACCTCATGATTCTGAAACGGCTATCCATTTCTGTTTGCCCGCAGTTAACAGGTTTGCTTTTACGGGATCGGCTCCGGCTTGCCCCCGGCTCGCCCCTTACCCGTCTATCCTGTATATTCGTAACCGTTCACCACGCTTGAG
>PLSV01000346.1 GCA_003165235.1 Syntrophobacteraceae bacterium
GTGTGGCTTAAACTTTGAAATTCATCCATACGAAAGCTTTCCTCCCTGTAAACTTTGAGCGGTTCACAGGGGGAAGGCTTTCGTATATTCCCGGAAATGTCAAACTCTGGGAGTCCCCCGGCAGAGCCGGAGGATTACCCTGTTATTTAGGAATTGCGGGGACATTGGGACGTGCATGGATAGAATAGATCATCCATTAGATGCAACAAGACATTTCAATGGAGTATTCATGTACTCAGAGAGTTGTCTTACGAAAGGCTGGAAAACTCTTCTTCCACCTGTTCTCCAGAAAAGCAGTCTCTGTGGTGCACCTGCATACGGTCGCAGAGTGGTTTTGCCCATTTCAGCGGATGCCGGTATATTTCATCCGGTGGAAAACACAGCTTAGGAAAACGTGAGCCTATGACGACGACCATATTGGGCATTTCTGCATTCTATCATGATGCAGCGGCAGCTTTGGTAAGAGATGGCGAAGTGCTCTTCGCAGCTCAGGAGGAACGCTTTACCCGAAAAAAGCACGATCCGTCTTTCCCGTCCAATGCCATAAAAGCCTGCCTCAACTATTACACGAGGAATGGGGGGAGCAAAGACTACCCTCTGGCTGATCTTGCCGCCGTCGTTTTTTATGATAAGGCCCTCCTTAAGTTCGAAAGACTGCTCGAAACGTATTACGCTTTCGCACCAAGAGGCCTCTCCCAGTTTTTATCGGCGATACCGGTGTGGATTCGCGAGAAGATGTTTGTAAGGAAACTTATCTTGGAAGAACTCCGAAAGCTGGAACCGATAGAAAAGAAAAATTTAACGCTTTTGTTTCCCGAACATCATCTCTCCCATGCCGCGAGTGCTTTTTACCCCTCTCCATTCCGTGAATCGGCCATACTGACCATCGACGGTGTGGGTGAGTGGGCCACGGCGTCGATTGCACACGGGCAGGGTCGAGATATAACTATCTTGCATGAGCTTAGATTTCCCCATTCCGTGGGACTGCTTTATTCGGCCTTTACTTATTACGTAGGATTTAAGGTGAATTCCGGCGAGTACAAACTCATGGGACTGGCACCCTACGGCGATCCCACTTCCGACCGGGTCAATAAGTTCATAAACATCATCCACTCCCACCTGCTGGATGTTAAACACGACGGTTCCGTATGGCTCAACCAGGACTACTTTGACTACGCGGTCGGTCTCAGGATGGTAAAGGAAGGAAAGTGGGAAGAGTTGTTCGGTTTTCCGAGAAGGAAGCCCGAAACCGAAATCAATCAGGAGTACTGCGATCTGGCTTTGGCCATCCAGACTGTCACAGAGGACATTGTTTTCAAAATGGCGACGACGGCCAAGAGGCTCACCGGATCCGACAATCTTTGCATGGCGGGCGGGGTCGCCCTCAATTGCGTTGCCAATGGCAAGCTCCTTAAGGCACAACTCTTTCGGAACCTGTGGCTGCAGCCCGCCGCAGGGGATGCCGGCGGCGCAGTAGGAGCAGCTCTTGCAGCTTACCACATCTATTTTGAGGAGGAAAGGCTGCCGTGCGGCTCGATGGACGGGATGAACGGGGCGTATCTGGGACCCGATTATTCGGATCTGGACGTTGAGTTCATGGCGGCGAAATTCGGCGCCATTTTTGAAAGGTTCGATGAGGCAAGTCTGTGTGACAGGGTTGCGGAGCTTCTGGACGGCGAATTTGTTGTGGGTTGGTACCAGGGGAGGGCTGAATGGGGACCCAGAGCCCTGGGCAACAGGAGCATCCTGGCCGATGCACGAAATCCAGAGATGCAGAAGAAGCTCAATCTCAAGATAAAGTACCGCGAGAGCTTCCGACCTTTTGCTCCTTCGGTCCTGGCCGAAGATGCATGCGAATTCTTCCAAGAAGGATATGTTTCTCCGTACATGCTTCTGATCGACAGCGTGAATGGAAGCAGGAGAGTCCCGCTGCCGGAAGGCTATAACGCGATGGGCTTAAAGGATAAGCTTTACTTCATCAGGTCCGACATCCCAGCCGTAACGCATCTCGATTACTCGGCAAGGGTTCAGACGGTTCACGAGGAAACAAATCCCCTATACCACATGCTCCTGAGATCCTTCAAAAGGCGGACGGGCTGCGGGCTGATCGTGAACACGAGCTTTAATGTACGGGGCGAGCCAATCGTCGGGAAGCCTGAAGACGCCTACACGTGCTTTATGAGAACGGAAATGGACTATCTGGTGATTGGAAACCTTCTTTTTGACAAAAGGAAGCAACCCCCGTGGCAAGAATCAGATGACTGGAAAAGCAAATACGAATTGGACTAAAGTGGCTCTTAAGGTCTTCCTGACCACAGCCGTCATTTTGGGAACCTTTCCAGTCATCAGGAAGTACGTTCCTGTGCCTTACGCAGTGATGGCGTTTGAAGCCGCCGTGGTTCTATTGGTTATTACCAAAAAAGGAAGCTCCGAAAAGACAAGAGCCCTTGCCTTTAATCTCGCATTTGGGCTCATTGCGTTTGGATTGGTGGAAATCTATCTGGCTGGACTGGGTAATATTTTGTTTGGCAAGGGAGCCTGCATTAAGATAAGACAGGGTGAAGGCTCTTTCGGCATGGATTTTTACGACTCCGACGAACTGAGAGGCTATACGCCCAAGCCCGAGCAACACGCCAGATCCAAGGTCATGACGGTGAATCATGACGTAATTTATGACGTGATCTATTCCACCGATCAACACGGTTTGAGAGTGACGCCGCATAACGATAATCCTGTCGCAAAACCCATTTTATTTTTTGGCTGCTCGGTTACTTTTGGAGAAGGCCTAAATGACGACGAAACTCTCCCATACATGTTTCAGAGGGAGTCAGACAATGAGTACAAAGCCTGGAATTTTGCGGCCCCTGGGTATGGTCCTCATCAAATGCTCAGAATCATCGAAAGCGGTCTGATTGATTCCGTGGTGGGGGAAAAACCAGCCGTGGCTGTCTATTCTGCACTCATGCCACACATCGAACGGTCGGCTGGCAACTATCCTTATTTTCTGTGGGATGTTAACGGGCCGAGATATGTGCTGAACGACAGGGGAGAAGCGGAATTCAAAGGCAAGTTCGTGAATTCGAGGGCTTGGAACTTTACGCTTCGCCTACTGAGTAAGTCCTATTTGATCGATAGAATCATGCCTTTCATCCTTGGTCATAAAAGGAACAACACAGATATCGATCTCTTTATCTCTATCCTGACGAAGTCCCGCGATTTGCTCCAAGACAGATACGGGACAAAATTTTACGTTATTTTGTGGTACGCCGAAGATAAAGATTTAGCTTTGGTCATTTCAAAGTTGATCGACAGAAAAATAAACTTCATTACCACAAAAGGCATTTTTTCCGGATCCAAATATGATCCCGCCAGATATTATTTGCACGAATGCGACAGGCATCCGTCTGCTTTGGCCAATAGAGAGATTTCGACTTATTTATTTAATTATCTGTCCAGTGCTAAAAAATAGTATTTACCACGAAAGGGGGATCATGAATATTCTGACTGAGCTTTGGGGCTTCGCTAGAGAGCGAAAGAAATGGTGGCTTTTCCCTGTTATCGTCATTTTGATGCTGGTTGGAGCCTTGATATTTCTGGGAGCATCAGCCATTGCACCGTTTATCTATACCATATTCTAGTAGATATATTATTAACTTTACTCAGATGCTAAGTTATAGCGTATTTACTAATTAATTGCTTATACCGGTTGCAGTATGATATTGACACGTTATTAATACATTCAGAAATTACAGCTAATTGAGGAGGTTAATCTTGTGGTTGATGACAAGCTAACTAAACGAATTAAAACTCTTGAAACATTAATAGCATTATCTATAGTATTTACCATTATTTCTTTAGTTTTAGGCAGAGCTGAATTTGCTTATGGATCTTTACTCTTGCTCTTGTCAGGACTACTCTTTAAGAAGCTTGCATCGATTATCGCATTAGGCTGGTTAAGATTTTCAACAATAGTAGGAATCATTAATACCACAATCATTCTTTCATTAATGTTTTATTTGATTCTTACACCAATTGCCATCCTCTACAGGCTCTGTTGCAGGAACCCGTTACATGTGAAAAGGACAGAATCAGATGACAGTTACTTCCATTTCAGAAACCACGTTTACAATAAAAGAGATCTTGAAAACATATGGTAGCTGTTGAATTGGGCCAAATCTTTTTCTCACTCCCTTGCGTCGTTAAGGAAGGCCTATGCATCATTTCAAAGAAACGGCTCTTCCGCCAAACGCTTACCCGGAGATATTTCTTTTAAATTTAACGTCCTGAAATATGAACTTGAGTCTCGTGACGGGTTCATTCCGGACGGCAAGAGTTCATCGGCCTAATCGAGCAGTCAAATAATCAATGCACAGGCGGAAGAGTTTTTAGTTACCAGTTTTTAGTTTTTAGTAACTCAATCCCTCAATCCCTCGATCCCCAATTTCCCATCAAGGCACCGGCGTCGACTCACTGGCCGATACGGCATTGTGAAAAGAGAAGCGGGAAGCAGGGACTGGAAGCGAGAAGCGGAAGCAGGAAGCGGGAAGCAGGCAGTACAGTGAACAGTGAGCGGTGAGCGAACAGAGGACTGAGGACTGAGGACTGAGCAGGGAGCGGATAAAGAGGGTGATGAGTGATGAATGATGAGTGATGAATGATGAACGAAGACTGAAGGGTGAAGAGAGGACAGAGGACGGAGGGCTGAACCGGAGGGTTTCCGTTATCCGTCATCCGGCCTCCGTAAGGGAGCGAAAATGAGAATAGAAAAGGGATTTGTGCATGGGCTGGTTAGAGGCATCCCGGTCTTTATCTGCATCATGGCCGGCGTGCTTGGGAGCCCCTCTGTTTCGCAGGCTGCGTACTCCATCCTGCACAGCTTCAGCGGCGGAAGCGACGGGGGATCCCCTTACGGCGACCTGACGCTCTCGGGGTCCACGCTCTACGGGATGACTAGTGGGCTATGGAACGACCAGGGCACGATTTTCCAGATAAACACGGACGGCGCCGGGTACCAGGTGCTGCACAGCTTCAGTTGGAACGATGGGGCTAATCCTCGCGGCTCCCTCACCCTCTCGGGGACCACGTTATACGGGATGACCTCTGGGGGAGGCGCCAACGGCCTCGGCGCGATTTCCCAGATAAACACGGACGGCGCGGGGTTCCAGCTACTGCACAGCTTCGGCGCCGGAAGCGATGGGGCTAGTCCTTTCGGCTCCCTGACGCTATCGGGGTCCACACTCTACGGAATGACAGCTTTGGGAGGCGCCGACGGCGCCGGCACGATTTTCAAGATAAACACGGACGGCGCCGGGTACCAGGTGCTGTACAGCTTCAATGGCGGAAGCGAAGGTGGATCCCCTTACGGCGACCTGACGCTCTCTGGGTCCACGCTCTACGGGATGACCAGTCCGGGAGGCGGCAACGCCGGCACGATTTTCAAGATCAACACCGACGGTACTGGGTTCCAGGTGCTGCACAGCTTCAACTGGAACGATGGGGCTATTCCTGATGGCGCACTCACGCTCTCGATGTCCGGGTCCGCGCTATACGGGATGACCTCTTCGGGAGGCGCCAACGGTTTCGGCACGATTTTTCAGATAAACACGTACGGCGCCGGATTCCAGGTGTTGTACAACTTCGCCGGCGAAAGCGATGGGGGTGCTCCTCACGGTTCCCTCACTCTCTCGGGGTCCACGCTCTACGGAATGGCCCATTCGAGCGCCGGTGCCTACGGCACGATTTTCTCATTCTCCCTAACGCCCGGCGCAGCCCCTGGCGCGCCGGCAGGAGTAACGGCAAAAGCCGGCAACGCTCAGGCGACGGTCAGCTTCACGCCCCCGGCATCAAATGGCGGAAGCGCCATAACGGGCTACACCGTTACATCGAATCCCGCCGGCGGTGTTGACTCCAACGCCGGAACAGCTTCAACCACTCACACCGTGACGGGGCTTACCAACGGGACCGCCTATACATTCACGGTAACGGCAACCAACGGGATTGGGACCGGTCCGCCATCGTTATCCTCCAATAGCGTGACCCCGACAGCTCCAGGCAAAGTCCCCGGAGCGCCTGCCGGGGTAACGGCGAAGGCCGGCAACGCCCAGGCGACGGTGAGCTTTAAGCTTCCGTCAAACGGCGGGAGCCCGATAACGGTTTGCACCGTGACTTCGCACCCAGGCAACGTGACAGCCACAGGTTCGGGAAGCCCCATAACCGTGCAAAACCTGACCAACGGCACTGCTTATACATTCACGGTAACGGCAACCAACGGGGTCGGGACCGGTCCGGCCTCAAGTCATTCCAACAGCGTAACACCCGCCACAGTACCCGGTGCGCCGGCAATAGGAACGGTAACGCCCGGCAACACCCAGGCAACGGTCTACTTCACGGCCCCGGCTTCAAACAGCGGCAGCGCTATCACGGGCTATACTGTGACATCCAGCTCTGGGCAAACAGGCAAAGGCGCAAAAAGCCCGATAACCGTGAAGGGTCTGACCAACGGCGATTCCTATTCATTCACGGTAACGGCGACAAACAGGATTGGGACCAGTCCGCCATCGGGTTCATCGAACAGCGTAACGCCAACCAAGTAGTTTAAAAAGGAAAGCGCCGCCACATGGGCCAGTTGTCCTCGATGATTTTGTGGATGACCGGCCCAAGCATTACGAAAAAAGTTTCAAGAGGCGATTTCCTATCGCCCTATCCCAAAACTCCCAAATCACGTGTCCTGAGGCGGATTGACCAAATTAATTCTCACCGTGGCATAGTCCGGTCAGGGAGAGACACAGAGAACACGGAGAAAACCAGGGTTTATTGAAAAGGCTAAAGGTGAAAAGCAATTCACCGGGGCATAGTCCGGTCAGGGAGAGAAAATTTAGGCATTTAGGCCAAGAACAAATTAGGGACTCAATTCCCTAATTGATTTACCCAATCCCTCAATCCCTCAATTCCCCAATTCCTCAATTCCCCAATCCCTGAATTTGTTCTTGTTCTTAATCCCCTAATCCCTAAATTCCTCAATTCCTAAATCCCTCAATTTGTTCTTGTTCTTAATCCCCTAATCCCTAAATTCCTCAATTCCTAAATCCCTCAATTTGTTCCTAATCCCTCAATCCCTCAATTCCTAAATTCCTCAATTCCCCCGCCCTTTTTCTTGTCTTTTCTGCTCACCATTCACTGTGAATTTATCCTGACCTTGGAAGGACCATTCACTGTGAATTTATCCTGACCTTGGAAGGACTGTTCACTGATTCTTAGGGCTAACTCTTACAACACACTTGGCTGTAGCGCTCAACCGGTCATTAGCGTCCGTAACGGTGAGCATGAATAACAGGTCAGCGCTTTGAGCGTCCGAATAGGGGGCTGGTGCGGTAAAAACCGGGGCCACTGCCGCAGGGTCGGAAAGAGTTACCGGCGCCCCGCGGATTTGCTTCCATCGATATGAATCGGTCGAGTTAACCGGATCGTACGAGCCGGAGCCATCAAGCGTTACAGACGACTTCGCTTCGGCAGTCTGGTCGGGGCCGGCATTGGCGACGGGCGGCGGGTCCGTGTTTACTACATTTACCGTACACTGGTCTCTCGTCGTCAATCCGAAATGATCGGTCGCCAGCAGTTGGAAAACGAGGGAGGCGCCAAAGGGGCCGGGATCGGGGGCTGCAAATGAAGCATAGGCAGTATTGGCATTAAGAATTTCAACGCTTGGCCCATTAATTTGGACCCAGTTGTATGAAGCGATCGCGCCGGCCGGGTCGGATGATCCTGATCCGTCCAGGGTGACATTGGTATAGGGAGTAACGGTCTGATCGGCGCCGGCTTTGGCTGACGGAGCCTGGCCGGTCCCGCTGACGTTTACGAGGCAGGAAGCGCTTCCTGTAATACCTGCTTTATTGGTGACCGTCAGATTAAACGCAAGCAACTTTCCGCTCGCAATGTTGGGGGCCGTAAAAGTACATATCGGTGTGGATGGCCTCGATAGTTTTACCAGGGGCACTGATGCCTGAGTCCATTTGTAAGAAGCTATTCCACTGACGGCATCGGTCGAATTGGAGCCGTTCAGCGTCACTATAGAACCGCTTTTTATGGCCTGGTCCGGTCCGGCATCTGCAACCGGCGCAGGGACCTTGGCGAAGATGGCCTGAATTGTATGATCGGCGGCCACATTGGTAAAAGCATAGCTTACCGCGCGTGTTGATTTCCCGCTGGAAACCGCGCCAATTGATTCCCCGTCGACCAGCACACTTGCAAGTTGGTAATGGGGGGCCGGGGTTATCGTGAATGCCTGCTTTGCTCCTGAAGCGACACTCACATTCCCGGACGGGGAAATCGATCCGCCACCCTTCGAAGTTGCCGATATTTTGTATCGAATGCGCGCAAAAGCAGCAGCAATGCTATGGTTAGCCGCTACATTCGTGAAGGTATAGCTGGAAACCGCGCCAATGGATTTCCCGTCGACTGTGACTCCCGAGGTTTTGTAATTGGCGGCCGGAGTTATAGTGAATGCCTGATTTGTTTCTGAAGCGACACTCACTTTTCCGGATGGGGAAATCGATCCGTTTGCGCCCGCAGAGGCTGTGATTGCGTAGGGATTGGTTGCGAATGTCGCTGAGATTGTATGGTTGGCCGTGACGTTGTTAAAAGGATAGCTCGTCACTGCCCCGGCCGAAGATCCGTCCACCGTGACGCTCGCCACATGATAGCCTGTGGCCGGAGTGACCGTAAAGGTCTGGCTTGCCCCGAAGTTGACCGTTGCGGCGGCGGAAGGGGAGATCGTCCCGTTGGCCCCGGCAGTGGGCGTGATGGTGTAGGTATTGATTGCGAATGTCGCTGCGATTGTATGGTTGGCCGTGACGTTGCTGAAAGGATAGCTCGTTACCGCCCCGGCCGAAGATCCGTCCACCGTGACGCTCGCCACGTGGTAGCCTGTGGCCGGGGTGATCGTAAAGGCCTGGCTTGCGCCGCCGGCTACGGAG
>PLSV01000180.1 GCA_003165235.1 Syntrophobacteraceae bacterium
CCTCCGGCTTGGCCGGAGGTATCTGACTTCCCTAATGCTACACACCCATTTTAACGGCTTTTCGGCTTGACTCTTTTGCCGCCTTGGCATAAGTATTGCTTAGGAATTGAGGAATTGACGAATTAAATAGGACAGTGGTTTTCCCATTCACCCATTCACCCATTCACCCACTCACCTACGCTCTTAGCGAAGGAGAAACAATGAGGAAAGTGTTAGTGTTGGCGATACTGATCATCCTGGCTTGGCCGCTTTCGGCGTGGGCGGGGGTTACCTACTATGTTTCGAATGCCAATCCCGTGGGCAGTGATTCCAATAACGGAACCAGCACATCTACGCCCTGGCTCACCATCGCAAAGGTCAATAGTTCGAAGTTCAATCCAGGCGACTCCATCCTGTTCAATAGCGGCTGCACTTGGAGGGCATCTCTTGTAATTCCTTCATCCGGAAACTCAAGCTCCCAGATTACATTCGGCTCCTATGGCGCTGGAGCAAAACCTCAAATCTTTGGGTCTATTCAACTGGCTTCATGGACAAATGAGAGCGGAAATCTATGGTATGCTTCAGCATCTACGGCCCCCAACTGTATTTGGTTCATAGTATCCAATGGGGTCATCACCTGGGGAGTGGCAGAATCTGCTAAAGCCAGCGTCGCCGACGAGTATGAATTTTGGTACGATAAGGTCAATCTGCGGGTCTATGTTTACGCAGCCACTAGCCCCGCAACGCGATATGCAAGTGTGGAATCTCCGGTGCAAAATTTTGTGATTAACAACAACAGCCAAAATTACATCACCATCCAGAACCTGGAAGTTGCTTATGGAAACCAGTACAATATATGGGTCGGATACACCACGGGATGGAATGTCAACAATAATCGGATACATCATGTTGGCTTTTGGGGACTAGTAGGAAATCCCGGCGACGGCATAAATGCCAAGACCGGTGTTGTGTATTTTGGCTACAACACAATACATAATTGTGGCATACATGGTATATGCGTTAATGTAGATAACAGTCATACGTTCACGAACGGTATAATTGAACACAACACTATGTATAATAATTACCATAGCAACATGGATATAGACAATCCTTCGGGAGCTTCCTTTGGTTCTCTAACCATCAGATACAACACCATCTATGAGGACGGCACGTTTAATATATCATTTTATGCTGGTGGACTCTATATAGACGGCAACGGCAGCACTCCCGAAAACGGTATACAGATATATAACAATATCTTTTATAATATGGCTGGAACCCCTATAGTGATTGAAGGTAATGTGGCGTCTCCTGTGATTTATAACAATACAATGTATGGCAATTTTCCAGGGGCCACTGAAAATCCCTCGGGGATAAGTGTGATTTCGGCGTCAGGCTACAGTCCTAGCGGAGTTGTGATCAAAAACAATCTTTGTCAAGACCCTGTTTTCGCCTGCTGGTACATCAACGACTTGAGCTATATTGCCGCCTTCGATTATAACCTGGCGTACCAAAGCAGTGCGAAGGGGACGCATTATGCTTATATAGCGGGCAAGTCATACAACTTGGCTAACTTTGCCGCTTACAAAGCGGCATTGGGTGGCACATTTGAGCAACATGCTGTGTGGGCTAATCCTCTCTTTACAAACGATTCAAGACTGCTTGATACGCCCTCTGACTTCACCCTCAAATCTGGGTCACCCGCAATCAATGCAGGCGTGAATGTGGGGCTGACGATCGACTACGCAGGCAGTCCGGTCCAGAGCGTTCCCGACATCGGGGCCTATGAATTTGTGGCTCCAATCACATCACCCACAGGTCTTCGATTAAGCCAATGATTGGGTCTTTTAAGCCTATTGAATAGTCCTGACATTTCGCAGCGTATGGCACGCCCTGGAAAAAGACCAGAACCAGCTTGCGGCAAGCAGGATAGCTGAATACAGCAGTTTTCTATCCAACTTCATCGGCCCGTTTGTGGCCCGTTTCATATTATGGCTTGTGGTTGCTAAAATGCTCGACAAGCTCTTTAGTCTGCTTTATGTGATCGTAACTCGAAGCCCCGAACAAGATAGAGCGGATGTTGGAAAACCGGCAGACGTATTCGATAGCTTCGCTTGGTTTCAGTGCTCCGGCGGCGAGTACCTGCATGGCAATGGGCCTGAATTCTCTTTCAGTCAAAGCCCTTTCATAAGCTTTTACGTCCGACATCCTGAACCCAATTTTGTTGATTGATGAACACACAATCGGGTTCCGGATGCCGCATCCTTGCAACGTATCGAGGAGCAGAGGCATGTTCATGGTTATAAATCCAACCTCAGCAGAATACTTTTCCCGAACATATTCAGAAAAAGCGACGAAGAATTCATTCATTTGCAGGCCGAGAATGAGGTCGGTTACAACATTCTGGAGAAACACAACAGGGGTTTGAATACCTTCAAACAATCTCATTTCCGCATCGACCAGCAGCTTCATCATTGAAATGCAATCGAATTGAGCCAGCATTATTCCACCCTTGACAACGGCCCCGATCAGGCTTCCAGGCATGAACTGCTTTATTGTCTCAATGGCGCCGAGTTCCGTGTACATATTCGCGTACTTGTGCGCGTAGGGCATGCACGGGTAGATTTTGAAATCGGAATATCGTTCAGGGTTGGACCGGACGTGGCTGCAAATCTCTCTGATTCGATCGTGGGTGGTGCACATGAAGGTCTTGATATTAAGATCGTAGGCGCTGTCTATGACTTTTATGATATTAGCAGTATCGCTGAAACGAATGAATTGAGAACGCGCCTTCTCTTCCGAGAGATGGTTGATGCCAAAGAATTGATTATCACCAAATAAAATTCGATCCATTTCCACTACCCCATTTAAAAGGACAGTGAACAGTGAGCGGTGAGCAGAAAAAGCGAGGAGAGGACTGCTAACTGTTCTCAGTTCACTCTAACCCCTTCCCGCGTCACCCTGTTTTTCTCACAGATCCCTGCTCACCATTCACTGATCACTGTCACTATTCAGTGCTGGTTCAGAGCCTCAATAGTCTTCTCAGCCAAAATTTGGTGCGCCGTTTCTTTGTTAGCTGGCGGGTGCTATCGGGACCGGTGCCCTCGGCTAATGAATCCTGCAGCAAAAGGTCGATAACTTTGTTTGTAACGAGCGCGCTGGCAAAGGAGTTTATATTGCCGTTTGCCTGGGCTTCTTTGACTCTTTTGATGAAGTAGTCGACCTGTGCGGAGTATTCCTCACCTCTCAAATAGAACTGAACAGGCTCAGTCAAGTCGGTTATGTACCGAATATTCCAACCCTGTTTCAAATTGAGCTCGGGAAAATCCTTTCTTAGATATATCTTGAGCTCCTGAGCATCCGCGATGAGCTTGCCTTCCTTACCCCAAACGGTTATCTGGGTCGTCATTTTTCGGTAGGTCTCTTCACTCCAGTTGATCGAGAGCTGGCCGCTCAATCCGTTGTCGAACATTAGCGTAGAGTATACGGCATCATCGACGCTGCTCGAGAATATCTCCTTTATCGTTGTGCCTTTGACCCTGGTCGGTTCGCCGAAATAATAGCCAATCAGGTCGATAACATGGGATGCATAGTCGTAAAGGCAGCCGCCACCCTCTGTCTTTTTCGAGCGCCAGGTTTCCCCTTTTGCCCTAAGGACAACCGGGCCATAAGCTTCCCCGAGAAAATGATATACTTCCCCGAGCACTCCTTCAGACAGAAGCCGTCTTGCCTCGCGAAACGTGCCGATAAATCTGTTATGAAACCCGACCTGGTTGACGACCCCTGCAGCTTCCGCCTTCGACGCCAGCTCGATGGCCTCCTGAGAAGCAACGCAAAGGGGTTTTTCGACGAAGAGGTGTACCCCACGCTCTATGGCATACATCGCCGCCTCGGTGTGAAACCTTGTTGGGGTAGCAATAAAAACACAATCCGGATTGCAAGTGTCGATCATTTCCTTGAAATCGGTGAAGCATTTAAACGGAGAATATTTCTTCAGGGGGATCAGATTAAAGCTGGACGTGTCACATACCCCACACAAATCGACATCAGGATGAGCCCCCAAAATCGAACAATGAGAGATGCCCATTTTCCCAAGGCCAATGAGACCTGCTTTAACCATCAGTAGAGTTCCTTATTCAATTCGTGGGACGGCTCTCGCCCTTGAGGCCAGTTTTCACTCATGCGGTCCGGCAGCCGGGCAGTCAATCTGGAATTTACGAACTGCTTTTGAGCAGGGTTTCCCAGATCCTTTCAGACGCCCTGCCGTCCCATTTTGGAGGCACTGAATTGACCTTTGGCCTCGAGATAGATTGTTGGTATGCTTCCCAAATCGAGCCTTTAGTGGTCCCACCGAGCATATTTGTACCCATTTCGATAGTGATCGGGCGTTCGGTATTTTCCCGCAATGTTATGCAAGGTACCCTCAAGGCGGTAGTTTCCTCCTGGAGGCCGCCGCTGTCCGTCATGACCATGAAGGCGTCCTTCCACAGGTACAGTGCTTCTTTGAAGCTCAACGGCGGAAGTTGGATGATGTTGGGTGAGAGAGGCACTTGAAACTGATCGAGGCGTCGCTTTGTCCTGGGGTGGATCGGAAAGAGTATACGGTGTTCCTCTCCAATCTTGTTTAGTGCATCGGCAATCTCAAGGAGCTTTTCCGGTTGATCCACGTTGGACGGGCGATGCAGGGTGAGAAAGATATAAGCGCCGCTTTCGGCCTTGAGAGTCGACGCGGCGGCCTTCGGTTCATGGCGGTTTTCGAGATTCTTCAGTTGATGAAGCAGGTTATCGATCATCACATGGCCGACAAAGTGAATGCGATCTTTCGGCTTGCCCTCTCGTATCAGGTTGTCAACCCCACTCTGCTCGGTAACGAAGAAGCAGTCTGTAATGGAGTCCGTGACGATGCGATTGATTTCCTCTGGCATGGTCAGATCGAAACTCCTTAGACCGGCTTCCACATGTGCAACCTTGATCAGGAGCTTCTTTGCCACGATGCTGCAGGCCAGTGTAGAATTAACATCGCCAACCACCATCACTAAATCGGGTTTTTCCTTTTCACAGACTTCTTCAAAAGCAATCATGATCTTTGCAGTCTGGACCGCGTGAGATCCGGAACCGGCATCGAGGAAAAAATCGGGCCTGGGGATCTCCAGGTCCTCGAAAAATGTCTGCGACATTTCATAGTCATAATGCTGGCCTGTATGGACGAGCTTACAATCAACGCAGTTGTGCTTCACTGCCTCCCGGTAAATGGGGGCGATCTTCATGAAATTGGGTCTCGCCCCGGCGACCAGCAGTACATTTAACATCTGCACCCACCATTTGAGCTGAGACCGTCTTGCAAATGTCGGCCCTGAGCACTTGAAAGGATAGTATTTATTACAAGATCGTAAGCCCGTTTTCCGCTACGCAGTGACTCGGAGTCGGCACTCCTTTTCCGGCTGTTCTCGAGGAAATGGGTGACAAACTCTGCGTTTGAGTTCTTGATATGGGCCATAGCGCCCTTTGCAATGAGATACCTGTCAACATCCAAGAGTTCGTCCTGGTAGATAGAAATGGTTGGAACGCCAAGCACGACCGCTTCGCGGGTCATGGTCCCTCCCGCTCCGATGAACAGGTTGCAATTCTCCATGACCTCCGCCAGACCCATAGGCTTCTCGGGCACGTAAATCCCGGCGAATTTAGGCTGCCAATAGTAGGATTTCTGTGCATATATCGTCGCCAATCGATATGGGTTTAAAGGGCTGGTATCCCTGTTGTGTCATTGGGACATCGGTTGTAGTAAATTCGTAATTATCAGTAACAATCAGTATATCGCCTCCAATCGTCCTATCCTTGGCTATAATCGTATATTTATAAATCATGGAATTTCTGCCTACACCTGAGTAGCCGCCAATCGAAATAGCATCTACTTTCCCAAAGTACACACCTATTTCAATGTTGACGCCTATGCCACGACTAAGTAAAAGTAGTTTGAAATCCATTGCATCAATTTCTTACATAGCGTTCCACCTCGTTCAGTTGACGTATACAGATATCTAACTAATAAATAATACACAAATAATTAGGCTATCCTTTTTATTTTTGCCTTCTTATGATTTATATAATTCTGTACCTGATGTGTATAAAATAAAAGATAGAAAGCCTCAAATTTATATTAGCTATTCAACTTGAGACGACTATGGTTTCCGGCAATAGAAACGGATCATATCCCTCATATGTAAATATATATGGAGACTATTACTATTAAGATTACGGGCATCTGTCACTCTTTGTAGTGCTCGCTGGACAGTGACGCTTTTCAACATCACTCCCACATTCCATATTAGTCTCCCCAAGGAAAGAGTGCGCCCAACCTTCCTCCATTCGAGGATCTCGAAACCAGTTCTCTCAAGCAACTTCGAAAGAGTTTTCGCAGTATAGAAGAAGATGTGGCCGTCGCAACTGACGCTGCGCTCTCGTCGACCGAGCAATCTAAAAATTAGAGAGTCGTACGTCGGAGTCTCAACGACGAAAACTCCACCATGCTTGAGCAATCGCAGCGCAACTTTAACAGTTGACGACGGATCGTCTAAATGCTCAATCACGTGGAGGAATGTCACGACATCAAAGCTGTCATGGTAATTGGCGTTATCCAAGGATTCCAAGGATGAGTTCAGAATCCTCAGCCCGAACCTGTGACGCGCGAACCTCACTGCACGCGAGTCAAGTTCTACGCCCACAACATCCCATCCCTGGCTCTTCAAATAATAAAGAAAAGTCCCAACGTAACATCCGACATCCAAAATACGCCCCTTAGAGCAAATATGTTTTTGAAGTTCAACCGGGATCCTTCGGTAGTCTGACAGCTTGTCTAAGGACTGAAGGATACTGGCATCGTCCTCCTTCATGGGTGCTTGCTGGCTAAGGTTGACATAGATATCGGAGTTTAGCTCATGGACAGGGAAGGCATACATCAATCCGCACTTTTCACATTTCACGATCTGATGAACCTGCGCAACGAACTCCTTGAAAATGACGCTGTATGCGGATGAGCCGCATAGATTACAGGTGGGAAGATCAGGCATGGATCACTCCTTGCCCAATCATGATCCGAAAGTTGCCTTTGGGACACAGTCTGATAGGGTCATGGTTTCGTCCCTGGTTCGAACGTTGACAACGAGACAAGACCGAGCGTTGAAGATCAGAAGCTCCCTTGGCCTGATGTCGGATCAATTCCATGGTTTCGGCAATTTCCCTTTATGAGGATTGAAATGCGTTACGTAATTCCAAGTTTACTGTCAACACACGGATGTAATCTGCGAGCACTTGGGGGTCTTTGCTATCTGTGATGAATCCCATCTTTCCCTGTTGAAAAAAATCCTTTATGCCGCCAATAAGTCTGGTAATAACCGAAAGGCCGAACGCCATCGCCTCCAGCAGTACATTTATCATCTACACCCACCATTTGAACTGCGCCCCCCTTGCCAATGCCGGCCCTGAGGGCTTGAAAGGATAGTATTTATTACAAGATCGTAAGCCAGTTTTCCCTTACGGAGTAACTCGGGGTCTGCACTCCTTTTTCGACTGTTCTCGAGGAAATGGGTGACGAACTCTGTATTCGGGTTCTTCATATGGACCATGGCGCCCTTTGCAATGAGATACCTGTCAACATCCAAGAGTTCGTCCTGGTAGATAGAAATAGTAGGGACGCCAAGCACTGCAGCTTCGCGGGTCATGGTTCCTCCCGCTCCAATGAACAGGTCACATCTGCCCATTATCTCTGCCAAACCTATGGGTTTCTCCGGTACATGAATTCCAATGAACTTGGGTTTTCGATAATGCGACTCCTGGGCCTTGCTTCGAGGCAACACCACCAGGTTGAACCTATCTCTGAGACCAATGAGCAGGTCGTCCATGAAATTCAAGCCGCCTTTATAATATTGAGCCGTCAAGGGCTCTGGCCGGACAAAGATGGTCTGCTTGCCGTACAGCTTTGGAACAAGATTGGCGTTGCACATTGTTGGCCTATGATGCCAGAGATATATACCTTCCTTGACGCCAGGGTAGGCGGTGATCCTTTCCGGATTGGCCCACTGCCTGGCAACCTTGCTCTGGTCTAAGAACTCTGGGACAAGAATTCTGTGGGCGAACAAGAAGGCAATCCTGTTACCCTCCGCATGCTCGTTATCGTTCATATATATGGTCCGAATTCCAAGTAGGCGTGCAACCAAGGGAGCATAAAAGGAGCTGTGTGAAATACCGACATCGATCTGGCGGCCTTTCAGAAAATGACATAGTTGAGCTGTCTGGACGCCGAACCCAGCGAGTTTATTGGCCGTGTGTCGCCCGTAGTGCCTGCCAACGACGTGGTAAGTGAAGCCGGTCTGTTGTAGAAGTTCAATTGTATTGGCTAGGGGACGGCAGGTCAGAAGAACCGAGTTCTCTTTTTGAAGTTCTCTGATCATCCCTGCAAAGAAGTTGACATGAGGTGAGTTTGAGAGATCAATCCATATTTTCATTTTATATCAGCTTCTGGCATTGAGGTTTGTTAATGCATAAGCTGTGCAGACACTTACTGATCTTCTTAGACGTTAGGAACCGGTGAAAATCGACTGGCTCAATTGAGAACTATATTACGTGAAGTGCAAAGTGCCATAGCGTAACTCCAGCGATGGACTTGTTGATCTGCATACTGTCGCACACGCCAGCCCATTTCATAAAACATGACATGAATAGTATAATGTTTGAAAGGAGCAACTTAAGTACTGATATGGAAAACGCAATTCCGCATATTCGCAAGGCGATACAGAGAAAAGAGTTAGCCCATATAAGCAAAAGCATAGAGCAACCAGCCAAGATGGTAGGGCCGGCACTCATACAGTATTCTGAGATCATCAGGATACCCCCGTTGGCATCGATTGAAAAATACGCATGCGAGCACTTCCATATGTTTACCAATCGTCCGCCGATGAATGTTTCTCCAGACGAGATGCCTCTCTGCGTCGATCAAGCTATGGTTCAGCTCATTGCGCCCGGTGATCCACGTAAGTCCTTTGTAAATAGGGGAACCGTAGTCGCTTCCTGACACCTTTCCCAGTTCAAATAGAGCCATTGGGGCCATCCCGTCCTGGTGGACCGAGAAAACCGGATACCTGCCGACCACCTTTCCAGTTACACTATCGTAATGCCACCACCACTGTCCCAGGTCCCCCTGAAGGCTGCAAATTGCGTCACCGCATTCAGCGGCAATCTTCAAAGCATCAAGTTCACCACTGGCCTTATAGAACCTTGATAGCGCGTAAATCGGGTAAACCTGGTCGGCAAAGCAGCCGATTCTCCCCCTAATAATGGTGCCGAAATCGCTTGATTTGACGTGCATAAAAATGCCTTTCCCGCCATAATTCCCTTTCAACTTTCTGAATACATTCCACATCAGATCAGTTATCCAGGGATTCCTATTTTCTGTTGCCACCGATAGGGCGGATAGGCCGGTGAGGCACCATGCCAGTTCGGTTGTTAAAATTTTACCACCCGCTAAAAAGGCTGAGATCGAGTTCATGACAGTCAGTTCAGAGCACATTGTCTCCACGTCATCGGGACAGGCTATAGAACACAGCCAAACCAGCAGCGCCAGATCGCCCACATTCTGCACTTTGCTTGTCGAAATTAAATGTTTGCAGGTCTCCCTAATTTCAATCGGAGAAGCTCTACCAGCTTCTTCCAATTTAGACAAACCGAGCAAACAAATGATGGTGTATCGTAGTGAGTAGCCCACTTTTAACAGCCCATCACCGGTTTTATGCACTCTAAAGTGAAACAGACCCCTTTCGTAGTCAAACAATTCCGGCAGGCCTTTTTCTGCAAGGCTAACGAGAGTATTGACGAGTTGATTCACGTCCAAAGACAGTCCTCTTTCATACCCGCAATTACCAAAGTGGCGTAAAACCGATTTACCACGGCTGAGCAGCTGCTTGAATCCACATTCACAATTGAAACAATTGCTCAGAAATGTGACCCTTCAATTTGCGAAACTCGACGACTCGTGTGTCTTCTTCCCAGGTCCGTATCCAAAAGGGAGATTCCTTATTTCATTGACTATCCTGGCAGCCGTCATACCATCCCAAAGCTCTATCTTTACTGGTCTCCTCACATGATTCTCCAGAATCTTGTCTGTTTTGGCGGGCAGGTCTGGTAATTCACATAGTTGGTTTGTTACATGCGTGATAGTGACAGCTCTTTCAGTATTTTTCCTGACCGTCATGCATGGTATTCCCAGGTAACTGGTTTCCTCTTGGATTCCACCAGAGTCAGTGATTACAAACAGGGAATTAGATTCCAGGTTCATGAATCGAATGTAACTGAGGGGCTCCGGTATGATAAGCCGTTTACAACCTTCCATTCGACGCAGAAGACGGGAACTTTCCATATTCCTCCGAGTTCTCGGGTGAATCGGAGAGACAAGCGGTGCACTGGATAGCCTCTTTGAGTCAACTCATCTACAATCGGTTTGAAAAACGGCACGTGTGGCGAGTTATCTAAATCGATCCAGATTTTCTTCACTTTGGGTCTGGTCATTTCTCACTGCTTTCCACTGAAATTAAGCGCCATTTTACAATAGATTTAATTAGCAAGGCTTAATCCAGCTTAATTACCAAGCCTCCTACCGAATTTCGCTCACTTTGAATGCATCCTACACTGCTTTTGGAAAGAGCTGTCCAAAACCGCGCGACATCCCGCCATAACACGTGCCAGTACCGGCCTTGGTAGGCAGAGCGGATGTGCTCCAGAAATTCACTGAATCGCTTGGGATCGGCCTAGATGGGAGTATACCGAACGAAGTCGTTTCAAAAGGCTCCAAGGCGGGGCGCCACAATTCATTGGCTTCGCCTGGGAATGGCGAAAGGCCCGGATGGGACTTCAGAATTTACACTAACAAGGTTGTACCATAGGGCCCTGTTCCAATGATGAAAAATGGGGCTCTGACTCTGAACCGCAAAACTATGCCTATCCTGGCGGCAGCGAAGCAAGTCGCATCAGGAATTCTTTCTCTTATCAGCAATTTAGTCATTTGTTTGTACTTTCTTTCTTTGAGCAAGCATTGTTGCGCTTCCATTGTAGGTACGTATTCTGAAACAAAGCAGCAAGCTGTAACGTACTGGTTTCGATGCTGAACTGGGCTTCAACCAGATCCCTGGCGTTTTGTCCAAGGCGTGCCCGCAGGCTCGGATCGGCAGCCAGGGCTGCAATAGCATCCGCCAATGCAGTTGGGTTATCAGGTTGCACCAGCCATCCCGTCTGCTCGTGACGAACCAGCTCCGGGATCCCGGAAACAGGGGTCGAGATAAGGGGTAATCCGACCTTGCCTGCCTCCATCAGCACCACGGGAATGCCGTCTCTATCTCCTTCAGGCGTCACTGTGCAGGCTAAAACAAAGAGATCGTGGTGCGGATAGGCAGCTATGATCTCGGGATGGGGACGAACTCCCAAGAGCTTCACCTGGCCCTCTAGACCATAAGCTCGTATTTGCTCGCCCAGGACAGGCCGATCGGGACCGTCGCCGATAATGGTGCAAATAAAGTCCAGCCCGTTTTTTCTGAGCAGATGGCAAGCCGAAATGAGGTGCCGGTGACCTTTCTTGCCCACCAGGGCGCCGACCGACAAGATCTTCAGCGGGCCGCAGGCAGGCTCTTCCATCTGTCTCCCGGGCCGCTCCTGAAATTTCGTCAGGTCCACGCCGCAGTGGATCACGGAAATACATTTGGCCGGACAAGTTCCCAAAGCTGCCACCTGCTCTCGGTTGAATTCACTGATGGCGATCACATGGGCTGCTTCTCGGCTAACCAGGCGTAGTAAGTCGTTCTTATGATAAATGTCATACGAGTGCACAGTTACCGTGAAGGGCATACTCAGAAGACGAGCACAAATCCATGTCGCTGCTCCAGACAACCAAGCAAAGTGGGTATGTAGCAATTGGGTTTCACTATTCTCGAGAATTTGGGCTGTCGAAGTAGCCTTAAAAAAAATCACCACACGCTTGAGAAACAAAGTCAGCGGATGCCTGGGATAAGGTTGGCGCAACAGCGTTGCCAATAAGCTAAGATAGAGCCGGGGCGATCGAAGCAGAAAATGGAGCTGAGCCTTCCAAATGGCCCAACTCATCACGCCTGGTGCGTACGATGTGTATTGCAGCAATTTCTGCGAAAGGGGTTGCACTGGCCCTGACCGTGGTGATAGCAACGAGATGATACGCACATCGATATTGCGCGACCGGATCGACTCTATTTCTTCTGCAACAAAAGTCTCCGTCAGATATGGAAAACAGAGGAGAAGGTAAGCAACTTTCAGAGGTTGCATCGGTCTCTTTCCTGTTGATTGGGTGACATCATCCGGCAGATGTGCATTTACACAGGAGGTAAACTGCTCGAATTGCATGTTTTCAGTGCTTGCCTTGCCGAGTCGGCTATGAGCCTACTCCAGGCAAGCTCCATATCCAGTTAAAAGACAGGTAACCGATCTCTTATCTGTTTCGTTCATGCCGAGTTAATATCCATTGGTGGTCTGAGGGATTGAAATCCCTTCTCCAGGGCCTTCTTCAGTTTCCCCGCAGATCCTTACCATGTGCGCCCTTCTGTAACAATGGCTGCTTGTCGCCCCATCTCCCTCAGCAAGTCTCGTGTTAGCCAAACCAGCACAAAGCTTCGAGTAACCCCTGTTGGCCGGCTTGTGCGTGAGCGGGCCCAAGGCCGGGGGCCAGCAATGAGAAGACATCCAACTCCACTCCATACTTGCGAATCCAGTACATCTCGAGCAAAATAAAAACTTTGCTGAGATACGGAAAGCGATGCAATACGTAAGCGACTTTACAGCGCATCTTTAGTTATGGATTTTTCTGGCTAAATCGACCATGGTGATGGATAGAAGGTTTCCCTGATTTACGTGCTGAGACACACGGCCAAATGAATAGCGCAGTTTTTCGAAGTCTTTTTCTGTCCGGAATTCATGGAGATGGGCCCACAGGCAAGTAATTTCCTTTTCTTTAGCGGCTTTCCTGGCCCCTCGGATAGCTGCACTCATGCTGAGCTTGTGTAAGTTTAGCGCACCGAGGACGCGGCCCGGTCCCCAATCATGTTTAAAGGTCCAACCACCAGCAAGCGGTCCAAACGGTTGCACGTGGATGATTGCGCCAACCCCGGTTGGGCAGTGCCACTTGCGGCCATGCTCATGTCGCCCATATCCCGTCTCCGCTAAATCTGTCCTTCCAATTTCTTTGAGTCTACCCATGTTCGTTTGGTTAGAAACCACCGCAGCTTAAAACCGACAACTAGGCAGATAAATAGCCCTTCAATTTCATCATCGGGGACATCATGTGAAGGAGTTCTGCGCCCTCTGGGTCTTTTACGTAATCGGCTACCTTGTAATTTTGGCTGGATATCCGGGAGATATCGAAGCGGAAGCCGTCCGAAGCCACCCCAAGAAACTTTGCAATACCATCCAAAACCGTTCTTGGATTCTCGCATAGGGATTCATAGCTGAACTCCAAAAACTGACCTTTTGTCCCAACCGACAGGTCCTTTTTTCTTTGCTCTATTTCGGAAATGCACGCGTTCCAGTACTGTGCACAATGGGCTCGGTAGTCTTTCTCAGTGAACACGTATCGTGAGTATTTACCAAAGTTCTTCTTGAAGTATGATTCAAGGACGGACGGCCCAAACCGGTAGATGTGCATGAATCTTGCGTCTGGAAAAACCTCGAGTATTTTGGGAAGCATGAAGGATATCATCGCGCTTTTCGCGAAGAACACCTTTGACGTGCCGGTGATCAACCGGAAGCCTGTGAATACATCGCGAATCTTCTCCCCATGTTTGGGAGGCCAATTGGCGATAGAGACTTCGGTGAATCGTTTGGGATCAACTTCAATCGGGGGCATATCCAGTGAAGTGGTTTCGAAAGGCTCCAATTTGGGGTGCCACAGTTCATTGGCTTCTCCCGGGTATCCTGCAATGCCTGGGTGAGACTTGAGTATTTTGACCAACAATGTTGTCCCACAGCGCCCTGTTCCAATGATGAAACATGGGTGTTTCACTCTGGAGCCAAAAGCTCTTCCTATCCTGCCCACCAAGAAACAGGCCACAGCGAAGGTTCTTTCCTTGGATGGTAGTAGAGGCATTTATTCGACCTTTCTCATTCTGATTGGGCACGCTCCCACCTCCATGACGCTGCATTTACGGCGGACCGCCAGTGTCGTTCAATGCTCGTCTTGCCAGGTCCGCCATGGTAACGGACTTAAGTCTGCCAGCTTTGGCATGGCTGGCGAATTGACCGAAGACATAGCGCAGCTTCCTGAAGTCCTTCTCCGTTCGAAACTCATGGGGATGCGCCCATAGGTGGATTATTTTTTTTTCTTTGGCGGCCTTTTCAATGCCTTTGACAGTCCCGGCGAAACGAAGGTTTGGCAGGTTGAGCCAATCAAGCGACGTCTCGATTCTCCGGTCAGTTCTGAATAACCACTGAGACGAAGGTATATTCACAAGTCCCTGGGGGTCAACTTTTATATCATACGTTTGAGGTGTCATCATTGACAGCTTAGAATTAAGCCGGTTCAGTGCCTTACCCAGCAAGGGAATCGAAAGCGCCGGGCGCCTGACATCCCTGCCACGGTAGCAGATGAAACCAGCCTGCCGAAAGAGATCCAAGTGTCCGATTCTACCTTGGGGGAAAATCACAGTCTGAGGAATGATGTTTTTCCTTTTTGCCAACCTCAGCCATTCCTGTATCTCGAACCTGGCTTCATCTTTGCTCAACCTGTCAAACAGTCTGTGCGTGTAGCCGTGAAAAGCAATTTCGTGACGGGAATCTCTAGAGAGCAACGTTTCGACCACGTCGGCTCCATACCACATCGATCCTTGAGACTTGTAGATTTGTTCGAAGCGGCTGTCTTTTCCTTTAAGATCCAGTATAGGGCACTCCTCGCACTCCTCACACTTCTCATAGAGTAAGTGTCCTGTAATTGCCCAGGTTGCGACAACGCCGAACTCATCCATAATGTCCAGCAAGCGTTGAATGGTCTTCCGCTCTGTTGTCCCATCTCGCGAGGACCGCTTTGAAGGAGGTTGATCCCATAGGCTCCCCCAGGCGAGCTCCGTATCAAGAGAAAAGACAAAGTAACCACCCTCTTGATTTGTTTCGCTCATAAAGATTCAATCTTCATTGGCTACTCCAGAAACCGGCATCCTTTGTCCAAAGCCTTCTTCAGTTTCTCCGCCGACGCCCTCCAGGTCCACCCTTCTGCAGCAATGGCTGCTTCTCGCCCCATCTCCCTCAGAAAGTCTCGTGACCGCCAAACCAGGCGCAAAGCATCGAGTAACCCCTGTTCGCCCGCGTCTTGGGCCCAAAACGCATAGTCCCCACTTCCCACAACGTCTGTGTGGCAGACGATACGTGTGGCCAGAATCGGCAGTCCCGCAGCCATGTATTCGAAGAGCTTGATCGGACTGCTGACCCGGAACTTTTCCTCGTCGGGAAAAGGGAGGATACCGACATGGGCGTGAGCCAACACCTGGGCCACCTCGTCATGTGGAACAGGCGGTACGACTCGAAGATGACCTGCGCTCTGCGCCGCAAACTTCTCCAGGTCTTTTCGCGCTGTGCCGTCTCCCATCAAAGTCAGCCGGAAAGCCATCCCCTCGGCATTTGCCAGCTCAACTGCCCGGCACAAGGCCATGAGATTGCGCTCATAGTGCAATGCGCCTGTGTAGATGAGGCGAATCGGTTCCTCCTCAGGCAAGGGCCAGCGCCGGGCAGTCTGAGCCGAAGCAAACTGCTCCAGGTTGACTCCGGACGGCCACACACCCCAGAGGCGTTCCGAGGGGATCCGGAGCGACTCGGTCATGCGTTTCGTGATGACCAGATAACCATCCACCCAACGGCTGGCCGCCTGGCTCATAGTTCCCACGAAAACCCCACGCAATCGATCCTTGAACCCTTGCTTGCCCGGCATGTGCAAGGAGCGAATATCCATGACCATCAATGGCCGCCGCCGGGCCGTCAGACCACGGAGGATGCGAAGAGGCAAGAGCCAGGGAGCGGACATCTGATGAAAAAGGACCACATCCACCTTTGTCCATTGCCGCATAATGAGCCGCAAAAGTCGCCCGTGAAATACGAATTGCCGAAGCAAATAAATCTCGGGTCGCGAAATGCAAAGGACTTCGACACCGCGAATCTGGTGGCAGCCGTCTGGGCCTGCGGCCACAAGCGTCACGCGACATCCAAAGTTGCGCAGTTCCTTAACCGTTTCCAGCCAAGTCGCCGCATCCAGCGCCGCCGCCAAAGAGCCGCTGTAGATCCATACAATATGAAGTTGCTCCGATGATCTATGATCTTGAACCACTGGATACCTTATTATCGGACAGTGACCTTTGACTCAGGCTCTTACCTCGCAACCCTGCGATAAGACCCGACAGGAGACCGGTGAGCCTGGTGTACCCGTCGGCGCGCCGGCCATAGTCGTAGTTCAAACCGCCGATGATGACGCTTTTCACGCCTATGTACAAGGAGAAGGCGGTGCGAAGAAGCATGAACCCGTCCCCCCGGCGCAAATGCTTCCCATAAAAGACCCCCTGGCCCGACGCGTAAGCCCGATAGACAGCGGCCGTTTGTGACTTGTCTCGCCAGTGGAAATGATAGACGGCCACTTCAGGTGCATAGACTATCGGCACCCCACAACGCAAAGCCCGATACGCCCAATCATTCTCTTCGGCTGTGAAGAGATTTTCATCGAAGGGGCCGATATGTAAAGCAGTACGGAGGGCAAAGCCCATGTTGGCGCTAGCCAGAGGGCTGAGAATTCTGACTGACGGACGGCGATATAGGCAAGGAACAGCGGAGGTGACCACGGTTGGTGGAATCCCATCGCCGGCGGGTTCCAGGCGGCCGGTGATGATTGCCGTCGGATTCTGGCGCAGCCGTGTCTCCATTTTTTCCAACCAGTCTTTTTCAACTGTACAGTCGTCATCAACGGCGGCCACGAAAGCCGTTTGAACCTGCTCGATGCCGCGATTTCGGGCAGAGGCTGGGCTCCTTTCCGTCGAACGCAAGTGGAACGTCTCCAGCCCGATTTCCTCCAGGCTATGCAGCCAATCGCCCACCACAGGATTGTCACCCTGATCAATTGCAATAATGCGCGTAGGCAGTACCGTGCCGTTGGCGATTGACTGCAAGCATCTCTGCAGAATGGGACGTCCAACCGTGGGAATAATGACAGTGAGATCATCGAGTACTCGGCGCAATCCGGCGCCCGTTTCAGAGACGCGCCTCTGTATATTCTCAGTTTGCTCCATGCATGATCTCCTTGCTGAGCTTACTTTTGGACTTCAATACTCCCCACGATTTCCTTTCGCGATCACCCGCTCCTGCCGGTTTTGGCCTAAGGCAAGGCGAATCCCCAATCATCGCGGGTACAATAGCTCCTTCTTCTTGGCAAACAGCCGGTTTTCTATGCCCTGGCAAAGTTTTTACGCTTGGGCAATGTCATTTTGGTCATGAGCTGCAGGAATAAAAGTTGCCGACCGGATTTCGTACTTTCTTGCAATGCGGCAGAGCAGGTTATAAACACGCAGGGGAAATCCCGACTTTGGAGGGTAATGGGTTATTTATTGATCAGGAAGATTCACTCAACCTCTTCGATTCTCGTTCTTCGTGGTTTAAGGTCCCCGCTATATCTTCAGGAATATGGTCACGAATATATTGCCTTTGTTTCTCGGTTAGATAGTCATTGAACTTCCTCTTAGAATTGGGCCTGATCGGCTCACTTACGGAGGCTTTCCATGGCTCTGTTTTCAAGATAAGCTGACCTGCCACTTTGGGATAATCGGATAGCATTTTTTCTTCGTACGGCACACCAATAAAGTCGCACAGAGCGACAAGTATTGGCGCTGGATTGGCGATCAGTTTTTCGTACCTGACTATAAAATGATTTTTCCTGGAGAAGCATCTCATACTAATTCGAGCGTCTGTAACCCACCTCTGGATGCACTGGTCAAGAGTACCATACCAGGGGCCCCAGGTTTCCGAATATTTGTTTCCAACCTCGAACATTGACGCTATATTATCTTCTCCATTCCGTAATATTTGCACGAACCTTGCACCTCTCACCAATTTTTCTATCTTATCAACACGGCGTAAATGTGCAGGCGTCTTTTCAAGCCACACAGACTTTCCCTGTTTCATTGCCAGTGTGTCAAGGACTTCAACGAATGCGCCTGAGAACTGACGGTCAAAAATCGCATGCTTCGGCAATACCGAAATCATCTCAGGATGCCCAACCTCCTCCAGAAACTCATTCCAACGCGGCCTGGCTTGCAGGGAGGCAATCCCTAGAGCTGACAGGAGTGGCCGCCCGCTGAATAGTTTTTGATAAAAGCGGGACTCGGGAAATGATATGATACATGAATTGGCTGCTAACAAGCTTTGCAATAATGTTGTTCCGGAACGCGGGCACCCGACGAGGAAAACTCTTGATCGTATTTCTTGATTCATGATCCGTGGACCTCCGGGGTGAAACATGGTGTTAAACCAGCGCGTGTATATTAAAGATTTCCATCGCAGAATACACAGCAAACAACTGTCATTAGTCTATGGTGAGGATTGACTCAATTAATCTACCGATTCGGATACAACTGAAGTTCGAAAAAGTTTCAATAATTGTGGGCGGATGGTAGGATCTAACAATTGCACTGTAAATAGATAAGTGATGCATCCTAGTAACATATGACCTAAAAGCTGTAGTTGTACTGTGAGTGCGCCAGTCCATAGTAGTTTCGATCCGATAATGACGATTGCCATTGCCAACGATCCTGCCAATGGCGCAATAAATTGTTTTAAATAAGGTTTAATTTTTACCATGGCTAATTTATGTACCATCCATAATTCCACAGGAGAAAGCAAATAACCGCGAATTACATACGCTGCGGCCACCGCCACAATCCCCCAGCGCACCGCTAAGGCGAAAGCAAAGACGTTTGCAACCGCATTTAAAAGGCTGTTGCCCAATCGCCAAGAGGGCTTTCCAAAGGCAATAACCACGGAGTTGTGGAAGTAGAATATCGAGTGAAGAATTCCAATGAACGCCAGGACCCGCATGACGGCAATGCTGAGCGTCCATTGAGGACCGAAGAGGGTAACGATCAATTCCGGGGCGACTAGTGCTACCCCTATGAACGCAGGAAAAGAAATCAAACCGGTGTAATGAATAACCTGGTAAAAAGCGCGACGCATCCGTTCAGGGTCATTCTGCAAGCGTGAGAAAGCCGGGAATGCCACAGTATTGGTAACACTTGACAGCATTTCTGTCATCACCACGAGCAACTTATATGCAACCGTGTAAAAACCAAGCATGGTTGGACCTAAGAAGTAACCAATAAGGAGGTCATCGGTACGGCGATTAAGAAAATTCAAGAGATTGATACCTGTGATATTGCAACCGAATGAAAAAAGATGGCGGAAGTGCTTTTTTGAAAAATGGAAGCTGGGCCGCCAATGGCTGACACTCCATAAAACCAAGACCCCTACGAATCCACTGACCAAATTTTGTGCCACCAGACTCCAAACCCCGAAGCCGAAAAACGCCAGCACCAACCCTACAACGCCTCCTGTTATTACGGCAAAAATCGAGCGCATCGCTAATTCTTTAAAAGCAAGCCGCCGCCGAAGGATTGCCTGCTGGGTGCTGCTGAGTCCCCCCAAAATAAAGACGAGGGAGAGCCATCGGACTATGGGCGCAAGCTGTGGCTGGTGAAAGAAACCGGCGATGAATTTCGCGCAGCCAAAGCCTACCAAGGCAAAGAGACCGCCAGTCAGCAGGTTTGTCCAAAAAGCGGTGTCCAAATGCTCCTGCTCAAGGTCTTTTCGTTGGATAATCGCATCCCCAAAGCCCTGATCTTGAAGTGTTTGAATAAGAGATATGGAAACTGAAGCCATCGCGACAAGCCCAAATGCCTCCGGGGTTAGGAGGCGCGAAAGGATTACAAAGATGATTAATGAAACAACCCGCCCACCCCAAATTTGAGCCCCTGACCATAAAACACCTTTCAAAGCCTTCTGTTTAAGCCCCATCAAGGACGATTCATTAGGCTGCAGTCGTCTTACGTTCAGATTCGATAACGCCGGATTATTTTCCATTAAGCAACGGTTCCCATAGGCTTTGTAATAACCTTTCTAAGCATAACCTCGTTTATCCCCAGCATAAAACCGATGACTGGAGTCCAGTTGGATTTCATGATCATCGGATTGACAATTGAGCCAATCAGTATTCCAAGATAGGCAAGGGTAAAACCTAAAAGTATGGCTTGGAATTCGGGGGTGGGAACTCGCTGCCAGAACTTGAAGCCGCGCACAAGGGCAATGATCGAAAACACCAAAAAGCTAAGATACCCGAGCATGCCTGATTTAACGATAATAGCCAGATGCCCATTATGTATGAATCTTCGGTTGTCAGCTTCTTTGTCAACTCCTTCCTCGTCTTTTCCAACCCAGTCTTTTCCATTAACCCAGGGACGATATGTGGCGCCGAGGCCCAACCCGATCAGTGAGTTGGATGCGATTTGAGGCATAGCGTACTTGTATTCAAAGTCCCTCCAACGGAGGCTGCTATCCCGATTTTTAAACGTTTGTGGCTTGGTTAGGGAATCCAATCTGTCGAATGCTCCAATAACCAATTTATTGATTCCGGATTTTGGCTGGGTTTGAACCTGCAATAACACAATCGCTGCAATAGATACGGCCACCAAGGTCCCTCCAAGCATCCTCAGCCATACCCTCCTCCAACACAATACCGCCAAAAGAAAAAATGCGATAAAAACTGCAATCCATAAATTGCGTCTAAATGTGAGCACCACGCCCAGTCCGGTCAGTCCCCATAATGGTATGATCCACATTCTCTTCAACTGCAGTTTATCTATCACCAAGGTTGCAGTCATTGCAAGGAAAGTGATGAAAACGAGTGGTTCACCAGGTGGGTTTATGCGGGTTACGCCCATGAAAGCCGCGCCTTCCACATCGAGAGTTTCCACCCGCCCCGGCAAGATTGGCACGTCATTTCCGAGAAGAAACTGGGCAATCATCAGAAGTGCAACGCCGGATGCCAGAAAAAACAGACCTCGTAAGAGAGTGCGCAGTTGCCGTTCTTCCCGCACCAGGTTGATAACGATAAAAAAAATCAGGTAGCTAAAAACCGTCCTTGCTTCCCCTAGACTGTCGTTTAGTGTCAACGGGAGTTGGCCGATCGGGGTTCGTTCACCGAGGTGTGTCATCTGATAGGTCAGGGTAACGGCTCTTTCCGGAAAACCGATCGCCAGGAAAGTAGCAAGGATGGCAATCCCCAAAAAAGCTAAGAGGGGTAAATCAAGCTGCGTATGAATAATTCTGAAATCCGATTTTACCAGGAAACGTATCAGGATCAGGCCAAGCATCGCTAAAAGGATGATATCGGTTATTAATAATCTGCCCACCCCTATCGGTATCCTTGGAAGAACTTGTACATCTATAACGGTCGAGGTTATTAGAAGATAGCCCAGCACTACGATCTCAGGCCTCTTCAGTGCGGCATATATAAAAACAGCAGATGCGAGTATCATTACAAATACGAGTAACGGTGAAACCAGCGTAGATGTAATTATAAGTGTAACGCCAACCAACAAACCAGAACCACAAAATAGCAGGTTATTTGGTCTGAACGATTCCCTGATACCTGTCCTTAGCATGTTATCCTGTCTCGCCTCTCATCGCCAGGACTACCATAAAGTTAGCTAACCAAAAAGCAGTCACCATCGCCTGAAAACCAGCAGCTCAGCAGAATGCGGTTTTGGATATAGTAGTTTTGTACCTGGCATTATGATAAAGTTGATATTGCTTTTAGGTCCCTGCCGGTTTGTCGTTCAATATTCCTTTCTCAACCAGAAAGGCGAGGATCTCCGATACCAGTTCGCTCGGCGAGTGTCTCTCTGTTTTCAAAACGAGCTCCGGATTTAGCGGGGGCTCATAAGGATCGTCAATACCTGTGAATCCCTTTAACTCCCCTCTTCTTGCCTTCTGGTAGAGGCCTTTCGGGTCCCGGGCTTCACATACCTCTACTGGTGTGTCGATGAAGATCTCCGCAAAGGGCAGGCCTGTTTCAGCGTGCAGTCCTCTGGCGAGATCGCGGTCTCTTCGGTAAGGAGAAATGAAGCTGGTCATGGCGATAGCGCCGGAATCTGCGAAAAGCTTTGCCACTTCAGCAATTCTCCTGATGTTTTCCGTACGGTCCTCGAGAGAAAATCCCAGGTTCTTATTTAACCCATGCCGCACATTGTCGCCATCCAGAACATAAGCAAGGCGCCCTCTCTTGATGAGCTCGTGCTCCAGTGAAAACGCAGTGGTGCTCTTGCCTGAAGAGGGCAGCCCGGTGAACCAGATCGTACAACCGCGCTGCTTGAGTAAATCTTCTCTATCTTTCCGTTCTACATGTGTGCTGTGCCAGGTGATGTTTGTTGCCTTGACTAGCGTCATCTTGTACTCCAGCTTGAGGTGAAATCAGCAATGGATAAGGTATCCCTTTATGGTATTGACGGCATATCTAACCTGCCCTACTGAGAAACTTATATCGTCGAAATACTCGTTATTACATTCCATTGTGTAAAATTGGGCGTGCATGGCGGCATCTTCAAGCAGCTCCAGCCCCTCTCAGGACGGCCGGCACCGTCTGGAATAGTATTTTGAAATCGAGCAGGAGTGACCACCGGTCTATGTAGTCCATGTCCAGTTCCATCCATTTCTCGAACGGCACACTATTCCGGCCACAAACCTGCCAGAGGCAGGTAATTCCAGGGCGGACACTAAACCTGCGGCGCTGCCAATCCCGATCGAATTTCTCATAATCTCTCACGGCCATAGGCCGCGGCCCGACCAAACTCATATCGCCCCTAAGCACATTTAAAAGCTGCGGGAGTTCATCAATACTGGTTTTTCTCAAGTATTTCCCAACCCTGGTCATCCTGGGGTCATTCTTTATCTTGAACACGGGCCCGGAAAGTTCGTTCAGGTGCTCAAGCTGAGCCATCATCTTTTCTGCCCCAGCGATCATGGTGCGAAATTTGTACAGCCGGAATTTTCGCTTGTTTAACCCCACGCGCTCCTGGGTGAAAAATACCGGCCCTGGTGAAGTGAGCTTGATCAATAAAGCGATTGCTATTAACCATGGTGCAGCCAGCAGAAGGATAATAAGCGAAAACAGTACGTCGATCCCTCGTTTCACCAGAAGCGGCCAACCTCGCATTGCTCCTGTACAAATCATTATTACCGAATCACCATCGAACAATTCCGCCTTGGAGCTGGCCAGTTCAAGATTGAATAAATCTGAAAGAAAGCGGACGATGATCCCCTGTTCCTGACATAACCTTACAATTTCGGAGGATTTCTTATAAAGCGATTGCATCGGCAGGCACATCAACACCTCGTCAACAATCTGCGTTCTGATAAATTCCGCAAATCTTTCGAAATCCGTTACTATGGAATAGCCACTCTTGTGAAATTCACTATTACCCGGCCAGCTATTTTCGACGAAACCGACGATTCTGTAGCCGAGTTCCGGCCTGGATTCGACTTTCTTTGCATACTCGACCGCCCGCCGATTCGTACCGACGATCAACAACTGGCGTGAATTACGGCCCCTCAGCCTGAGGGTTTTCAGAAAGTACCTGAGGGCCAACCTGGACGCGACGGTAACGACGGTCGAGGCCGCCCAGAAGATCGCAATGAAATGCGGGGTAACCAGGGCGATCCTGAACAAAGAACCCAGACAGAACAAGGCGACGCTCCCGCTGGAGGTGGCCATGAGCACTTCGGCAATCTCCCTGCGGCTACTGGAGAGCCGTTTGGACTGGTAAAGGCCGAAAAGGACAAAAAGACTGTGCCACAGGAACAGGAAGAGCGCAAAAGTAATAAAATTGATCACCTTGATCCGCATGGCGAGACATTCGGTGAAGGAAAAGTGACCGATATCGCTGTAGCTTCCATAAGCTGCAAGAAGGAAGCAGGCTATCATTACCGCGAGATCGAAAATCTCGCGGGTTCTTATGGCTAGCTTGCGGCGGGCGTTCTGCACGGAAAACCTCCTAAGGGTTCACGCGAAGACGCGAAGACGCGAAAGCGTGATATAAAAAGCAGCAAATCTCTAATCTTTTTCATGGATGCGAAGAATTGAAGACGCAAAGTTCGAATGATTGTTGACAATCCGTTTGATGCCGTTCTTGAAAATAGCGGTGCCGAAGTTCATAAGGAGGCCAAGGGGCAAGTCGAGGAGCCTGAGATAAGTGAGAACCTGTTTGCCGTGGACGGGAATAAGGTTCTCAACGGACTTGATCTCAACCAGGAGTTGCCCTTCAACCACCAGATCGGCCCTAAAGCCTTCATCAAATCGCAGCCCCTCGAAAATGATCGGGATTGCCTTTTGCCGTTCTACGGAGAGGCCGCGGTCTGCCAGCAATTTTGTCAGAACCACTTCATAGACCGACTCCAGTAAACCTGGCCCCAGTTTCGTATGCACATTGTATCCAGAGTCCACGACCTCGCGGGCGATTTCCTCGATTTCCATTTGGTTCACGCGAAGCCGCGAAGACGCGAAGTCTGAAAGAGAAAATGAAGAGCAGTTTTCATAAGCTGTCTAAGAAAAAAGCGGGTATCTTGTATCGGTGGCTTTCCATCTATTCTTATTTCTTTGCGCCTTCGCGTCTTCGCGTGAAAAATTTGAGACTTGAGGCGTTGCGGCTTCGCGTGAAAAACTTAAAGGGTCTTATAAAGCCAATCCGGTATATGCTTTTTGGTCCTGTTGAGAATGACGCCAAGGAGCTTCGAGCCGGACTGGAGGAGGTCTTCCTTGGCCCTACCTGCCACCTCCCAGCGTGTGCTCTCCGCTTCCACCACCAGGATGACGCCATCCATAAGGCCCGCAATCCGCATCGCAGGGCTGTGCTCGTGCACGGAGGGCAGATCGAAAATGATGTGGGTGTATTCGTGCTTCAGGGCGGGAAGGGCTGCGGCAAGAGCTTTGATCCCGCCGGCGGAAAGCTCCGGCTTGCCGTCTCCCGCGCTGAGGACGTCGAGATTTTCGATTTCAGTGGACTGGATGCAGCTCAAACTGCGCCCGCCGTTCGACGTAAAGTCAGTGAGCCCGGGACAAAGCTTTGTCTTGAAGCTCACATGCTGGCTGGGACTGCGGGAATTGGCGTCCACGATGAGAACGCGACCCCCGCTTTGGAGGGCGCTTTGCCGGGCGAGAAGCCCCGCAGCAGTGCTCACGCCTTCGCCCGAGCGGCAACCGACCAGGGCGACGGCGCAGGGAGCGGCCAAAGTCCCGCCGGCGAAAAGATGCAACAGCTCGCGGCACGCATTGCCGTATCCATCGGACCCGAAAGGCAGCGCGCAGCGGGCGTCCGCCTGCGCGGCGCCTTTGCCCGCAGGATGCGACCCGCTTAAAGACTTCCCCGGGAAATAGTCGGGGAGGGTCGCCAGCACCGGGAGATTCAAACGCTTATCCACGTCCTCGGGCTTTTTGAAGGAGCGGTCCTGGTATTCCGTAAAGTATGCAAGGCCCAGGCCGCCGAATATTCCCAGAAAAAGACCCAGCGCAAGATTCAAAAACGCCTTGGGCCGGACCGGTTTTATGGCGTATGATGCGGGCTGCACGATACTGATGTTCGAGATCTTTTCAAGTTCGAGGGCCTGGTCGATCCGGGCCTGTTCCCGGCTGTCGGAATACTTGCTGTAATTTGATTTTTGCGTTTGGAGTTCCCGCTCGAGTTGGGCCAGCCGCATTTCCGTGTCATTGAGGAGATTGAGATCGCTTCGCTCTCTCTCAAGTTGCGTTCTTAACACCTCTGCCTTGGCCCGAAGGGAGGAGAGGTTGCTTTCCTCCTCCAGCAAGTCGAGTTGAATCTTCTGGTAATTATCACTGATTGCTCTGGTCACCTGCTTCGTCTGTTCGGCCTTGGAAAGCAGCGCCCGGCCCTCCCGGAGCTGGCGGCGGACCTCCTGAACTGGAATGCTGTTTTCAGTGAACGTGGACAGAAGTTCCTGCTCTTTCAACTGCATGTCGTAGATCTGCTTTCGCATCCCATCGGCGGCAGACATGGCCATGCCCATGGTCTCCTCTTTTTGAAGCGTGCCGGGCAGCCTGGCAAGGGACGCTTTCAGCGCCTTCACCCTGGCCGCGGAGGCGGCCGCAGCCGATTCAGTCCCCTCCAGATCCGTCTGGATCCCTCCGATCCGCTGCAGAAGTATGAGGCGCTGATCCTGGATCGAGGCAGTACCGGTTTTGTTCTTCAGGTTTTTCAGTTCCTCCTCCGTCTGGGCGAGTGAGGATTGCAGACTTTCTTTCTGCTGATCGAAAAACTGGTATGAGCCGGTGGTGCGATGGGCATTGATGTGCTTATCGAGATAGAAGCCGATAAGCTTGTTCACAACATCTCGCGCCAGTTGAGGGTCGTTCGTTTTATAGGCGATGGAGATTATGTCGCTTTTCTTGGTGGCTTCGATCTTGAGGTACTTCATCAGGGACTCGATCGCCTGATCTCTTTCTTTCCGACCCTTCAGTTGAGCTGCCGCAGCGGGGTTATCCTTGGGGATGAGAAGGTTTGAGATGGCGTCAACGGGGACTCTGACAATCTCCTTTATCCAGTGCCGTATCCAGTAACGGATAACATGGAGTAGAGTGTCTCCCGGAACCAGGATTTCCTCGGGTCCGTCCAGGATGAGATCAACGCCGACCGCGTCCACGACCTTTTCTGCGATTTCGCGGCTGCTCAAGATTTCAATCTCCGAGTTGACTTCGTTTTCATGCTCCGAGATTATGCTTACGACCTGGCCGGTCGACGCGGTGGGATCAAGGGTTACGCTCTCGCGGCCGAGGCGCACCATCAGTACAGCATCGGACTCGTAAACCTTCGAACCCAGAAATGTGCCGATGGTGACGACGATCATTACTGAGAGGAAGAAGATGAGTATCCTTCTTTTGTTGCGAAACAGGATGTTGTAGAAGTCGCGCATCGAAGTTTCTGGATAATTTTGTTGAGCCATGTCGTGGTCTTTCTTGTGATAAGGGTTCACCGCAGAGTCGCGGAGTACGCAGAGTTATCAATTGGTTAAAGATAAATGCCGAAAGACACTCACCGCAGAGAGCGCGGGAAAAATCAGGGTTTATTCAAAAAGCTAAAGGCGAAAAGCATTCACCGCAGAGACACAGAGAGCGCTGAGAGAAGCAATGCTTTCGCAGTTTTCGGCTTCACGCGCAATCGCGTGAGGCCGAGAGCTCGGCGCTCGCGGCGATTGCCCCGCACTGCGCGGGGCTCCGCCGCAGCGCCACACTAAGCCTATCCTTTCCTCTGTGTCCTCTGCGTCTCTGCGGTGAGAATTTCTTGTCCGTGCGTCTCTGTGGTGAATCACTTTTAGTCTTTGCCAAAGCTACATCACGGGTATGGTGGGGTTGAAGTACACAGGAGGAATTATTTTATACAGGTGCTGCGAGATCCACTGATCGACATCGTAAATGGCGGTTCGCGGCACATAGACGATATCCCGGGGCTGCAGGTAGAAAGGCTGCGCTTCCCGGCCCAAAAGGGCATCCTTGAAATCGAGCGCCTGCCCGACCAAACGGCCGTCTTTATTTCGAACTACAACGACGCTTCGGACTTCAGCTGCGTCAAGATTGAACCCGCCCGCGAGCATGACGGCCTCGAGCGCCGTCATTTCGCCGGGGATGTCCACAGGCCCCGGTTTTTTAACCTCCCCGCCGACATATATCCGCCGTTCGTAAAATGTTCTTGCGAAGACGGCCAGCTCCGGGTGCTTCAACTGGACGGAATAAAGCTTTATCAATTCATCCCGAAGTTCACTCGGGGTCTTTCCTTCAGCGGCGACCTCACCTATAAGCTGCAGCTCGATCTTCCCGTCGGGGCGGACTGTCTGGCTTTCATTGAACTGCCCGGCATACGCGAACTTGATTTCGATCGCGTCGCCGGATTTCAGGGTTACGCGCGCAGGCGCACTGAGTTTTGCATCGGGATACGGCTGCAAAGGGGGCGGCGACGTCTGGCATGCTGCAAGCAGAGAGGTCAGCAAAAAAATGCAAATAGGAAGGAAGAGTTTCCAACACGCATCGCTCCGCATTTATAACCTCCTAAAAGCAGGTGAATGGGTGAGTGGGTGAATGGGTGAATAGGAGAATGGGTGAGTGGGTGAATGGGTGAATAGGAGAATGGGATTAAATGCAGGTGAATGGGTGAGTGGGTGAGTGGGTGAATGGGATTAAATGCAGGTGAATGGGTGAATTGGTGAATGGGTGAATGGGCCAACTCATCCACCCCATGTTTTTTCTATTCACCGACTCACCGACTCACCGATTCACCTACTCACCTGCTCTTTTCCTACTCACCAGCTCTTTCTCATCCGCTCTTTCTCGCTTGAATTAGTTTTGTGAGCATCGATCCTACCTTTTTGCACTGCTGTTCAATTGGCTGGGCAACTTCCTCGGCGATTAGACCAACTTCCCGGGCTATTTCAAGTTGTGTGACAAGTTCGCTCAGGGAACCTTTGGCTATGTAGAGAAACCGGAGGAACTCAGCATCGGAGCGCCTCTCGTACCCTTCACAAATATTGCTTGCAATAGAGACTGCGGCGCGTTGCATCTGGTCTTTCAGGCCAAAATCACGGGAGATCCTTTCAGAAGACGCCACCCTGTATATCTCTATTGCCAGAGTCTTTGCCTCTTGCCAGACTCTGAGTTCTTTGAAGCTCTGGTAGCCCACTCCTACCCCCGCATCGATGGTCTTTTCCCACTCACCTATTCACCCATTCACCTACTTACCTATCTATTTCCCACAGCTCCGCCAACTCGGTTACATCGTGCAGCCGATGGCGGGAGTGATCTGATTTTCCACAGCCCGCTCCAGGGAAATGGCAAAGAAACCAAAATTTTTTTTGCGCGAACACGCGCTTGGGAAGCGGGAAGTGATTATGCTCTAACTTTTTGTTGTTATTAATGATTGCTGAAAATTATATATGGCTATGGAAGCATGGATAGTCAAGGGGGAAAATAGGGGGTACGGGTGGGGATAAAATCTACCCAATATGCCGATTATCCATTTTAAACTTGTATACATACAGCTTATCAACCACTGAATGTCGTATCCCTTTTCTCGATTAATTTCACCCATTAACATGAAATAGTATCGTAGGGTAGGAATTGGCCGAAAAAATACCCAATATGTCGATTATCAGTTTTAAATCTATATACTTGTAGTGCAGTAACCGCAGATTGAGGGATTGAGGGATTGAGGGATTGTGAAAAAAGAGAAGCGAGTAGCGAGAAGCGGGTAGCGGGAAGTCAGAAGAGCTTTTGATTACCGACTATTCATCTTCACTCGTCCTCGCGAAGCGATAGAATCAGAAGGCATCCCGCGAACGACCAACGCGTACGATAGACACTTCAGGGGATGCCTTCCGGGCTATGCATCACTTGTCGCATAGGGATGCCAACGAGCGTTTCACCAAATCATCGTTTGTTGTTAATAAGTCTCGGTCATACGAGGAATTATTTTCTGCTGTTCGTCGCCGTCCTCGTCACCCCGGAAGTGTCCAATCCGGGGCCTCAGTCCTGTCTCTTCCGCCCTCGCGTCTCCGTCTCTCCGTATCCCCGCATCCCCGCGTCCTCGCTCACCGTGAATTTATCCTGACCTTGGAAGGACGATCCACCACTCACTGCCCTTCTCACCATCCACCCGCTCTTAATGGTTGCGGTGTGGCGCTCGATGGTTATAATAAAGGGTCGGATTAACCAAAGAACGATTGGCTTTGCCTCAAAGCGTGAGGTCCCTGAAGATGCTTGATTTTGTGAAGTACTACGTCTTCGATGAAAAACATAAGGCCGTAGCTGTACAAATCCCAATCGATGATTTTGAACGCATTGAGAACGTGATGGAAAACTTCGGCTTGGCGCAAATGATGGACGAGACCGAGGACGATGAGAGGTTGTGCCGCGACGACGCCTTGAGCTATTACCGGTCCGCTGTCGATGAACTGGAGAGCTGAGTATGCCAGGACTTCGTATGAGAGGCTATATACAACACTAAGCCGAGGAATATCATTTCTATTGGGCGCCCCTTAGCGATGAATCCCGCGTAGCGCGGAAGGCGCCCCGCTAGATGCGTCTCTCAATCGTGTTGGGCTTTCAGCGGGGCGCCTTCTTGAAGGAACTGGCGAGGCTTCCCAAGGATATAATGTATTATGAGGCAATCATGAACAGCGAGAGAGAATCATAATGAGTCTCAAAGAAATCGAGACTGAGATCAAGAAACTGGAGTTGAACGAACGCGCTGAGTTGGCAAAGTGGATAGTCGAGACCCTTGACGAGTTGTCCGAAGCAGAGGTCGAGGCGTTGTGGGTGGAAGAGGCTGAACTCCGCCTGGATGAGTTGAAGCAAGGGTTGGTGAGCGAGATACCTGCTGAAGAGGCGCTTGGCCGAGCGCGGGCAGCCTGAAGAGTTTTCAGTTACCGGTTGTTAGTTTTTAGTAACTCAAAACCGATAAGCGTTCACCGTTCACCGTCCTTATCTGCTCCCTGCTTCATGCCGCGGGCCGTACCTTCACTTCCCGCTCCAGTCTCTGCGCCAGGCGGTCAGACTCTACCTCGAGGTCGTAGTGGATTTGCAGATTCAGCCAGAACTCGGGCTCGATGCCAAAGTGACGGCCGAGGCGCAGGGCCGTGTCCGCAGTAATGGAGCGTTTGCCGTGCACTATCTCATTGATGCGCCGTGGGTGGACGCCGATGTCCTTGGCCAGACGATACTGGCTGATTCCCATGGGGTCCATGAAATCTTCCTTCAGGACCTCGCCGGGGTGGATGGGAGGCATCTTCTCATCGGTCATGAACTTCCCCTTTCTAATGGTAGTCCGTGATTTCCACGTCGTAAGCGTTCCCCTCGCACCACCTGAAGCAAATGCGCCACTGATCGTTGATACGGATACTGTGCTGACCGTGACGCATACCGCTCAATGCCTCGAGGTGGTTTGCCGGAGGAGTGCGAAGAGCGTTGAGAGTCCGCGCGGCATGTATGGCCACAAGCTTGCGCATCGCTGTTCGCTGTATGCCGGGAGGCAGCTTCAAGGAGCGTATGCGCTTGAAAAGCTTCTCCGTCTCTTTGCAATTAAAGGTCCGTATCATTCAAAAGATAATATCGCAATAGGATAATAGCGTCAAGCGCTATCATCTTTCACCTGGGAGCATGGAGAAGTCAAGAATAGTGCGATGAGCAGTGAGCAGGAAATCCAGATATAATACGAATTCAGGGATTCAATTCCTCAATCCCCCAGAACTGCATGACGCGGAGAAGGGGAGATGCGGAGAAGGGGAGAAGGTTCTGTTTGTGTCCCCGCGTCCCCGTGTCCCCGCGTCGGTCTTTACCTACTCACCCGCCCTTAATGATTGAAATCCTGTCCCGAGGAGCTTAATATAAAATCGCAATGCCATAATATTCTGGCAGGAGATGAGCCATGAAAAGATCCGCCGTCCGCAACTTTCATGTCCCTTTGCCCAATGATCTCTATAACAAACTCCGGGAAGAAGCCGGCCGCTCCGGGTCGCCTAACGATAGTGAGCAGTGAGCAGTAGAACAGGGAGAGCGGAACCGGCGAATTGGGAACAGGGAGCGATCCCCAGATGACTGGTCATCGACAGGGCATGGATATAAGAACAGATAGAAACATAAATGAAAATAATCTGCGAAAATCTGTGTCATCTGCGGATGAATTGCTTTTGCTTTTTCTTCTCACTGTTCACAGCTCACTGTCCACTGTTTTTGGCAGGAGATGAGCCATGAAAAGATCCGCCGTCCGCAACTTTCATGTCCCTTTGCCCAACGATCTCTATAACAAACTCCGGGAAGAAGCCGGCCGCTCCGGGTCGCCTGCGACGGAATTAGCCAGGCGCGCCATTGAGGTCTTGCTCGAGCAAAGACAGAGAGCGGCCCTTCATGACGCCATTGCGCTCTACGCGGCGGAGCACGCCTCAACGGCCTCCGATCTGGATGAAGCACTCGAGGCCGCATCGGTGGAACACCTGCTTTCCGGGGAGGCAGGTCCTAAATGAGGCGAGGCGATCTCTTTTGGGCCGATCTCATTCCTCGTTCCGGCGCCGGGCAAACGGGCAGGAGACCTGTCGTCATTATGTCCCACGACTCATTCAATCAAACTCCAGGCTGGCGTTCCATCATTATAATCCCGATTTCCACGCCGGCGGCTCAAGCCATGCGCGGGCCTACAGCCGTCTACCTGCCGAAAGGGGCGGGAGGGCTCAAAAAAGAGAGCATAGCCTTGCGCCATCAGGTCACAACCCTGGATAGATCCAAGCTGACTGAACGCATAGGGACTCTCCCCCGTAATTTCATGGCGGAGATCGAAAATGGCTTAAAGGCTGCTCTTGATATCCAATAAAATAGTAAAGCTGATGAAGATGCCTGAATCATGCGTAACGAATTTACAGCAATCATCGAGCGCGACGGGGATTGGCGCATCGCCTGTCGCCCTGAGATACCCGAGGCCAACGGGCAAGGCCACACTATTCCGGAGGCTCTTCACCGTCCGGCGGAAGCCATATCGCCGATTCTGGAAGACCGGCGTGAAGATGCTCTGCGAGGAATGCCCCGCGAGGCAATCCGTGAAATAGTGATTGTCCAATGAAAAGAAGTGCTCTTTCGAGGCGCATTCTTTGCCGAAGACTTTGAGCTAATCGTGACGGTTCAGATAGGGGATTCGGTGAAACCGATCGATTCCGGGGGCCTGCACAGGCCTTCCCGGCGCTGTGCCCGTCCACTACAGCAGAAAAGCGGCGGATCGATGGGGCGCCGGCACAATAGAAAAAGCATAGGGACTCTAATCTCACCGGAAATTGAGGACTGAGAATGAAACTCAAAGTAATTGTTCACGAAGCGGAAGAAGGCGGATACTGGGCAGAGGCGCCGGCCATTCCGGGATGCGCCACGCAAGGCGAAACGTTTGAGGAACTCCTCAAAAATATTTATGAGGCCGTTGAAGGTTGCCTGTCTGTGGATATCAAGCCCGTTGACCCAAAGGACACCAGGGCCAGGATTTGGGAAATCGCCGTATGAAAAGCCTCTGAGGCAAAGAAATGACAAAACTGCTTGAACGGCACGGCTGGCGATTGTTGCGAATTCAGGGGAGTCATCACATTTCAGGCAAAGTCATGGATCTTTCACAATGAGTTCTTGGTTTTGAGTTCCTCAATTCCTAAATCCCTCAATCCCTCGATTCGTTTTTAGTCCCTCAATTCCTCAATTCCTCAATCGCTTATCCGTGTCTATCCACCCCGCTGCGCTCCTTCATCCGCGGTTCTCAATCCCCAGTCCCCCTCCGTGCTCTCCGCGTTTCTGCGGTGAGAATTCTTTGTCCGTCCCTCAATTCCTCAATTCCTAAATTCCTCAATTCCTAAATTCTCACCATTCACGATTCACGATTCACTGACTCTAAGGTCTAACGCTTACGACACACTTGGCCGTGGCGCTCAACTGGTCATTTGCGTCCGTAACGGTGAGCATGAATAAGAGATCGGCGCTTTGAGCGTCAGAAGCGACCGGCGCAGTGAAAACCGGGTTCTTCGCCGCAGGATTGGAAAGAGTGACCGGCGCCCCGCGGATTTGCTTCCATCGATATGAATCGGTCGAGTTAACCGGATCGTACGAGGCGGAGCCGTCGAGCGTGACGGACGACTTTGTCGCCGCAGTCTGGTCGGGGCCGGCATTGGCGACGGGCGGCGGGTCCGCGTTTACTACGTTTACCGTGCACTGGTCTCTCGTCGTCAATCCGAATTGATCGGTCGCCAGCAGTTGGAAAATGAGGGAGGCGCCAAGGGGGCCTGGATCGGGGGCTACAAATGAAGCATAGGCCGTATTGGCGTTAAGGATTTCAACGCTCGGCCCATTAATTTGAACCCACCTGTATGAAGCGATTGCGCCATCCGGGTCGGAGGAGCCTGAAGCATCCAGGGTGACATTGGCGTAGGGTTGAACAGTCTGATCGGGGCCGGCATCGGCTAAGGGGGCCTGGCCGGTCCCGCTCACGTTTACGAGGCAGGAAGCGCTTCCTGTAGCGCCTGCTTTATTGGTGACCGTCAGATTGAACGCAAGCGTCTTTCCACCCGCAATGCTGGGGGCCGTAAAAGTGCATATGGAAGCCGAGGGCTTGGATAGCTTTACCGGAGGCCCTGAGGCCTGAGTCCATTTGTAAGTAGCTATTCCACTGACGGCATCGGTCGAATTGGAGCCGTTCAGCGTGACTACAGAGCCGCTTCTTACGGCCTGGTCCGGCCCGGCGTCCGCAACCGCCGGAGGGACTTGGGCGAAGATGGCCTGAATCGTGTGATCGGCGGCCACATCGGTGAAAGCGTAACTTACAGCGGATGTCGGTTTCCTGCTGGAAACCGGGCTAATTTGTTCCCCGTCGACCAGCACGCCTGCAAGCTGGCAATGGGGGGCCGGGGTTATCGTGAATGCCTGCTTTGTTCCTGAAACGACACTCACATTCCCGGATGGGGAAATCGAGCCGTTTGCGCTCGCAAAGGCCCTTATGAAGTGGGTGCTCATCGAGAATGTCGCTGAGATTGTATGGTTGGCCGCAACGTTGTTAAAAGGATAGCTCGTTACCGCCCCGACCGAAGATCCGTCCACCGTGACTTTCGCCACCTGGTAGCCGAAGTTGGGGGTGATCGAGAAGGTCCGGGCGGCGCCGCCGGCCACGGAGACCGTGCTCGAAGGCGAGATCTTCCCGTTGGCGCCCGCAGATGCCGTGATTGTGTAAGTATTTGAGGCGAATGTCGCTGAGATTGTATGGTTGGCCGTGACGTTGCTGAAGGGATAGCTTGCCGGCGCTCCGACCGAAGATCCGTCCACCGTGACGCTCGCCACATGGAAGCCTGAAGCCGGAGTGACCGTAAAGGTCTGGCCTGCGCCGGGATTCACCGTGACGGAACCCGAAGGGGAGATCGTCCCGTTTGAACCTGCAGATGCCGTGATGGTGTAGGTATTCAGGGCGAATGTCGCTGCGATTGTATGGTTGGCCGTGACGTTGGTGAAAGGATAGGTCGTTACCGCCCCGGCCGAAGATCCGTCCACCGTGACGCCCGCCACGTGGTAGCCTGTGGCCGGGGTGATCGTAAAGGTCTGGGCTGCCCGGGGGTTCACTGTTACGGAACCCGAAGGGGATATGGCCCCGTTTGAACCTGCAGATGCCGTGATGGTGTAGGTATTCAGGGCGAATGTCGCTGCGATTGTGTGGTTGGCCGTGACGCTGGTGAAAGGATAGCTCGTCACAGCCCCGACCGAAGATCCGTCCACCGTGAGACTCGCCA
>PLSV01000400.1 GCA_003165235.1 Syntrophobacteraceae bacterium
TCCGGGGCAGGCCTCGCCGGGGTGACGATGACACGCCAACAGATGGGCGCCTTGTTGACAGCGCACTGGGAGATTTGACGATATTCCTAATTTTCCGGACTGCAGCACGCGATATAGTGAACGTTGGAACACGGTTCAGTATCGCTGACGCTAAAGCCGGTAGTTGACACGTTGCTAACGGTTGTGCCGGTAAAAGGGCCGGCAGAACCGGAAATGGAGCGCCACTCATTACATGTGGCGCTTATAGCCGAGGGGGTGTCCCACCCGAGCCCATTCTCATAACAAATAGTGGGGGCGCCCGAATCGGCATAACAATTGCTAAACCTCGGTTGGGCCCACATCGCCTTGTTGGAGCCCAACGCCGCCGTTAGGACAAATTCGTCTACATTGCACATATGCGCGGCGGCAGTATATGTGCTGGAACACATGTTGTTCATGTGGTTCGGTCCGCTGGCAGCCCCATTTGTAGTCCCTTTCGAGGGTCCTACGAAGTGGGAGGTCTGGCCAAACGCGTTCATACCGTAACAGGAAATCAAACAAACAACTGCTGTCAATAATGCCATCTTCCTCATTTTCGTTCACCTCTGCATTGGTTAATATTTACTCCTCAGGGCGCATCTCTGAGACTTTCAGGACGCTTTTCAAAAAATCTCTTCGCCGCGTGCGGCGGTTTTGCCAACTAAACCCACTTCGGGCAACAATTTCAAGTTAAAATTTGTTAATGGAAGCAAAGCTGGGCGGCCACCCCTCTGGCGTCTGCACGCAAAGCGAAATCATGAAACGGACGATAAAAAGGGACGTCTCCCGGAAAGATCGTCCGTTGCAGGGCATCCTGATCCTTCCTGTGTGCTGTTCACCGGGTACTGGCGGGCCATGCCGCAACCGCTGATAAACGGTTGCTGTATAACCGTTTGACAGGATCGGTGCGGCGTTGCATGCAGCATTGTGCATGAATCACCTGCATATAAGCCCGGAGGAGCACATCAAGAGCGCAATGCCGGACCGCAATCGTTCTCCCACCGGTATTTTCTCCCTGGACTTCCGNNTTGCCGCTTCTGGTTGCCGTTTTGCTGAGCTGAATCCCCGCAATGTATGATATTGCGGAATTAAAACAATTTGAGGCATTAAGGGATTGAAGAATTTAAGAATTTGACTACTCACCGTTTCCCTGTATTTGGCCTGAATTTGCAGGAAAGCGTAGTGAGGGATTCTGCTCACTGGTTGCTCCACACTGTCCGCTGTTTCGCTGCATTCGGCCTGCATTTGCAGCGAACAGACCACGCTTGGCAATGAGGGAGTTTGCCCCTCTTGGCTCTTTGAAAAATGAATATAGGTGAAAGGGTCCCAATGGAGTGGCCGGAGTGCGGAACTGGATAGACGAATGCGAATAATAACGATTGAATTCCCTTACTTGTTCATCTTTGTCTATCCTTATCCATCCCCGTCGGGCTCCTGAAAAATCCTGAAACCGTGTCAGATCATATCATTTCGTATCATCTTCTCCCAGTGGAAGTTTCCTTTCCTAATGATCAGCTATGATCGTGGCGAAAACAAAAATCCCCCGGGCTGGAATTTTACACCAACCCGGAGGATTTCTCTTATCAAGTCCGTGCTCCGCAAATCTTGCAAAAGCCGGAATTCAAATAACGGACCTTATCAGCTTATATGTCGAAGTAGAGCTTGAATTCCATGGGATGCGGCCGCATGCGCACAACGTCCACTTCGTTCAGGGTCTTGTATTCGATCCAAGTGTCTATGACATCCTGAGTGAAAACGTCGCCCTTGAGCAGGAATTCGTGGTCTTTTTCGAGGGCCTTGAGGGATTCTTCGAGGGCGCCCGGAGTCGATGGAACTTTTGCCAGCTCTTCCGGACTCAGTCCGTAGATGTCCTCATCGAGCGGTTCGCCAGGATCGATCCGGTTTTCGATGCCGTCAAGGGCGGCCATAAGCAGCGCGCTGAAAGCGAGGTAGCCGTTGCACGACGGGTCGGGGAACCGGACCTCGAGCCGTTTGAGCTTCGGAGACGGCGAGTACATCGGAATGCGGATGCCTGCACTGCGGTTGCGGCTCGAGTACGCCAGGTTCACGGGGGCTTCATACCCGGGCACCAGCCTCTTGTATGAATTGGTGGTCGGGTTGGTTATGGCGCAAAGCGCTGGGGCATGCTTCAGAATTCCGCCTGCCGCCCACAGAGCCATTTGACTCAAACCCGCGTACTTGTCGCCGGCAAATAGCGGCGTCCCCTCTTTCCAGATGCTCATATGGGTGTGCATGCCTGTGCCGTTGTCGCCATAAAGCGGCTTCGGCATAAGGGTGACCGTCTTGCCATATTTCTTGGCGACATTTTTTAGAACATATTTGTACCACGCCAGGTTATCGGCCATCTTGACAAGGGGGGCCGCCTTCATATCGATTTCAGCCTGACCGGCGGTGGCGACCTCGTGGTGCTGACATTCCGTGCGCACACCTACCTGCTCCAGCGTCAGGATCATCTCGGAACGGATGTCCTGTTGGGAATCCATCGGAGGCACGGGGAAATAGCCCTCTTTGTACCGGGGCTTGTATCCGAGGTTCGGGCTCTCGATCCTTCCGGAGTTCCACTGACCCTCGACGGAATCGATGTAGTAGAAGCCGTAGTTATAAGAGCTGTCAAACCGGATATCGTCGAAAATAAAGAATTCCGCTTCCGGGCCGAACCAGGCCATATCGCCGATCCCTGTAAACTTAAGGTATTCTTCAGCCTTCTGAGCGATGTTTCTGGGATCGCGCGTATATTTCGCCTTTGTCACGGGATCGACTATATTGCAGATCATCGTAATAGTTGGATGGGCTGTGAACGGCTCCATCACTGCCGTAACAGGGTCCGGAATAATCAGCATGTCACTGGCGTGGATCGGCTGCCATCCCCGGATGCTGGACCCGTCGAAACCATAGCCGTTTTCGAAGTCGCTTTCTCCCAACTCTGAGATCGGAACTGAAAAATGCTGCCATACCCCGATAAAGTCCATGAACTTGAAATCCACTATCTTGGCGCCGTTTTTCTTTGCAAAGGCCACTACTTCTTTTGGGGTCATAATTTCCTCCTGTGAGTTTTCAAAATACGGATTGGACGCCTCAACTCGGAATGTCTAGGCAATTTGCTTGCCAACCTCAATAATTTTCTTCCTGCCCCCTTCCCGCCCCCTCTGATCGAAGGCATTCTAACAACGCCGAACCCAAGACCTATGGTGAGTAAATCCTGACCCGGCATGAAAAAAACATTTTTGTTGCGCAAAGTACGGCGAAAGCGCGAAACACCATGCCTAAAGAACATTTGAAACTGTAATTATTCGAAAATTCAATCGAATTTCTTATCTAAAAGGTCAGTTCGGTTTTGAACAAAAATGTACCTCTGGCGCACAACCTTAGAAAATCGAGTCACACATGAACGATCAGCAGACCTCAGCAAGGAGCCCAAGGAGCTTTTCTCTTACCTGTTCATGCCTGGCGACGCTTATCAGCTTCTCGCTGCTCAAGTCGGTGACGTAAAAGATATCGACAACCTGCGCTCCGGGTGTCGATATCTTGGCAAGTTGAATATTTATTTCCAGTTCGAACAGGGCGTTGGTGATCGTGTGCAGCACGCCCGGCCGGTCCCAGGTATATACTTCGATCAGGGTGTAAAAGTCCGAAGCTTCCTCGTCGATTATGACTTTATCATCTTTGCGCGGATGGCACCTCACCTCCAGAACCGATGGCCTGCGCCTGTTTTCCAGTATTTCGTCCAGATAGGATGAATCTGCAAGGGCGCGAACCAGATCGCTTTCTACCTTGCCCCACAGTTCTTCGCGATGAAGAGGGTCGGGAATCCGCTCGACACGCAGGATATCGCAGGCCACACCGGGTTCGCGGGTATAGATGTCGGCGGAGAGGATATTCAACCCTCTTGCCCACAGAACACCGGTAATTAGGGCAAACAGTCCCGGTCGATCACGTGTGACGACCGTGGTCTGCCACATCTCGCCTTCAAGCGGTTCCGCCATGAAGCAAACCGAACGGCGCGTCAGTTGCTTTTCCATCTCGTAGTGCTTTAGAATCTCCTGCGGATGCTGAGAGAGCAAATACCTGAAAGGCAGCCTCTCCATCCATCCGGACAGCTTTTCGCTTTCAGCCGGGTCGGGCAAAAGGGCCAAAACTTCCCTCTGCGTTTGCGCGGCGCGCGTCTCGGTGTCTTCCGGTTCAAGGTCCGCCCGCAGCAACTGCCTGTCAACCTTGAAAAAAAGCTCTCTGAGCAAGGACGCTTTCCAGGTGTTCCATGCCTCCGTACCGGTCGCCCGGCTGTCGGCGACGGTAAGCATATAGAGCATAAGCAGGCGCTGGCGGTCCTTGATGGTTACTGCACACTGGGCTACCGGCTTTTCGTCCATCAAGTCCCGTTTGAGAGCGGTCTCGGCAAGAATAAGGTGATGTTCGATCAGAAAACAAAGCAGGTTTCTTTGCCAGTCGCTCAACCCCATCCTTACCGCTATTTCCCCGGCCATAATGGCGCCGTGAATAGAGTGATTCTTACCCCGCCCCTTCCCAATGTCGTGCAGAAGCCCGGCCAGGTAAAGAATGCGCCGCTCCTCGAGACCTATCAACTCCCCGGCGCTCTTCAGCGGCTCTTCGCCATTGACCTCGCCTGCCTCAATAAGATGAAGTTCGCGGACCGTCCGCAAAAGGTGCTCATCAACAGTATAGACATGATAAACGTCATTTTGGACCCGATAACGCACCGCTGAGAATTCCGGGATGAATGCCTGAAGAAAGGCTGTTTCCAGCATGGTCTTCAGGACATGAAACGAGCATTGCGAGTCCAGCAAAATGTCGAAGAACTGGTTTATTGCCTCGGGATTCCTCCTTTCACGCTCTCCAAACCCACCCAGACTCTCCCGGATTATCTTCCCCGCATGGTGGTGAAAATGAGCCTTGGAACGCGTCGCTTGCCAGAAGAATCGCATGAGCAGCAGCGGCTCTTTCTTCACCCATTCCGGTTCCATAAAGTGAAGGTGCTTGCCTTCCAGCAGAAATGGACCCGGCAGGATTCGCCTGCGCAGATGAAAGCCGCGAAACCTCCTCTGGGACTCTTCGACTCTATCCAGAAAAAAGGAGGTCGTTCTGCGCACGCGTGAAGTGTAGCGGTAATACAGCCGCATGAAACCCTCAACGGCAGAACCCTCCGTACCAGCCATGCAGCCCATTCGCCCGGCGATCTGTTCCTGCTCCGGAAAAAGCAGCCGGTCCTGCCTTCTTCCGCTCGCCTGGTGTAATTGAAGCCTTACCCGCCACAGGAAATCGTATGACTGCTCGAGCCAAAGTTTCTCGATCCCCAAAAGCCATTCATTCTCGACCATTGCTTCCAGCGAGGCGTCGTGAAGGTAAACAATGCCCGCCCACCTGATCGTATGCAGGTCGCGCAGACCTCCCACCCCGTCTTTAACGTTAGGCTCCAGCAGATAGGGGCTTTCACCATACTGATGCAGTCTTGCCTTTCTATACGAAATAAGACTCTGCAGAAACCGCCGCCGTCTGCCGGGATTGCCGAATAACTTGAGAAAAGACCTTTGCCAATCATTGAAAAACTCGGCATCGCCTGCAACCAGGCGAGCCTCCAGGTAGTTGGTCAGAATGGAGAAATCGTTCTGAACCATGTTGCGCACCATAGAAACAGAAGCGGTGGCGTGTCCTACTTCAAACGCGCTGTCCCACAAACCGTACACGAGATAGTGAACCAGTTCCGGCAGAAATGGAGGAAGCCGCTTTTTATAAAGAAAGAGAAGATCGAGGTCGGAGGCGAAGCTGAGTTCACCACGGCCGAACCCGCCTACAGCAACCAGGGCCCAGCCTTCCTGGGATGCCGAATGTTCGCTGAACGCGATGCCCAGGGCCTCCTGCAGATTGGAGGAATAGGTGCGCGCCGCCAACAGCCCGGGAACATCCGCCCGGCATTCCTGAACGAAGTGATCCCGGATATCTTTGAGTTTGCGAGTTAGATTTGAATGTTGAACCATGATTCTTTCTATAAAATCAGCGATCGGCCCAGCCAGGGTGGACCCTTCAGCTCTATGCGCGCAATCTAAAGCGCGTCTTCTCCGGTCTCACCGGTCCGGATGCGAATACATTCCTCAACAGGTATAACAAAAATCTTGCCATCTCCGATCTTGCCCGTATTCGCCGACTCACGGATTGCAGCCGCAACCTCTGCCAACTGCCAGTCGGGAACGACCACTTCTATCTTAATCTTAGGAAGAAAATCAACCACATACTCAGCACCGCGGTAAACTTCCGTGTGCCCCTTCTGCCGCCCGAAGCCCTTAACCTCGGATACCGTCATTCCTTTAATTCCCAGGCTCGCCAACTTTTCTTTCACATCGTCGAGCCTGAATGGCTTAATAACCGCTTCGATTTTTTTCATTTTTCTTCCCCGACTTTGAGGTCAAAACCAGTTTTCAAAAAAGTTTAACCACAAAAACAACAAAAATGTACTTCAACCCTCGATATATCCCTGCGCGATCGGATTGCGCCTGCCGATCCCGAAGGCCTTCGTTGTAACCCTCAATATAGGGGGCGCCTGCCAACGTTTGTATTCGTTGAGCGTGACTCGCTTCACCACCCATCTCACGGTTTCCGGATCGAACCCTCTGGCTATTATCTGCTTTACGGGAAGACGCTGCTCTACGTATTCGGCAAGAATAGCGTCTAAAATTTCGTAAGGCGGAAGGGTGTCCTGGTCCGTCTGATTTGGCCGCAACTCAGCAGAGGGAGCGCGCGTGAGTATGCGCTCCGGGATCCATCCATGTTGATCGTTTAGTCTGTGGGCAAGTTCATAAACCATAGTCTTTGGAACATCGCCCAAAACCGCAAGCCCACCGTTCATATCCCCGTAGAGTGTACAATATCCAACGGCGATTTCTGATTTGTTGCCCGTACTCAAAAGCAATCTGCCGAATTTGTTGGAAATGGACATGAGCACCATACCCCTCAGACGCGCCTGGAGATTTTCTTCGGTAAAATCGTGCGGCAAATCGTTAAAAATGGGTTTCAAAGACTTCAGCACCGTCGAAAAAAGTTCATCAATCGCAACCACCTCAAAGCCGATTCCAAGCCGGGCGGCCAATTCACGCGCATCGGCAAGGCTTTCGGGAGCATTGAAAGGACCGGGCATCGAGACTCCCAAAACGTTCTCTGCGCCCAGCGCAATTGCCGCCAGGCATGCCGTCAGTGCGGAATCCACTCCGCCGCTGAGCCCAATCACCGCCCGCTTGAAAGAGCACTTGCGGGCATAGTCGCGCAACCCCAGGGTGAGAGCGCCGATCACCTCTGAGATGTGGTCATAGTCGGACGCATGCAGTTCACAATCGCCGCTGCCCGTGTCATAGACGACAAGGTCCTCCGCGAAATCGGCTCCTGTAGCGCAAAGGCGGCCCCTTTCATCCCAGATCATGCTGTGGCCATGAAAGATCAGCTCGTCGTTGCCGCCAACCTGGTTTACATAAATTATCGGAGCGCCTACGCAAGCAGCCTGTCTCTTCAACAGTTGGCCGACCAAATGCGGCTTGCCTACGTGGTAGGGAGACGCCGAAATATTTACGATCAGATCGACCGAGGCTTTCCCCAATTCACAGACCGGATCGACGCTATAGAGAGGACCCGGAAGATAACCCGGAACGTTCCATGCGTCTTCGCAAATCGTAATGCCTATCCGCTTACCCCGGAAATCGACCCAGCCCGCCGCTTTGCCGGGTTCGAAATATCTCTCCTCATCGAAAACATCATAGGAGGGCAAAAGCATCTTATGGGCTATGCAACGCAGCCTGCCGTCTTCATAAAACACAGCGGAATTGTGCAACGGCTTCCCGCACCCTTCATTCACCGAAACCACTCCAAAGATGACCCCAATACCTTTGCCCGCATGTGCTATGCGCTCCCAGTAACGAAGACTGTCGGCTACAAAGCCCCGCTTATCCAGAAGGTCACGCGGCGGGTATCCCATTATGGACAGTTCGGGGAAAATGACCAGTTCGGCGTTAGCTTTTTTAGCTCTTTCAATGAATTCGCATATTTCGCGCGTGTTGCCCTCGAGGTCTCCAACCAAAGGATCGATCTGCCCCATTGCGATACGCATCATCCATTCCTTCTCATCAGCCGGTTTTCGCCCGCAAAGCGCTGTTTTCCGCCCCCGGATCGGGTCCGGGGCGGGCTCTCACGGCGTCAATCAACCAATCTCAACGCTCCGCAAGGTATATCCTATACTTTGAAAACAAATACTTCAATTCGAAGTCTGTGCGGCCGCACACCGCAAGCCCAGGTAAATTGTACGGCAATTTATCTGCCCGATTTTACACAGCAATCATTTTAACCTACGGATGCCCGTCCCGCATTAAGTAATCCCTTTTTTCAAATCCGTATGCTATAAAAAGGCCTCAGCCATTGCAGGGGCAGAGTTCCCCAAAAAGTATATTTCGGCAATCTCTCGTTGGCGGAGAATAAGAGTTTATGAAGCACTGGAGGGAAAGATCTCGAGAAAAAAAACGCAGTGCAGATGAGATATTGCGACAAATACTGCGCGACGGAAACCGGCTCTATATTGGGACCGGCTGCGGGGAACCTCAGCATCTGGTGCGTTCTTTGATCGAGCTCTTGCCCAGACACCGCGATATCGAAATAATTCAAAATGTCTCCATGGGGTCCCTTCCGGAAGACTGGAAACGTTTTGAGCAAAACGCGCGGCTCAAGACCTTCTTTGTGGGGCCAAGGTCCAGACACGCGGTCAACGATGGTCTGGCCGACTACATCCCCGTTTATTTTTCTTCCGTACCCGGCCTTTTCAAAGAAGAACCTCTTTTGAGGTTAGACATCGCAATGATCCAGGTAACACCCCCCGATGAACACGGGTTCTGCTCGATGGGAATATCGGTGGGCACGGACAAAAGCGCTGTCGAATCGGCCAATGTAGTCGTCGCCCAGATGAATCCCCAAATGCCGAGGACCCTCGGGGACAGCTTCCTTCATTTATCTCAGATTCAATACTTTGTGGAATATGATGAACCCCTGATCGAGGTCGTTTTCCGGGAGCGGAGCGCCGTCGCCGAACGGATAGCCAAATACGTCTCCGTTCTGATCGAGGACGGATCCACAATTCAGACGGGGATCGGAAGGGTCCCCAGTTTGGTCCTGATATACCTCGAAGCCAAGAAGGACCTTGGGATCCATACGGAAATCCTTACCGACTCCCACCTGCATCTCATTCGCACCGGGGCCATAACAGGCCTCAGAAAAAACGTAGACCAGGGAAAGATCGTGGCGAGCTTGTGTATGGGAAGTAGGCAACTCTACGATTTTGTGAACAATAATCCGGAAGTCGAGATCTACCCGACGGAATATGTGAACGACCGCAAGCTCATAAGCCGCCTTGATCGGATGGTGGCCATCAATTCAGCCCTTGAAATAGACCTAAGCGGTCAGATATGCGCAGATTCGATTGGCCACAAGGTTTACAGCGGAATCGGGAGCTATGTGGCTTTTATGCACGGGGCATCGAGCGCCAACGGGGGCAAGGCTATCATCGTATTGCCATCCACGAGTCCCGATGGGCGCAAATCACGAATCGTAAGCCATCTGACAAACGGAGCCGGCGTAGTCAGCTCGCGCAGCACCGTGAGTTATATCGTTACGGAATTTGGAATCGCCTATCTGCATGGCAAGACCATCCGCGAGCGAGCGCTGGCCCTTATCAACATTGCCCATCCTCGATTCCGCGAGCAGTTGCTCGCTGAGGCCAAAAGCATCCACTATGTCTACGGAGACCAGATCATTCCTCCCATCTACGAACCCCTCTACCCTGGCCAGTGGGAAACCCACCAGGCATTTCCGCCAAACGAGGCGCTTTTTTTCCGTCCTATCAAACCGACTGATGAGCGGGCGCTTCAGGAGTTTTTCTATTCACTTCCCTCTGAAGACATTTATTACCGTTTCCTCTCCGCAATGAAGGCGTTCCCGCATAGAAACATTCAGGCCGTGTGCAATATCGATTACGAACACATTATGGCGATCGTGGCGGTTACCGGGGAAATGGGCGCCGAGAAGATCGTCGGAACCGGCAGGTACATCCTGGACCAGAAGACCAACTTCGCCGAGGTGGATTTTGCGGTCGCATCAGACTGGCAGCGCAGGGGAATCGGGACCTTCCTTCTTCATTATCTGTGCGAAATTGCAAAGGCTAAAGGCATCACGGGATTTTCGGCCTTCGTGCTTGCCGCCAACAGGGCTATGCTCTCCGTCTTCAACAACGTTGGTTATGCCGTGCACTCGACACTGGATGAGGGCGTATACGAAATCCTGTTCCGTTTCGATCAACCCGCTTTGGCGTCCAGCACGAAAGAATATAAATGACAGCGCGAAACACCGGCCTGATAGATCCTTGCCTTCTTGCCTTCGATATTGACGGGGTGGTTGCCGACACGATGGCCGTGTTCGTCAGGCTCGCCCACGAGAAGTACGGACTCACCCATCTTTCCCAGCAGGACATGCTCTGCTACAACCTCCATGAGTGCCTCGACCTGGGAAAGAAGATTATAGACGACCTCATCGGCCTGACGCTGGATGACCGGCACACCATGCAGATCCCTCCTGTTCCAGGCGCACCGGAAACGCTCATGGAACTCGCAGTGGCGGCGCCGCTTCGGTTCATCACGGCTCGTGTCCGGTCGGAGTCCATCACGCAATGGCTTTTTACCGTTTTGCCCGATGTGCCGCGTGAGAGAATAACGGTAATAGCCTCCGGCGCTCCGGAAACCAAGCTCGGCGTCCTCAAGGAACTCGAAATCCGCTACTTTGTCGATGACAGGATCGAGACCTGCCGGCACTTAAAGGAAGCTGGAATCGAGCCTCTTCTTTTCGATCAGCCATGGAACCGCAATGAGCCGGCCGACGGTTTCATCCGCGTCCAAAACTGGGTTCAACTCAAAAGTTGGGTATTGCCCTCCGGCATAAATTTGGGGTAAAGTGTTTTTTACTTGGAGGGGGACCAACTTCCTGAAGCCATCTTGAATCAACTGTCCTGACCACACATTGCTGAGTGAGAAAGTGCCGACGCCCGTACAGGTAAAAGCCGACCGCAACGGTTTCACACTGGTTCCGGACCCGGTCGCCTCCCTGGATGCCATCGTGGCCTTCATGGATGAGCGGCTGGAGAAGTCCCGTGATTTTTTCCAAAAATCGGAGATGGTTTTGGACCTCAGGACCAGGCCTATGCGCACCGACGAGATCTCCGTGCTCTATGAGAAGCTGTACCAAAAATCGGAGGTTAAGGTGGTGGAGGTGAGGCTTAGCGATGAGCTTTCATTCTCGATGGCGGCAGAGCGGCGCAAAACCCGCTCCGTTGCGAAAGGGACCGCCCTTGCGCCCGAAAACTGCGCTCCCCTGATTGTCCGCAATACATGCCGGTCGGGCGTGCGGATCGTCTCTCCATCGGACTGTATAGTCCTGGGAGACGTAAATCCGGGCGCGGAAATTATTGCTGAGGGCGACGTTATAGTTTTCGGGGCTCTGCGGGGCCTCGCCCATGCCGGGGCCGGAGGCGAGCGGACCGCGCGGATTTGGGCGTTGAGCATCGAGCCCAATCAGATAAGGATCGCTGACCTGGTCGCGGTTCCCCCACGGGGGGCAAAGCCTGCGCCGGCCAGGTTCGAGGTGGCCGAGATTCAAAACGGCGTTATCCAGGTTAGCTGTCTTTGAGAATGTAATTGTTGGGGTCGCGGAGTTGGGTGCTGCACGGAAACCGGTTTTCGAAGAAATTATAGGTGAGCTATGGCTGGCAAAACAATCGTGGTTACTTCTGGCAAGGGGGGAGTCGGCAAGACTACTACCGTAGCCAACCTGGGGACAACACTGGCTAAGAAGAAGTACAGTGTTGTGATGATCGACACTGATATTGGCTTGCGCAATCTCGATGTCGTGATGGGGCTGGAAAACAGGATCGTCTACAACCTCGTCGACATCATCGAAGGTAAATGCCGTAAAGAACAGGCAATGATCCGGGACAGAAAGATTCCAAACCTTTTCATGATTCCGGCGGCTCAAACCAGGGAAAAAAATTCGATAAACCCGGAGCAGATGAAAGAACTGTGCTACACCCTGGCCGCTGAATTCGACTACGTGATGATCGACTGCCCTGCAGGCATAGAACAGGGATTCAAAAACGCAATCGCCGGAGCGGATACCGCGCTAGTCGTAACTACGCCCGAAGTTTCCGCCATCCGGGACGCCGACCGCGTGATCGGGCTTCTCGAAGCCGCGATGCTCAAACACATCAGCCTCATTATCAACAGGCTTAACGCGAAAATGGTCAAGAAGGGCGATATGATGTCCACCGAAGACATCATTTCCCTGCTTTCCGTTCCGCTTCTGGGGGTTGTCCCCGAAAGCGACGAAGTAGTGGTGTCGACCAATCGCGGAGTCCCGCTTGTTCACGACAAAAGCAGCAAGGCCGGGGCCGCTTTCAGACGCATGGCCGCCCGCCTCAACGGTGAAGAAAACCTTCCACTCGATGGGGACGGGTCCCACGGATTTTTCGGCCGCGTCAAACGGCTTATCTGGAACTGAAAGGAGACAGGCCAATGCTGAGTATTTTGCGGCGCCTTTTGGGAAACGGACCAAGCGGGGACATCGCCCGCAAAAGGATGCAGTTTGTTCTGATGCACGATAGGGTGGATATCACGCCCGACATGATGGAAGCGGTTAAAAATGATATAATTAAAGTGCTTTCGAGGTACATGGAAATAGACAACAGGTCCATCAAGGTCGATTTGGAACAGGGCAAGGACTTTATGGCCCTGATCTCCAACGTGCAGGTAAAGCGCGTTTACAGGCACGCATCGTCGACCTGATGTAACAGGCGCCGGAAACCGGATATGGAGTCCTTCCGTGAAATCCGGTTGCGCCGGCACTTCCAAATTATCTAAAAGGAAGTAAGGCTGAACACGATCAAGGGCGTTGCCGCCGGTTTGGAATCCGTTCTTACCGGAAACGAACGGGTTGCTCTCTTCCCCCCCGATTGGAGGAGGCTAGCCCGTCGCCTATTGCTCCTCCAACGCCTCCTTGAGCTTTTGGAGGCCGGTCTCAAGCTCCGGAAAAAGTTCAACTGATATTGTCAGCCCTTTCTTGGATGGGTGAAACTCCCCGTCATCCCCCTTGTAATAGATGCGTAGGTCCACATACTGCTTTCCTTTGAAATACGTTACCGACGATCTGACTTCCTCCAGGGGATTCTTGGGGAAAGAGTGTACGATCTGAGGTTCTTTCGCCATTTTCGCTAATCCTCTACTCAGGTGAATTCAATTAGGAAGACCGGAAGACGGATCGGCAAAAACCGATCTCGATGCTCAGACCTTCCCCCCCTTCCTCCGACTTCCGTTATGCGGCTTGCGCCATCCAACTTCCTACCTGCATTCCGGCTCAAGTTTCAAGAGATAAGTTAAACATCTAAAAAAAATCCAACAGGCCGGAGGGGTCGTGGAAAATACGAAGGGCTCCACATCGAATATCCCGACCTGATTTATCTCCAAAAAAAAACCCGGTTTCCTCGTCGGGCGCCCTCGAAGGCGGTGTTGGCGAAATATTCCATTATAGTGAACTCGCTGCGCTAGACCTTGGTCCCTTGCGCCAGATGCCCCCCAATGCCTCCCCTGGCTCAAAATCTTCTTGACAGGCATTAAGGAAGAGGGTAGATGAGGGACCAATGTACAGTAAGTCAATCGAGATAATTATAAATCGAGACGCAACGATGAGAAAAACATCCCTTGAAATGGCGGGAGCTGCAGCTTTGCTGTTCTGGAGCGCTTTTTTCATTCGAACCTCTCCCGCCTCATCTACTATTTTCTGTGCTTCACGCTCAGCGGCCCAACTGTTTCATGCCTTTTCTCCAATTTTCAGACGAAGTTGTTCACGCTTTGACCGTCTCCAATGGCCGGTAGGAGGCCTGGCAGCAAAGTGTTGTGGCCAATTGAAGGAGGAAGATCATTATCGAGCCGCACTGGAATCTCGTGCGTGTTCGTCATAGTCACGGCAGTCACCGGCGTTTCCAGAGTTCCTATCCACCGCTCTTGGTCTGAAGACCGGGACGGATGATTGCGTCTGGCGGCATCCGCTGGACGAACGAGGCAGATCCGAGAGCTACGAGTGCACCATTCAAGATATTCGAGCTGTAATTCGACAATGAATAACTCAGGAGGGTCTATGTCAGAAAATCTAATTCAACGGAGCATAACCACTTCGGTCGCCAAGAATTTGGCGAATACCACCAAAACCGCGCCTCAGATGATGTCCATCACGCCGCGTTATCTGTTGAACCTATTGCCATGGGTTCATGTGGAGGGTGGAACGTACCGGGTCAAACGGACCAAAATCGAACTGAAAAGAGCGGAACGCGTCGAACTGAGTTTTGCAGAGGATACCGTATCCTTCCAACCGCAGGCATTGCGGAACGTTCCGCTCTTTTCGAGGCTTCAGGATGACGTAATCAATCGGATGGCAAATCGGTTTCAGACCGAAGAGGTCACCTTGGGAAACAATCTGGTGGTCGAGGGGCAGGACCGGAGCGAATTTTTCATCATCGCCCGGGGGCAGGTGGAAGTGCTGAGCAAAGGAGTGCATGGCAGTGACCTGCGGGTAGCCCTGTTGACGGATGGGGAGTATTTCGGAGAACTCGAACTGGTTTCGGACAAACCCTCGGATGTGACCGTCCGGACGATAACACCCTGCACACTCTTGAGGTTGTCGAGACAAGACCTCGATTCCATACTTGAAGAACTCCCGAGCTTCAAACAGGAATTTCAGAAAGCCATAGATGAACACCTCGAACTGCGCTCGACGGTGAACAAGTATGGGGAAAGAAATATCGATTTGGTGGCCGGCCTGGCCGAGAACGTGGTCATTCCCGAAACATTCGTCGATTACTCCGATAAGCCCAGGGAATATCCCTTGAGCGCTGTGCAAACCGTCGTGCGGGTGCATACCCGTGTTTCAGATCTCTACAATATTCCCTACAATCAGCTTGAGGAACAAATGCGTCTTACGATTGAGGGAATAAAGGAGAGACAGGAATGGGAGCTCATCAACAACGAGAAGTTCGGACTCCTCCATTCCGTGGCGCCGGCCATGCGTATCAGTGCAAGGTTTGGGACACCGACACCGGACGATTTTGATGAACTGTTGGCGCTGGTCTGGAAAAAACCGGCCTTCTTTCTGGCGCATCCCAAGGCCATCGCCGCCTTTGAAAGGGAATGCACCTGGAGAGGAGTCCCTCCGGTGACGGAGCTGCTGTTTGGGTCTCCCGTCGTCGTCTGGCGCGGTGTGCCGCTGATCCCTTGCGACAAGCTGGAATTAAAGAGCAGATATGCATCCAACCAGTGGGTTGGAACGACCAACATCTTGTTGTTGCGAGTGGGCGAAGACCTACAGGGCGTAGTCGGACTGCACCAGAAAGGGATTCCCGGCGAAATTTCGCCCAGTTTATCGGCCCGCCTCATGGGCCTCGATAATCTCGGGGTGGCCTCGTACCTTCTGTCTTTATATTTCTCATGCGCCGTACTGACTGATGACGCAATAGGCGTACTGGGGAATGTTGAAGTCGGTTATTACCACGATTATCAACATCGCAGTTTCTTCTATTTTGATTCGGGTTCAGGGATTTAGAGTGCTGAGTTCAGCAGTGATTCGAATAGTTTCATTCTAACATTATTTCTGGGGGTTATATGCCAGACAATCTCATTCAGAGAAGCATAACCACTTCGGTCGCCAAGAACCTGGCGAATACCACGAAAACCGCGCCTCAGATGATGTCCATCACGCCGCGCTATCTGTTGAACCTATTGCCATGGGTTCATGTGGAGGGTGGAACGTATCGGGTCAACAGGACCAAAATCGAACTGAAAAGAGCGGAACGCGTGGAGTTGAGTTTTGCAGAGGATACCGTATC
>PLSV01000245.1:0-4043 GCA_003165235.1 Syntrophobacteraceae bacterium
GTGCTCGGCATCGATGTCACCGCCGATCCTCAGACCGTGCAGTCCAGGGTCGGTTACATGCCGCAGAGATTCGGGCTTTACGAAGACCTGACAGTCGAGGAAAACCTGAACCTGTACGCGGACCTGCACGGGATTACGCCGGAAACCAGGTCCGAGCGCTATCCCCAGTTAATGCAGATGACCGGCCTCGGCCACTTCATGGGGCGCCTTGCAGGGCGCCTCTCCGGTGGGATGAAACAGAAACTTGGCCTGGCCTGCACCCTGGTAAGCACCCCCGATCTGCTTCTCCTCGATGAACCCACGGTGGGGGTAGACCCCCTGTCGCGGCGGGAACTATGGGAAATAGTCTATCGACTGGTAAAGGAGCAGGGCGTGACGGTACTGCTCAGCACCTCCTACCTGGATGAAGCCGAGCGCTGCGATATGGCGGTGCTGCTCCTGCGTGGTAAGGTCCTGGCGTCGGGGCCCCCTTCCCAGATCAGCTCCATAGCGAGCGGCAGGTCTTTTAGAATCGATACCCCTCAATCCTTGAAACCCCGCCAGTTGCAGGCCTCCCTGGCGAGTGCGGGCGGTATCGTTGACGCAACACTGGAGGGCAGGCGCGTCCGGGTAGTTACATCCGGTGACGAGGGACCAGAAAGCGCGCTCTTTGCCGGACTGACCGTCAACCCGGTAACGCCACGGTTCGAAGACGGGTTTATGACTCTTGTGCGCCGTGCCTCAGGGCCAATGCTTGAGGCGCCTTTTCAGCCATTCGGGTCTTCGATGCCGCCGGAAGACATGCGCAAGGAAGAACTCGTTGTGGAGGTCCATAATCTGACAAGGAAATTCGGAAGCTTCACTGCCGTTGACAACGTCACTTTCCTGGTCCACAGGGGAGAAATATTCGGCCTGCTCGGCCCAAATGGCGCGGGGAAAAGCACCACTTTCCGCATGCTCTGCGGTTTGCTCCCGGCAAGCAGAGGGACCCTGAGCGTCGCCGGAATGGACCTGCGCTACGCCCGCGCGTCCGCAAGGCAACGGATCGGCTATGTTGCCCAGAAGTTCTCCCTTTACCGGCAACTCACCGTAATGGAAAACCTCAAATTCTTCGCCGGCGCTTACGGCCTTCGGGGTTCGCAAAAAAATGAACGTATAGATTGGGCGCTCGAGCAGTTTGACTTGCACTCGCAAGCCGGCCTGACCAGCGGCGGACTTCCGGAAGGCTACAAACAGCGCTTGGCGATGGCCTGCGCGCTGATGCACCGACCCGAAATCCTCTTCCTTGACGAACCTACCTCGGGGGTCGACCCATTAGCGCGCCGTGAGTTCTGGCGGCGCATCAGCACGTTAGCCGATCAGGGAGTCACTGTGATCGTCACGACCCACTTCATGGAGGAGGCTGAGTATTGTGACCATATGGTGATCATGGTGGACGGCAAGGTCCTGGCCACAGGAACGCCGGCGGATATTCGCGGGCACGCTCGGGGCACGGAAGCAAAGGAACCAACCATGGAAGATTCGTTTGTCGCCATTGTCGAAGAATACAGAGTGAAGAGTGAAGGGTGAACCATAAAGATCTTGCTCACTGCTAACTCTTCACCGTTCACTGACCCGGGGACCACAGAATGAAAACCCGTTTTGCCACCGAACCAGGAATCGATTCCTCGAGGATGAGCCCACACCGTGTGCGCTCGCTCATCCACAAGGAATTCGTCCAGATCATTCGCGATCCCAGCAGCATAGCAATCGCTCTTGTCTTGCCCGTGTTTCTCATCCTGCTCATAGGATATGGTTTGTCACTCGACGCCAAAGAGGTCCCAGTGACCGTGGTCCTTGAAAACCCTACCCCGGGGTCGGCCAGTCTGGCTGGAGCGTTCAAGCTGTCCGACTATTTCAAGGTAACGGAAGCCACTTCAATGCAGGAGGCCGTGAAACTGATCCGAGACCAGAAGGTGGACGGCATAGTGCGCCTGTCGCAGGACTTCGACCGGCAACTCGCTTCAGGCAGCGCATCCGTCCAGTTGATCGTCCGGGGCGTAGACGCCAACCGGGGCCGCTTCATTCAGGGCTATTCCCAGGGCGCGCTCCAACAGTGGACTAATCAAAGAGCGGTAAGTGAGGCCGCCCCGTCCGTAGGATCGGCGCGGCTCCAATCCCGGATGTGGTTCAATGAGGCTGTGGACAGCCACTACTTTCTGGTGCCGGGATTGGTCGTACTCATTATGACGCTCACGGGAGCGTTGCTCACCGCCCTTGTGATGGCGCGCGAATGGGAACAGGGCACCCTGGAGGCGCTTTTTGTAACACCGGTCCGAGCGGGCGAGATCCTGATCGGCAAGACTCTGCCCTATTTCCTGCTTGGGATGGTTGGTCTGCTTCTGACCGCGTCGGCCGGACGTTTCCTGTTCCATGTCCCGCTCAAAGGCTCGACTCTCGTTTTGGCAGCAGTCTCGGCGCTCTACCTGCTGGTGGCCCTGGGATTCGGCCTGTTCATATCTTCCACAACACGCAATCAGTTCGTCTCCGGCCAGATTACGCTAATCGCGACGTTCCTGCCTGCGGTTTTCCTCTCCGGCTTCATCTTCGATCTTACAAGCGTTCCCAAAGCGGTTCGATTCGTCAGCTATCTGCTCCCGGCAAGGTACTACGTTTCGTTCCTGCAAACCATCTTTCTGGCCGGAAACGTATGGAGCGTCATCATCCCCGACTGTGCCGCGATGATGGTGATGTTCCTGATCCTTTTTGCTCTCACTTTGCGCAAGACACAAAAGAGGCTGAATTAGACGATGGAATCGGTTCGAAGAATTCTGGCGCTGATCCGAAAAGAGCTTTTGGCCATCTTGAAGGACCCCCGGAGCCGATTTACCGTACTCGGCCCCCCCATTATTCAAACCCTGATTTTCGGCTATGCGGCCACATACGATCTGAACCAGGTTCGCTACGCGGTTTATGACCAGGACCGCAGCGAAGCCTCCCGGCAGTTTCTGGCCGATATGGATGGCTCCGGCACTTTCAGGCGAGTGGCCAACCTGCGGGACCAAAGAGAAATCGCTCCGTTGATCGACAACAGAAGTGTTCTCGTCGTAGTGCAGATAGGACAGGATTTTGAGCGGCGTTTGCTTTTAGGTCAGCCGGCCGACGTACAGGTCATAGCCGATGGGCGCAATTCCAATACGGCAGGGACCGCGCTGAACTATATCGGCGCCATTGCCGACAGCTTCAACGCAAGTTGGCGACGGACCCACGGCTCTCCTCCGCCGCCCGTGCAAGCCGTGCCGAGGGCGTGGTACAATCCGAACCTGGAGACCCGGTGGTACATGGTCCCCGGCATGATCGGGATGTTGACACTGGTTCAAATGGTCATCATAACCGCCATGTCCGTGGCGCGCGAACGGGAGCAGGGGACCTTCGACCAACTGTTGGTAACCCCGTTCCGGCCCGTTGAGATCATGATCGGTAAATCTGTCCCGAGCATTCTCATCGGCATGGCGCAGGTGACAATGGTTCTGACGCTGGCGCTTTTCTGGTTTAAAATACCGTTCCAGGGGTCGTTGTTTACCCTCTACCTGGGGGTCCTCCTTTTTCTCATCGCGGCTGTGGGAATCGGTCTGATGGTCTCGTCGGCTGCGGCCACCATGCAGCAGGCCCTGCTGGGCAGCTTTCTCACCATCATGCCCTTCGCCATGCTCTCGGGCTTGAATACACCGATCAGCAACATGCCGCGCAAAGTACAATATGTTACCCTGATAAACCCGCTGCGCTATGTCATATCGATTATCCACCGGGTGTTCCTGGAGGCCGCCTCTTTCAGGGAGATCGCCACGGACTTGTGGCCGCTAGCCCTGATCGCCGTCTGCTCCCTCTCAATCGCCGTATGGATGTTTAGCCGCCGCCTGACATGATCTCCCTTAAAGCGTTCCCTGGAACCCGATCTGCATGGCTCTTATCGCCCATAGGTCAAAAGGAACTTCAGACGGCAAAGCATTTAATTCAGGGCAACCATGTGGGAGATGCTTATACTAAGTTGCGCTCAAGCTGAAGCAACCGCAAAGAGCGGGGAA
>PLSV01000245.1:4093-9895 GCA_003165235.1 Syntrophobacteraceae bacterium
TCATAGTGAGGGTTCGGGGGGCAAATGTCCCATAAGCGCTCAAATAAGCAGCGCATGAACATTTCCTGTAACTTCAATGCCTAAACAGCGGGGCTGCATAATTTAGCCTACGATCCCTACGCTCCGCGAGGGGCCACCCTGGGTTTTAGCGCCCCAAATACCTTGCCCTGAAACGCATACATAGAAATTGCCCCCGTATCGGCATTTGCCCTTCTCAGTGCGGGTTTTATGTAACTCCTTCGGAGTACGGAGAAAAAATGGAATCCCGCACCCAGCGCAGCGCTTTCGCTTACCCTGGGCTGCATTATTCAGCCCTTTCAGGGCTTGACACGCTAATTCTTAAACACTTTGGAAAATTGCAATTATGTATTCGTCTGGTTCCTTATTTGAGCGCTTATGGGCAAATGTCCCCCCAACCCCCGAGCTTTTCAGCTTTTTTTGGCGCCAACTTGAACGCAATTTCGTATAAACCCCGCCGAAAGCGCAGGGCGTTGACTCTGTTGAGACAGAGCCACATGCGGTCACGGGCCTATCTGAAGAACCTAACAGCGGCTTGTCTATAAGCTCAGATCACAAATTCCATTTTCTCTCTGGCTAAGCAGACGTTCGGAAAACGAACCTGACATTGTTTTTCGACATCACACAAGAATTCATCATCATGATCGGGATCATGATGCGTGATAATTAGTCGCTTAACCTGCGCCTTTTCCGCCACCTCCACTGCTTGCGCCCAACTGCTGTGACCCCAGCCTTTATAGTGCGGCAATTCTTCGGGGGTGTATTGTGCTTCGTGGATCAATACGTCCGCATCATGCTCTAATTCAACAATATTAGAGTCGATACGATCTCCGTGTTCGATATCGGTACAATATACAACTATCCTGCCTTCACTATCCTGGAAGCGGTAACTGTAGGCGCCACCGGGGTGGTTGTGTTTGATTGCCCTTACAAAGGCCTTTTCCACACTCACGTGGCTTGCCGGATTTTGAAAGAATATAATTTTTGCTCCCATGGCGTCCAGACTGACAGGAAAATACTCCGCCTGCATCTGGGTCTCGAATATGCTGCGCAAATCCTTGCCCAGGTGCTCACGGCCAATCGCACTGATTGTGAATGTCCGGCGCGAATCGTATGCGGGAAGGAAAAAAGGCAACCCTTGAATGTGATCCCAATGAAAATGCGAGAATGCAAGGTAGCAGGGGCGGTCAATGCCCATGTGCTGATCGTGAGCCATTTCTTTGCCAAGCTCGCGGATACCGGTGCCGGCGTCTAAAATAACCGTGTGTTTTGGGCCCTCCAGTAAAATACAACTGGTATTGCCGCCAAATTTCTGAAATCCCTCATTGCAAACAGGGATTGACCCTCTCACACCATAAAACTTTATCCTGGACATGTCCATCTCCTTGCCTTGTCCACATCCAATGGCAATAAACCGATTTTTTAACCAAGGAGGGTCCCTTTGCCCAGTCCGCTGGTGGTTCCCTAATACATTTCCGCTCACTCAACTTGGCAAAAAGAACAGCGTACATCACATTGAACTTGTGATTTAATATCCGATCCCGCCTGTTTCGATTTTGATCAGTTTCGCATTCTCGAATGTCAATATTTGCATGAATTTACCGGACCCCAAATTGTATGTCCACCTGTCGATGTTCACGAGGACGCTTCTTACTCCGCCCAATTGCCCGTTGTCACGGATATACCCTCCAACCCGCCTTTCTTCCTGCCACGAGTCGCTCATTGATGGAGGACCACACCGCGACAAAACCTCATCTTTAAAACTGCCTACCGAAACGAACTTGTTATCACACTCAAATGCACCGATTCCTGCAACACAGCAGAATATAAAAGCCAACACGAAGGCCGGCGCCAAAAGGATATGTTTTTTCGTCATATGCGCCTTCCCGCCATATACAAATAATTTAACCTGAAATGCCTCAACCTGGTCCCCAACGGATCTCTATGGGCATTTTGGATTCGTCCGCCGCTCTAAAACCTCAATGGGCGACTTACAACCCCGTAGGAGCTTTCCATATACCAATCAAAAACGCAAGAGAATTGCACAGATCTGATAAATCTAAAATCAAAGCAATCGTTTACCACCATCGTCGCATGGCTGGGAAAATTATTCGGAGTCCCTACGGTTAAGATTTATGAGAAGAGGTGCGTAGAGTGCGGTAAGGAGTTTCAGGTCTTTACGAAGTAACTTTGAGACTCTGCTCAGATCCGTGTTAACTCGATGGGGGAACCGGGGCCATCAACTGCGGGGATGGCCGTATGTCCTCAAATTGCCAAACCGGTCCGATCGGCATTTTTTTGCGGATTTTGAGTGGAATATCGTATGATTTACGGACATTCGGCATTCCAAGAGCTTTTTCGGATGGAATCCGACCCGTAAATGCGGTTCGGCTCCGGTTGGGGGTCCAGTTGACGCATTATTCAGGGTCTTGACGATCCTGAAACTCTAAACGCTAATGACCTCTATCCCGATCGTGTTTACATAAAGCCGGAAGATGTGCCGGCAGATCCAAAGTTTGTTTTTGGTTAAAATCGGGTATACACTGGCAGAGTATTGGGCTGCGAAAACAAGGTGAACTCAAAAGGAGGTTGGATCGTGATGAAGATGTCGAGACGCGGCTTGATGAAGTTGGGGGCAGCCATGGGCGCCGGCTTGGCTGCTGGAAAGATTAATGGGCTCGTTTCCTCGAAGGAGGCCCAAGCCACTCAGACAGGAGGCGCGGACAAGTCTGCATGGGTAATAGGTCATATCAAAGTCAAGGACAACGACAAATGGGGTGAATATCGCAGCAAAGTCCCTGAAACTCTCGTTCAATGGGGGGGTGAAGTGCTCTTTCGGGGCCACCGCGTCGGCGTGTTGAGCGGCGAACATTCGTACCTTGATTGTGTCGTTATTCGATTCCCTGACGCAAAGTCCGCCGCGGGATGGTACAATTCCGCAGCCTATCAGGCGCTCATTCCAATTCGGGAGCAAGCCGCCGACATCGTGTTGGTTAGCTTCGAATCATAGTGGACAGGGTATTGGAACCTAAACTCTGGATGGCAAGACATCGTCATGCCAAGCCTGGCTCCAACCCCGATCCGGGGAAAGCCGGCATCCAGCCGGTTTTCACACTCATCTGCACTATTGTAAGTTGTAAGGGTTCTAAAATGTGGATGTAACCTATCCAAACATTAGCCGGCAGAGTTGAATAATAAAGGAACTACCTTCCGGCAATACGCCTCTTAGGTAACGAACTGGCGCTTTGCCCCAAATGCGCTTACGCGTTTCCCCGATCATAGGCCTACGAAAAACAGGCCTTTTTATATATTGTTGAGAAACCCACAGATGAATAGTGTTCAACGACAATTATTTATCGGGCAACGACAATTAAGATTCCCGTTGATTATGAACCGCTCTTCGAGCTTTAGCCTCTGATTGGTTTCCGGATTCTTTCTTTCCTGAACTGCCATTGGTCATTTCTCCTTTGAGTTAAAATGGGGTCTCGTCACTGTCATGGTTGCCGCCGCTTTCGAATCCCCTGCCATCGGTTTTTATGAACTCGATCCTGTTTGCGATGAGTTGGATCGTGCTTTTTTGCTGGCCATCTTCGGTTTCCCACTTGTTGTGGTCGAGTGTGGCCGAGAGCAGGATTTTGGCTCCTTTATGCAGATAGGTTTCAGCAACTTCTGCGGTTTTGTTGAAACAGACCACCTTTACCCAGCCCGTTTTGTCTTTTGAGAGCCGGAAGGCGAGATTGAATGTAGCGATGGGGTCTCCATTCTGGGAATATCGGATGTCCGGATCACCCCCAAGGTTTCCCGTCAAAATGCAGTTATTCATTCAGTTCTCCTCCTCTTTGTCGGAATCAGCAATCCTGAGACATTTTTTGATTTTTTCGAGCAGGGGTTCATCATGGAGCCGGATTACAAGGTAAGAGATGAGCAGGATCAGAAACACAATCACCACGGCTGCAATGAAGAAGAAGGATGCCCCAAGAAGTTTCCCGATCAGCCACAGTAAAACAATGACTCCTATTCCCATCAAAACTATACTGGGCGTACTGAACTCACATTTATTCATCGGACTTGTATGGTCCTCCTTTCCGGCTTCTGTGTTTTCGTTGCAGGTAGATCAGCAGCACCAGAACCAGAAATGTCAGCAGACTCACGATAATGACTGCCAAGGTGGCCTCTTTCTGAATGAGGGAGTACTCCATTGACCTGTCGTAGAGGAGAGCCAGTGCTGCTATGATCGCAATGGGGATGAGTGGAAATACCCAGAACCTTATAACTTCCACCTCCTTTCGATTTGAAATTACTTGGGCAGAGTGGCGCTGGAATTAGATTTGACTGGTATCAGGGATTTTTCGAATCGATGATGTGACAAGGCCAGAATGAGTATCGCCAAGGAAGAGATGAGCAGTGAGAGGGCGACCAGAATGATTGCCACTTTCATGACGAGAATGTTTTCTAAAACCTGATTGGGGAGGAAGAATTGGGAAATTTTGTCTCCCATTGTGGAGAAGAAGTGCTGGATGTCCAACGGATCACCTCCTTTTTNNGAGGTGGTCTTTAAAGCGGAGTCTGTCTCGTGTGGGATGGTGAATAGGTTACTGGGGTGAGATCAGAATTTCAATGTGATGAAAAAATGTGGAGGGTTATCCAGGCGAGATCCGATTGTTATACTCTCCTGAGCACATAAGTTTCAGTATTTAGTATTAGTTATCAGATTGCTGTCAACACGCTAAAATTTATACCTCCAAATGGGTATTTCAATAGATTATTACCCAATTTCTACCCTCTAAAATCCCCGTTGACATTTAACACTGATACTGTGAATGCTGACAACATCAGGGATTAATGTGGTTGACGCTTCATTTTGTGATTCGTCCCCAGTCGTCGTTCGGCTCAAAACGGGGTTACGTTCGACGGCGTAAACATCTGGGTGGCAAATTTTGCCGACAACACCGTTACGATGCTCAATGCAAGCAACGGGTCATTGCAGGGAACATTGCCTTGCGGCATTAATCTAACGGGTGTTGCCTTTCGACGGAGCAACATCTGGGTGGCAAATTCGGGCAGCAATACTGTCTCAAAGATGTAACGGCGGGGAATATCCGCGCACGATCCGACTGCCGGTTTCATTGCAATCCTGATTTCTATAAAACTTTGGGCGGGAGAGGATTGATCCTTTCCTGCCCCAAAGTCAACTGGTATACCGGCTTTTCTTCACAAACTTCGTTGAGTGTGCGCTTTGCTCCATATGCATGAGAACCTGCGCATCAATTTTCCTAGGAGTCGGATATGCGAGATGAAGACAAGACCAAACAGCAACTCATAACCGAATTACATGAATTGCGTGAACAGATTGCTAAATCGAAGAAGGACATCACGGAGTGCAAACGGGCGGAGAAACACCAGAAACTGGCTGTCAAGGTAATGGCAAACCTCAATCGTGACGGCAATACAACTGAGATCATCCGCGACATCCTTATCCTGATAAAGAAGCGTTTAGGGATGGAAGCGGTCGGAATCCGATTGAGAGAGGCTGAAGACTTTCCATATTATCAAATAAATGGGTTTCCTTCGTATTTTGTGGAAGCCGAGAGACACCTCTGTGCTCGTGATAAGGATGGTGAAATCATTCGAGATTTGCACGGCAATCCTGTGCTTGAGTGTATGTGCGGAAATGTCATTAGTGGAAGAACTGATCCCTCCTTGCCTTTCTTTACAAAAAACGGCAGCTTCTGGACCAACAGCACAACCGAGTTTCTTTCATCCACTAGCCTGGATTTCCACGGA
>PLSV01000338.1 GCA_003165235.1 Syntrophobacteraceae bacterium
AGTGAGGGTTCGGAGGGCAAATGTCCCCCCAGCCCCCGAGCTTTTCAGCTTTTTTTGGCGCCAACTTGAACACAATTTCGTATAAGTTCAAACACGAGGGGAGGGAAATGAGGCGAGAGGTGCGGGAAGAGCGACCTGAACCACCGTGCCCGGCCTTCTCGGTATATAACTTGCCTGCTTTATCCCGGCGCATGATAATTGAATGGCGTCATAGAGTTTCCGGGAGATTCCATGTAGAATCCAGCCCTGCCTCTCTTGGGAGCATAGCAGGGACATCTGTTGGGGATGGAGCAAAAAATGGCGTTTCCTACTGAAAACAGCGGATACGAAAAGACTATTTTATCAGACCTTCAAGGAGCATGGTTTCTGCTACGCGATTCTGTTGCGGATACGCAAGGATTTGACGGATGTGACCGCGTGCTTTTTCACATTGACGAGGCAATGAGTTGGGAATCCGTGAGGAATCTCGATCGAATGCCGCCGCTTTTATTGATTATTCGAAATCTTTGTTTGCAGGGCGGAGCACCCCAAGAAGTCATGGAGAACATTGAAGAGGTGCATGATCTCCTCCAAGAGGTCCTTTGGGAATACTCTCCTGGCCCTTGAAATTTGGACTTCCAAAGGTTCAACACGTTGAGATCATTTCTGTTGTGCTCTCCCGCCCGCTTAGGATTCAAGGATTTGGCAAGCTGTGTAAACATAATCCATTGATGATCCCAGTCACGATGTGATACTCTGAAACCATCGAAAAGCGATTGCTTATGGGCTATCAGCATCCGGGATGCTCGAGGCTCAACTTGTAATTGCCGAGAGGTAGTTTGTTGACGGTGTATTCGCCTGCGGGGCCGGTGTTTTTTGCTGTCTGAAAAAACTCCAGGCCCATAGCCGATTGAAATCTCAAGCTCACGACAGCGATTCAAAGGGGGAGGGCGGTCTAATCATGAGTGCCGACGCATCAAAGATCGATCCAAAGGATTTCAGCGACATTAATCCCGGCCACCGGCTTCTCATGGGACCGGGGCCAAGCGACGTCCCCGCAAAGGTGCTGCAGGCGATGGCCGCACCCTGCATCGGACACCTGGACCCCTATTTTCTGGAAATCATGAACGAGAATCAGCGACTGCTGCGCCATCTCTTTCAGACGCAAAACGAGCTTACCATTCCGGTTTCGGCCACCGGCAGCGGCGGCATGGAAGCCTGCTTCGTCAACCTGGTGGAGCCCGGCGACGAGGTTGTAGTCGCCGTGAACGGCGTTTTCGGCGCCCGCATGTGCGACGTCGTCAAGCGCATCGGTGGCAAATTGGTCAAGGTCGATGGCGAATGGGGCCGGGCCGTCGACTCGGAGGCGGTAGCCAAGGCTGTGAAGGGATGCAAGCCCAAGGTTGTAGCCGTGGTGCACGCCGAGACGTCGACCGGCGCTTGCACGCCGCTGGAAGACATCTCGAAGATCGCTCACGATGCCGGGGCGCTATTCCTGGTGGATTGTGTCACCTCCCTTGCCGGGATGGATGTGCCTGTCGACCGGATGAACATCGATGCGGCTTACAGTGGCGCCCAGAAGTGCATTTCCTGCCCGCCGGGGCTTTCTCCGGTCACCTTCAGCGCCGACGCTGTCAAGGCCCTCGAGCAGCGCAAGTATCCCGTGGTCAGTTGGTATCTCGATTTCAGCATGATACGCGACTACTGGGGCAACCAGCGCAAGTATCACCACACCGCGCCGGTCAACATGGTCTACGCTATGCGCGAGGCGCTGCGAATCATCGCCGAGGAAGGGCTCGAGGCGCGCTTTGCGCGGCATCGGCTGAACCACCGCGCCCTGGTGGCTGGGGTCGAAGCGATGGGGCTTTTGATGCTTGTGCCTGAGAAGGAGCGGCTCCCGATGCTGAACGCCATCCGGATCCCGGACGGTGTAGACGATCTTAAGGTTCGCAAGGTGCTGCTGAGCGACTTTGCCATCGAGATCGGCGGAGGTCTGGGCCCGTTTGCCGGCAAGGTCTGGCGCGTCGGGCTTATGGGCCATTCCTGCCGCCGCAGGAACGTGTTCCTATTCCTGGCCGCGCTGGAAGCCGTGCTGAAAGCCGAGGGCTTCAAAAGCCGGCCGGGCGCCATCGAGGCGGCAACGGGGGTTTATGCGTCGGCATGATACGGCGCAAGAAAGCGACGCGGGGGTTTCCTTGCACCTCAGGAGCCTTTCAAGGAGTTAAGCCACATCATCGGCGACCGGCGCTCGAGTCCCACACAGCGGCAGAACTTTGTCCCTCCGACGGCTTGCCGGTCTGACTCTCGCGCGTCAGCTTCCGTGTCGCCTCCTTGCATTGCCGCACGCCCGGATACTGTCACTAGGAACTTCCGATCCACATGATTTCCCTCTGGCTGATCAGCGCCGCCGTGCTCGCATCCGGTCGTTTGACCAACATCTGCGTTCGTCAGATCAGCCCTGCACGAGTCCTCACCGGGACACGCCTGTTCTTGAAGCCCTTGGCGTCCACTGCTGAAGTTGACCTCTGGCCCTTCATCTGGGGAGAATTTGTACAATACTGCGCACGATGCCGCGTGCATTCCAAACCGGGCCGCCAATTCCCCACAGAGCGGCAGGAATATGGCAGAAAGAGACGAGGTCTGCAAAAGCGTCGTCCGCGACATAGAACCAAGGGAAAGAAAGCAACCCTACTTCGGCCCCAACCGAGGCATCGGGTCGGGCCACGCGAAGTGCTTGATATTCAGCGATAAGAAGTGCTGGAAGGGGCGTTGTCATGGCTTAGAGATTCGTCAATGCATCGAAATGGACACTCTAAGCCAGCCCGGAAAGCTGATTCCGCTGAACATTTTGCAATCGGCGTACAGCTCTCCTATGTGGCTTTATGGAGGGGGGCCGGTTACCTGATTAACATATTGGTATTGTCGTTATGCACCTCGGTCTGAACAGGGTTCTGCACGTTGGCAAGCGATGTTAACTTTGCGAACCCCTCGAAGAGGATGCTTCAAATGCTTATTACGAACAGCAGCAAGACCTCATGTTCACGATGCCCCCATTAACTGAGTTGTCAAAATCTTAGCCCATCAGACATGAAGATACTTGTTCATTTTTGTCAAGTTTCCCAATTCCAGGCCGATCTGAGTACTAAAGAAGATAATACCTTATTTTCCCGTTTGACAGGAAGGAAGGGAAGCTGAGTCAAATCCGTCAATCAAGGGGGCTATAACATGGCGCTTACACTCTCAACTTGTGATCCATCGCCAGTCAACAGCTTGCCGAGTCAAATTTTTGGACGCATTCAAAACCTTGCCTCGGTTTGGCTGGAGAATCGCCGGTGGGGTCGAAAATTGAGAAGGAATGTCTTCAGTCCCATCGTCGTTACATGTCTCTTCCTGGCGGCGGCCTCCCTTTTGCCATGCCTGATGCCCGAGGCCGGCGCCCAGGGCACGAGGGTTATGCCACCGATAACTGCCGAGGAAGCTCGTATGATTGTTGAGCAGACGCCAGCAGCCCCTCCATCCAGGCTGCTCGGGAAGCCGCTTCCAAAATCGGTGGATCTCCGGAATGAGTTGCCGCCTGTCGCCCAACAGGGTGATGGATACTCGCAGTCCTGCGTCACCTTTGCCACTGCCTATTACCAGATGTCCCAGATGGTGAAGCGCTTTTTACATCCTACGTGGGACCTGACAAACCCGCAATATCAGTTTAGCGTTGACTTCGCATTTCAGATGGGTGGGATCGGCTTTGCGGACGAGGTGTACAAAGTGCTTTTGCAATATGGCTGTGTTGACATGGCCGAGATGCAATACAACGTCCGTAATCTTAGTCATCAGCCTACCGCAGACCAGTTCGAAGCAGCAAAACCTTACCGGATCGGTGGCTACGCCTTCCTTTGGAATCACGGCCGACACACCGCTGACTATGACGTATTTCCGTTCAACAATCCCATCGAGAATGCCAAGGCCTGGCTTGCCGACGGATTCGTCCTATCCGTGTCCGTCGGAGCGTCTGACCTCACTTTCCCGGACAACCACTGCACTCCACCGGCATTTTTCTATGATCCCCCCAATGTCCTTCAAGGGGACACCGGCGGGCATGGGGTTGCTATCGTTGGCTACAATGACAACATCAACCCTAAAGGGAAAGGACCGGACCATAAGGGAGGCTTCCTCATGGTGAACGAGTGGGGGCCGAATTGGAACGGCGAGATGCACGGGTTTCTCTGGCTCAGTTACAACTATGTGAAGCAGTTTATGCCTGACGTTTGGATCATGGTTCCGGGCGGGTCCGATACTCCCATCATCACGGGATGCAACTTTACCGATAGCGGCAACGGGAATATGTTTATCATCCATGGGCTGAACTTTGGCTCGTATCGGAGACTGGCGCAAGTGAAATTTAAAGGCTTTCCTTCCGTGAATTTGAACACCGTTGCTTGGACCAACGAGATGATCACCGTGCAATCGGATTACTCGTCGTGTCCTTTGGGTAGCCCTGTCGTGGTCTACAATTGGAACGGGGCGCCCAGCGAACCATTCTATTTCGACAGCGTCACAAGCAACGGTTCTGACGGTGGTCAATGAGTCAGGGGCCGCCGAAGTTCGGTGCTCCTATATGGCGTTCTGATTAGGGTTATCCCGGCTCTTTCAATATTTGGGTCATATTCCGCATTTTCACTCCTTCCGAAAACGCAGGGCAAAATGATATGGGGCGGTCTCAAGAGTCCCCCGAGCAGTGGATATTTTAAGGGTTGCCGGTTGGATTCAGGCCTCCCCACGCTGCAAAAGCTTAATGCGCAGCCAAGCCATGCGGGTGGTCGCTATAAAAACGGCTGGCTCGTGTGTATCCGCTATGGCCAAAGGACACGTTTCTTTGATTGCCGCGATCGAGTCATCACTCTTTGGCGGCGGGACCAGAGAACAATCCGCTGGAACCATTCCCGGCAGATAGCCAGTCTGTCGGGTTCGCAAAGGCGGGGCATGGCAAGGATACGTTTGGCGCATTACCCACCGGCGCCACAAGAGAGAATTTCTTCCCAAATTTGCGAGAGTCTTGGGCGACAAGTAGGCCATTCCACGTAGCGTATCCGCGTGGAGGCTCTTGATCGAGGAGCGCCAGAACCCGTTTTTCAGTTTCTTTGCCTTAACTGGCAGGTTTTCCGGGTCTAGGTTCATCTCGAAGCCCATCAATTCTTTTGGCTGCAAACCGTATGCGCCATTTGCTCACGGTTGCCTTACGGATACTGAGGCTTTCAGCAATCTCCTGAGTTGCTTTGCCTTCGCCGGCTAAAAGAATGATTTCGGCCCGCAGGGGCATTCGTTGCTCTGTCTTTCCATTTCTGGTCCACGACCGGAGCGTTTCTCGTTCGGAATCGTTTAATTCAATTATCGTAGCTCTCATGAAGAGCAAGATACTATATATTACGGCTATTTACGCAAGCAAGCACTAGGCGGCTTGCTACTGGATCATTGGCGCTACATACGGCATAGTCTTCCCTAACAACCAGAGCAGTATCAATGCAACCGGTGTGAGGAATATCAATTGCAAGATAGAAAATCCGGCTACATCTCTAGCTTTAAATCCGGTGAGGCCCAGAAGCGGCAGCATCCAGAACGGATTAATGAAATTAGGCAGTGCTTCAGCAGCGTTGTATGCCTGGACCATCCAGGCCAGATTGACTTTAAGCTGCGTTGCTGCTTCCAAGATATAAGTAGCTTCCACAACCCATTTGCCACCGCCGGAAGGCAGGAATAGACCCATAATGGCCGAGTAAATGCCGACGACAGCCGGCAAAGCCCCTTGCGTGGAAACAGATACGAAGAACCTGGCGAGTACATCATTCAGGCCTGATCCCATCAGAACCCCGAAGATACCAGCATAGAGCGGAAATTGGATAAGAACGCCGCCAGTCATAGGTACAGACTTCGACGCGGCTTTGAGGAAATTTTTAGGAGTCCAGTGTAGCAGCATACCGGCAAAGATGAAAATGAAGTTATAAATGTTCAGGTTGAGCGCCGCCATTCCTCCTTGGGTAGCAAACGTAGTTACAAGATATCCCACGCCCAAGAGCACAATAATGATCGTGAGGATCGGGCTATGCTCCAGATATTCACCAGGCACTTGGGCTTTACTCACTTCTACTTTTTCCTCTACGAATTGGAGTCCAGCCTTCTCAGCCGTTTTGGCATTCTCGGCGGTCGGACAGGATGCATAACTAATCCAAATTGCGACTGTCGAAACGACGACAATCATGGTTAGGTTTTGCCAGGTAAAAAGAGTTAGACTAAGCGGTATAGTTCCACTTATCTTGTAAAGAGAGCCAGGTATTGAAGTTTTAGTCGCCATCAGCAGCGCGGCCGAAGACGACAAACCAAGAGCCCAGACACTGCCCATTCCCACATAAGCGGCAGCGGCTATGGCACGGTAGTCTACGCCGGGAACACGCTTCATGACTTCCCGCATTAACGTTCCGGCAAAGATTATGCCGAACCCCCAGCTAAGTAAGCACGTCGCTATTGACCAGAAAGCAACATATGCCACAGTAAGTCTTGGCGTTTTCGGAACAGAAGCTATAGCAACAATCAGTTTTTTTACAGGTGGCGCAACGGCCACAATATAACCACCGATAACAATAAACGCCATCTGCATAGTAAAAGGTATTAGTGCCCAGAAGGATTTACCGAAATTATTTGCGACTGCGATAGGATCACGACCCAGCGCTATGGCTCCCAGGCAGGTTATTGCCACCGCTATGAGAGCAAAAACATACGCATCAGGAAACCACCGCTCACTCCAATCAGCCAGTGTCATCCCGCACCGCGCCATTAACCCAGCTTTTTCATCTTGCTTCGGTTGATGTTGAACTTCCATAAAATTTCAGACTCCTTTACATATTATTATTTCCACCAGGTGACCATCCTAACTGACAAACAACTCCCCTCTTTGGCATGTGAAAAAGATAGGGCCGTCTTGAACATAGTACAAGTGCTATTTTTTTATCGTTTCATGATTTCCTCCTCAAGGATTGTGTTATAGTGATGCGCCAATAATGAATCCTAGCTAGCATGGATTCCCACGTTAGTTTTTTTAGTTAACACTACGCTGGTTATCACCCGGACTTCAGGCGAAGGCGTCTGTCCTCGAGCCACACTCATGGTATTACCCCGTCTAAGGCTTCGGCACATTGGCCTATACGTGATCCGCTGCATCAAAACCCACGGATAAAAGCGAAGTGTCCACAATGTGGAAGCGAGAATGTGGAATCCAAGCTGTCCTTTTCCAACATTGTCGCATAAATGGGGAGGGTTCTTGTAGTCCAGACGGTTAAGATTTATGAGAAGAGGTGCGTGGAGTGTGGGCATGAATTTCACGTGTTTCGGAAATAGAGGAGATCCCGTTCAAATCCAATGTAAATAGGATGTGGCGGAATGGTGGTGTGTCTTGAAATTGGCCAAAATGGTCTGATAGGCATTCCCACTTGTGTTTTGATTGGAATACCGTATGATTTATGGACATTCGGCTCTCCAAGAGCTTTTGCGGATGGAATCCGACCCGGAAATGCAGTCCAGCGTCCGTTGGTGGTCAAGTTGATGCGTTATTGAGGTTCATCCTGACCAAACGATCAAGGAGGGGGAAATGAAATCGGTAACTCTCAAAGCATCCCTGTGTCTATTTCTTGTTATTGGTCTAATCGGGTTCGGCAATCTGGGATTTGCGGCCGCGCCGGTAACACTGCCACCGGAACTAACGCACTCCACTCTGACACCACCGGCTCCCAGAACACCGCCGATGGATATCAGGCGCTCTACAAGAACACCAACGGCGGCCAGAACACCGCCAGCGGAGCTTATGCACTATACTCCAACACCACAGGTGCCGGTAACACCGCCGCCGGATTTTCGGCGCTCTATCTCAACACCACCGGCGCCAATAACACCGCCAGCGGAATTTATGCGCTCATAAACAACACCACCGGCTCCCAGAACACCGCCACCGGGGATTCTGCGCTCTTTAACAACACCACCGGCAACGGCAACACCGCCACTGGATATCAGGCGCTCGTCCGCAATAGCACCGGCAGCGGTAACACCGCCAGCGGATATTATGCGCTCCTGAACAACACCACCGGCGCCAATAACACCGCCAGCGGAAATCAGGCGCTCTTTAACAACACCGCCGGCGCCATTAACACCGCCGATGGGAATTATGCGCTCTGCCTCAACACCACCGGCAACCAGAACACTGCCTTGGGCGACCTGGCCGGCTGCACTGAATTTGACTTTACCGGCAGCAACAACATTTATATCGGTTACAATGTCCAACCGGCATCGTTAACCGAATCCGAAACGATCAGGATCGGCGTCGGCCAGACCCAAACCTTCATTGCAGGGATCAACAGCGCCAATGTCAGGGGAGATCCCGTTTATGTGGACTTCGCCACTGGGCAGCTTGGCATCCTCACCTCATCTCGCCGGCACAAACAGGACATAGAAGACATGGGCGATGCGAGCAGCGGCCTTATGAAACTCAGACCTGTCAGCTTCTACTACAAACAAGAATACGCTAAAGGGCCGCGCACATTGCAGTACGGTCTCATCGCCGAAGAGGTGGCCGAGGTCTATCCCGACTTGGTGGAGTACGATCCAAAGACCGGCCAACCCCAGACGGTTCACTACCACCTCATCAACGCCATGCTCCTCAACGAGGTGCAAAAGCAGCAAAAAGAGTTATCGGCACTGAAAAATCAAGTGAAGGAACAAGACAAAAAGTTGTCGGCATTTAAGGATCAAAACGAAGAGTTATCGGCCATCAAGGAGCAAGTAAGAGAATTATCTGCTCTCGTGGAACAAAACAAAGAATCATCGACGCGCCTTTCAAAACTCGAAGCCCGTCTCGACAAGTAGAGCTGTTTCACAAGGGGAGGATTGATTCCGTGTAATCAATTCTCCCCTCGTTTGAAGTTGGGTTTCACCACGAACAGCACGAAGCTTGCCATGTTGCGGTGAGCCCTGCATTCAACCGTCTTCCGCCAATGATCTCACATTGGTCAGCGGCAACATAAATTCACGCCTGATCCTCTTCTCGAAGACTCACAGGACGAAACATCAACCCGCCACTGAAATGATGCTTCCTACCTGGAATAAGAGCGAAGTGTCCAGAATGTGGAAGTGAGAATGTGGAATCCAAGCTGTCCTTTTCCAACATTGTCGCATGAATGGGGAGGATTCTTGGAGTCCCGACGGTTAAGATTTATGAGAAGAGGTGCGTGGAGTGTGGGCATGAATTTCACGTGTTTCGGAAATGCGGTGTATCTATGATGGCTGAATGGAGACAACTCGGCGCATTGACCAAGATTTTCTACATTGGCGGCTTGGTCGGTTTTATCGATATGGCCATTATGATTCTCACCGTAATGACTATCGTTGGCGACATTTTTGCCTGGAATTGAGAGCTTCTCAAGCGCTGTCCTTGGTGTATGTGACCCAAGCATGGTTGGAGGCAACTAAGGAAGAGAGTTCTTTTCATCGACAATTTGGTGTGGTTCCAATCCATGCTTCACTTCACCGGCAACTTTAGCGCTTTGAACTTGACGCTAGCCACTTTCCCTTCCACCGCAACACGATCTTCCTTGCTCGGCGGTGGAGTAAATTCTTCGCCAGGGCAGCAAGCCATTGCTTCCAATTCCTCTGGCGTAAGCAGATGACGGCTCACAATTTGAATCCCGTCAAAGCCTGCTTCTTTCACCGTCCGCCAGTAGTCGTCTTCAGGAACAGCGCCTCCCAAACATCCCGCCCAGGTTGATTGGAAGCGTTCTTGTAGCTCAGAAGCGATACTCTCGGTGAAGACAGTGTCTGAGATAGCAATTCGCCCACCGGCTCGAAGGATACGAAAGACCTCTTTATATACTGCGTCCTTGTCGGGGCACAGGTTGATCACGCAGTTTGAAATCACCACATCCGCGGAGTCGTCTGGAAGCTGTGTTTTGTCCAGGTATGCGGTGCGGAACTCGATGTTCCTGTCTTGCAAGCCTGCCTCAGCCACAGCCTGCTTGGCCCGCTCGATCATCTGAGGCGCGCAATCTATTCCGATTACTCTTCCCTGCGATCCGACTTTGTGAGCTGCCAGGATGACGTCTATCCCGCCCCCGCAACCGAAATCTACAACTGCATCGCCAGGCTGAAGGTCCGCAAAACCAGTAGGGTTGCCACAACCTCGCGAGAACTTGAGAGCAATCTCCGGCACTAAGGAAAGCTCCTCCTGACCGTAGAGTCCCTGATCCACTGCATAGCCCGAACCGGGCTCTCTTTTGCTTGGTCAGCAGGACTCTTTGTGGCTGCCTGTCTCGGCAAACTTGCCATAACGACTCTTTACTACTTGCTTGATCTCATCGGTAATCATGTTGGACTCCTCCAGCTTTGGGACGATACGTTCAGCAGCCTTAATTGCGCCAAATCCGATTGAGTGGAGCAATCGCCTGAGCAGCGTAACATTTAAAGTTCTATGGCAGTGAGGAAAAAACAATGGAAACTGCCGACTCCTGCGCTTTATTGCGTAGCGTTGCAAGCTGGATCGAATATGTTAAATTACGCCTGACAGAGATTTTAGCACTGCGCGGCCAGGATACTCCTGTTATCCGGGCAATCCGCGGCGCTTACCGGTTTGTGGGAAATGGAGCGTTTTCGGCCAGAGATCACGGCGCGGACATGTTTTAAAAGAATCGATGGATGGAATACCAATGAGAAATCCTGGTCACTTACGCTCAAAACTTCTTTTCCTGGCGGCTGTGCTCGCTTTTGGCATGCATTGCATACTGCCGGGTTTAAGCGCCGCCGTCGATGATGACCCATACGCCCAGCCTCGCGAAGCACTTATAAAGGAGATAGAGGCCACCGCCCTGAACTTAGCCTCTCCGGTCGGCCGTGATGCCGTAAACCCCCGCGTACTCGACGCCATTCGGAAAGTCCCGCGCCATGAATTTGTCAGCGAATACCTCAGATCCTTTGCATACGACAACAGGCCATTGCCGATCGGTTATGGGCAGACAGTCTCGCAGCCCTATATCGTGGCTGTCATGACTGATTTGCTGGACTTGGAAAAGGGACATACCGTGCTAGCCTGGATTTCCACGGAGCA
>PLSV01000149.1 GCA_003165235.1 Syntrophobacteraceae bacterium
CAATCTCTTCTTGCAGACTCACTGAACCAGAGACCGTGCAGTCGCTGAAATGATGCTTCCTTCCTAAATATATGAATATGAAAAATAACTATTTGATCCACCATGTACCTCGGGCTGATCCCAACTTAGACCGCCATGGACACCAACATCATTCAACAAAGGGAGGTAGAGCCATGATTATGCAAGATCCACGAATAAAACCGAAGTNNTTTATGAGAAGAGGTGCGTGGAGTGTGGGCATGAGTTTCAGGTATTTCGGAAATGAGAGGTGTCGATGATTGCCGATTTGCAAGTTTTTTCGTAATGTTTGGGCCAGTCAGTCCCAAATTCATTGAGGACAACTGGCCCAAGTGGTGGCACTTTCGTTTTTAAACGTTATTATGTTTGTCCAGAATGCTCACTTAAATAAGTATTGCCCCTTTTTGAAACTACTTAAGATTAGCCGAACAGCTCGCTGTCGTGCCGCCGTTTGAACCCGCGCAGGTCCAGTCCCACGGCCCTTTCCCTGTAACCTTGGAAGCCTTGCCATCACTGCAAAGGTTTGATGTCGGAGCCTTTAGCAAATCTTCTCCGTTTGCTGAACCACAGGCACCATTTACCTCTAGGTTTGCCGAGCAATTCGCTTTAGAGCCGCCGTTTAATCCAACGCAGACCCAGGTCCATGGCCCTTTCCCTGTAACCGCGGAGGCATTGCCGGCACTGCAAAGGTTTGATGTCGGTTCCGTGAAGAAATTCTCTTTGTTTGCCGAACCGCAAGCTCCGTTTATCTCAAGTTTGGCCGAACAATTCGCTGTTGTACCGCCGTTTGACCCCATGCAGGTCCAGTCCCACTGCCCATTATTAGAAGCTGCGGAGGGCGTACCGGAATTGCAAAGGTGAGAAATCGGGGGCGAGAGATAACTCTTTCCATTTGCGGAACCGCAGGCGCCGTTTATCTCAAGATAGGCCGAACAGCTCGCTGTGGTGCCGCCGTTTGAACCGGAGCAGTTCCAGTCCCAAGGGCCTGTCCCCGTAACCTTGGAAGCCTTGCCTGCGCTGCAAAGGTTTGATGATGGGGCCTTGAGCAAATCTTCTCCGTTTGCCGAGCCACAGGCGCCGTTCACCCCTTGTGATTGTATATTAGCCGAACAGCTTGCGTTCGCCCCGCCGTTCACTCCCTGGCAAGTCCAGGACCAGGGGCCAGACCCGCTGACCGTAGTGGGACTGCCGGTGCTGCAGAGATTGCTGGTCGGGGCGGAGGTGAATGTACCGCCGTTGCTGGTTCCGCACACGCCGTTTACTGGTTGGGGGTTAATGGAAAAAATAGTCCCCATTCCATTGCTGCCTCCGGCATTGGTCATGCCATATAGAGTGGGGCCGGACACGATGAGACTGCCATGGGGGCTCTCTCCATCATCGGCTACGGTGCCGTCCCCAAATATGTGCAAAAGGCTGTAGTTGACGCCATCAGTATTAATAGCGAAGACCACTCCATAGCCCGTATAGTCAAATCCGCCGAAAAACCCGCCTAAACTGGTCATGCCATAAAGAGTGGAGCCGGACAGGATGAGGCTGCCATAAGGTTGATTTCCATCGTTGGCTACGGTACCGTCATTAAAATTGTGTAAAATGGTGTAATCCGTGCCATCGGTATTCATGCTGAAAACGACTCCAACGAGGGCAGCACCGCCGTTTCGGGTCATGCCGTATAGAGTGGAGCCGGACAGGGTGAGGCTACCCCAGGGGAACGCTCCATCCCCGACTTGTACACCCCCAAATGAATGTAAAATGCCATACTGCGTTCCATCGGTATTAATCTTGAAGATGGTTCCCAAGCCCACAGCACCTCCGCCGCTGGTCATCCCATATAGAGTGGAGCCGGATAGGATGAGGTCTCCTTCAGGCTGGCATCCATCACCGGTTTCTGCGGGGCCACCCGTAAATGTGTGCAGAATGGTGTAATTTGTACCGTCGGTGTTGATCATGAAGACTGTTCCACCAGCGTCAGGAGGGGCGGAGCCCATGGTCATGCCGTACAGAGTGGAGCCGGATAGGATGAGGCTTCCATGAGGAAAGGCATCATCACCACCGAGCGCGCTACCGTCCCCAAACCAGTGTAAAATGGTGTAATCTGTGCCGTCTGTATTGATCTTGAAAGCAGTACCAAAACTAATATTAAAGTTAATTGGATTAGAATTAATATTCCCAAAGGTCATGCCATAAAGGGTGGAGCCGGACAGGATAAGTCTACCCAGAGGGTCCACTCCATCATTGGCTACGGTACCGTCCCCAAATGAGTGTAAGATGGTGTAATCTGTGCCATCAATATTGACCTTGAAGATCACCCCGTGGTTAGCAGAACCGCCAGTCTGGGTCATGCCATAAAATGCGGTACCGTCTGTAACCAAAGAACCCAAAGGATTTGCCCCGTTATCACCTCCCGCAAAATTATGCAAGATGGTACAATCAGCGGCCCACCCATTCGACAGATAGACGAACCCAGTGAGGAAAAGCATTACACCCCACCCAACCAACTTCTTTAATCTCACTTAAGTCCCTCCTCAAACTGAGAAAACCTATCGTCATGTTTCCTTTGGTCCCATGTTTTTTTGAAACAGGGTCGGCAAAGTACCGCGAAAGTTCTCTGCATCGTGATTTCACCTAGGCTGGTGTGCAAAGCAATGGCCTTTGTCCTCGTTTTTGTGAGTAACTTCACAAGAAAGTACTCGATTATACTATCCCAAATTAATGGTCAACAGGTATTTTGATAGGTTTAAAACGATGATTACTATACCCAATAGCGATAACAAATACCGTAAAGTCAGCGGCTTATGAGCATCTCCGAGCTGAACAATTGAGATCTCTCAGCAAGGAAAAACTTGTCGAACTGGTGCAAACATCCCGCCTTGTCTCCTCTAATAGTTGCTGTTTAACTCAGTCCCGGCAGGTGGAAGTCTCCGTTCCCCATAGATTTTCTCATCAAAGCGGCTTGGTCCCTCACGATTTTCACACTCCCAGAATCCCTCTTTGCTGGTTTTCACTCTTATCTTCTCATCCCTACGAATGTGCAATCTTGGGCTCGGCCACAAATGGGACCTCTGGAATAATCTTCTCCAATGCATCCTCCATCGACTCCTTCACTATCTCTCTCACCTGATCCTCTATGCCATCTCTGGCTTCGACAATTATCTCGTCGTGTAAAGTTTAATTAACAATACGTGCGTCTACCCCTTCCAGCCCACTAGAAATGAGGCACAGAGCAAGTTTGAAGCCATCGGCGCCATTTGTTTGGACGGAAAGATTGAATAAAGAGCGGTCGCTGGTATTGTTTGGGATGTGAATGAGCCGGTTGATCTTTGTCCTGACCAGTTTTCTGGCTCTGGCCTCGGTAACAGGAGCTTTAGAAAGACCTACCAAAACCGCTTCATTCCTGTTTGCAACTCTTACCCGATTCACCCCTTCATCTTAATCCTCATCAATTGAGAGAGTTGCCCTTGGAACTGGAGCCAGCATTGAGCAGAGAGGCTATAAACTGGGGGGATGGTGGTAGGTCGTAAAAGCGCCCTGACCGGCCATATTGGCATTTCACTTGCGTGTTTTGATTGGGGGATATTAAGATAATTAAATAAGCCTTCTGGGTGTTCCAGGAGCTTTTCCGAGCCGAATCCAAGCGAAGTGCGATTCGGATGTATAACTTGTAAAGTGACCAATTATTCCGGACAGAGCGAACTGACCATGCCCGTTCGCCACTTTGCAGGAAAGCACATGACATACAAGACTTACGAAAATGCGGAAGAAATCAAGGTATGCCAAGGAGATATCGATTACCGGGGTATCGTCGAGCATATCAATGACGGCGTGGTCATTATCAGGGAAGGGAAAATCGTCTTTGCGAACAATGCATTCTACGGAATCTCACGAAGAGCGCCAGAGCAGGTAATTGATTCGGAATTTTCGGATTTTATATCTTCTGCGGACCGCGAAAATGTAATCAAATACTGCAAGGAGCGGCTTTTTACCGAGGGATTGCCCGATACCATCGAATTCGTCATGTCCAGAATGGATGGAGAGGCGATAATCGAGATGAAGGTGAACATAGTGGAATGCGGGGGCAGTCCGGCAATACTCGGTGCATTGACGGACATCACAGAAAGGCGGAAGACCAGGCTCGACCTGCAAAGGATCAAGGACCGGCTTGAGAGCATAATCCACTCCATGCATGAGGTCGTGGTTTCCCTGTCCGTCAAGGACCACTCGATTATTTCCATTAACCCTGCGGCCGAGGCTCTGTACGGGATTCCCCTCAGGGACTTCACCATCGGACAGATTCATATTGTGGATTTCGTGCATCCCGATGATGTGGAGAGAGTGAATCAATTCTATCTGAATCTGCCCGAAGCCGAATTCGACGAAATGGAGTACAGGATCATCAGCAACGACAAACGAATCAAGTGGGTCCTGGATGAGGGCCATGTAGTATATTCACATAAGGGCACCGTACGAAGAATTGACCATGTCATCAGAGATATTACCGATGAGAAGAAAGTGAGCGACGCTCTCAGGCAGAGTGAAGCCAAATACAGGGATTTCTTCGACTCGACCAGCGATATGGCATTCACACTTACTCCGGAGGGCCGTTTTATTGACATTAACGATGCTGGATTAAAGCTTCTCGGCTTCGAAAACAAAGAGGAGGCGCTCGGAAGCAATGTGGAAGATTTCTATGTAGATGTCTCGGAAAGGGCCACGCTCATTGACGAGATCTACGAAAAAGGCCATGTCGAAGG
>PLSV01000330.1 GCA_003165235.1 Syntrophobacteraceae bacterium
GTCGATCTGATCCTTCTTGCGCCGATCAGTTATGAAGGCAACAACCAGGAAGTTACGAAAGCAAAAGCCGCAGGCGTGCCGGTAATCAACGTTATCAACGATCAGAGCAGCGACGATCTTCTTTTCAAAGTGGATGTCTCTTTTTGGCAACTTGGAAACGCAGCGGCAAAATGGGCGATCGCAGATGCGCAGAAGCGAGGCATGAAAGAACTCAATGCGGCATTGTTGCCTGGCCCTGCCGGCGCCGGATGGGTAATTGGAGAAGTGGAAGGAACAACTGCAGCCGCCAAGGCGTCGCCGATTAAGTTCAATATTCTCACTAACAAATATGGCGACAGCGGTAAGGATGTGCAGTTTAAATTGGCCGAGGATATCTTTACAACCTTTGGCAAAAAAATTAATTATCTGTTTGGCTGCAGCGTTTGCTCGTGGTCTGCCGCTTTGCCCATGAAAGAAGCCGGGCTTGCCGATGACGTCAAAATCGTCGGTTATGACATAACCCCTGATACGGTCGAAAGCATCAACAACGGGCTGATTGCCGCTGCGGCGAGCTGCAACGGCGCGGATCAATATAGAATCGCCATGAACGTGGGGGTGGCCTATCTCGAGAATAGAATACCGAAGGACAAGATGCCCCGCACGATCGTTCCCAAATTTGAAATACTGACGAAGAGCAACTTCAGCACCTATCCTTTTGCCGTGTCGCTGGCTCCGGAAGGCTATCGCCCGGAATTTCACTACAAACCGTAGGTGCGTTTGTTCCTTTTGGGATCTTCCGGCAAACACGCGCCTGAACAGTTTTTGAAAATATAAATGGACATGACGAGGCGCTTCCGGTATTGTTTGACGCCAATCGAACACTACGGAGGAGGACCTCGCCATGTCCAGTTGATGCTTTACCATGCTTTTGGGCTGAAGGGTATTGTGGGTGCCGAGCAACCCGTTTTTCGGCAGACACAATGATTTTCAGCGCCGAAATGAACAAACAGGTTGTCCGATGCCCCCATTGCGGCTGCCGGGATACGCGCTTCGGCGGCGCGGGCATCGGTTCGAGAGTCTTATTTTCACCCAATCCTTTCCCAATCGGCTGGGAGCAGGCGCGTAGAATTTTCTCGGCGTCATCGGTCTTTCCGGGAGTGGACTATGTGCGGTCGGCGGAATAGCAAGCGATCCACTCACGGGGAATGGAACTGCTGACAATACTGCGGGACGGAGTATCGGATCTGGATGGCGTCAGACTCCTTACCCGCGACACGGATCATACGGCGGCCAGCGACCCGGTTGCAGGCGGCCGCATCACCTACATTATCGGTAGCGCGCTGCATTGCCGGCCGTGAGATTGTTTTCGACGCAGATGGGTTCTTCAATGACTTTTACGACTGGTTTGAAGCGAATAGTCAAGTTACAACTAAACACACAGTGGAGGTTTTAGAATGAAGAACAATGAAATATGTGCACCGATGCCGGGAACAATAAGCGACATAAGGGTAAAGGAAGGTGATAAGGTAGTAATGGATCAAGTACTGTTTGTATATGAAGCAATGAAAATGGAAAATGAAGTAGTTGCAACAGAAGATGGAACTGTTGGTAGTATTCATGCTAAGAAAGGTGATGTAGTGGACAAGGGACAGAAAATAGTCGTTATTGTGTGATTGTATTCACTAAAATGAGTTGGCTTTTTGCGAGCGCTATGGGTATGTGAAAATGGTAATAGCCAATTATGGGGATTCAGTGAAGTGATAAGTTGAATTTCGCCGCTTTTTGGGGGAGGGAGTTAAGCAGGTTAAGCCACCATGAGCAGCGCCTCAAATCCCATCCTTGGGCCGGAGGCGGGAAAAGGCGGCCATCCTCTCGCCCTCGCCCTGAATCCCCAAGAGCATGTCGAAGGAGACAGGGTCAAGGCTGCGAAGCGCCCGAAGGGCGCCGGCCTTGACGCTGACTCTGGATGTGCTGCCCTCAATCAGAGCCAGCGGCCGCCTTGGCCTCGAACTCGACTGGACTGAGATAGCCCAGGGTGGAATGGCGCCGCTTTCGGTTGCGCCAGTGTCCTGAGTTCGTAATTCGTTACATAAGTCCCGTACACACAGGCCGTCACTCCGAGGGAATCCGGATATTTTCAGTAATTTCGTCCAGTTCTGGACCTCGGCCCCCGGATTGGATGCTTCCGGGGCAGGTTGCGCCGAGGCGACATGTATCGGGACATCCTTTCAAATGCTCGGCGACAACAACGCCGTCCCACCGATTCCTGGATAAACCGTAATCTTGAGGCGACTTCGACAATGCCTCATCAAGCTCCTTTGGCGCCTTTTCGTCGAATTGGGACGGTCTGCCTGGACGTGGATGATCCTCCTGCCCCCTGCTCACCGTTCACTGCTCCTTTGCCGCTTCTGGTTGCCGTTTCTATTGCCGCTTCNNCCGCTTCTGGTTGCCGTTTTGCAGGCTGAAATATTTTAATGCTATACTTTTGTCCGGTAAAAACGAATTGAGGGATTGGGGGACTAAATTCCTAAATTCCTGAATTATTTTTTAATTGATCTTTTAATTGGAGGTTTAAACAATGACAGCCGACACGAAGCTCCGGGGGGCCCCTCCCGCCCATGCCGCCGCTGAAACTGCGCTGAATTTGCAGCGGGGCCGCCCATTCAAAAAAGGACAATCGGGCAATCCGAAGGGCAAACCCAAAGGGACCCGAAACAGGACCACGGTCATTGCTCAGAATCTCCTTGACGGGCAGGCTGAAGCCCTGGTTAGAAAAGTGGTCGAGTTAGCTCTTGAGGCCGACCTGACTTGCCTTCGAATTTGCCTGGAACGCCTTGTGCCTCCGAAAAAGGACGCGCCCATAGAGATCGGCCTCCCGGAGGTCCGCACTGTAGCCGATATTCCAAAAATCCTTGCCGCGGTAACGGCAAAGTTGGGTGAGGGAGGAATCACCCCTTCGGAGGCCAGGACCGTTATCGATTTAGCCGAGGCTTTTCGCAAGTCGCTGGAAGTGGCGGATTTGGAACTGCGTATCTTCGCGCTGGAAGAACAATTAAAATCTCATTAGGTGTAAGACTATGACATCATTGAAGATAAGAGTTGAAGCCCTGGAACGCGCCGGCAGCAGGGCCTGCGGCAGCTTCGATTTTGCAGAAGCTTTGCGGGAGGCCCGCGAAGCCTTGAGCAGCAATCCCGCAATGCGCCCGGGAGATCATGTCGCCACCGAAGGTTTGAGTGGCGAATCCGGCTGCGGCCCGGCCGTCGTAAAGAAGAGGCGTAGATTCCAATAAATAACCTGAGGGGCGCCTCTATATGAAATGTCGCGCCTCAAAGATGAAGCTCTTCGATAAAAAATCGTCTCATAACGGGTTGCTTTAATAAACTAATAGATATATACTGCCTCTTAGTCAGATTTGGTGGATCGAATTCGATATCTTCGATCTTCCCTGCCATCAAATCCCCATCGGTCACTGACCCTCTGCCCCTGCAAAGATTACATCTGCGACAGCAACCTGGTTGGCGACGATGATTTTGGTGCCGGCCGCGTAGCAGCGCTTCATTCGAGCCCTGTCGTAAGGTGCGCCCTGGATTAGTGTCCATTCGGAAGCTCCGGGTGAGATACTTGCAGTTTTGTAATGAATTAAACACTTTAACCGAGTTTCCGAATCAGGGTCTTCCTGCGCGGCATACGAAATAGCGGCTGCCGGCAGCCACCCTTCGATCCAATGCCTTAGGACCCGGAAACATCAAGGATTTCAGCTTACATGACTTTTGACGATTTACATCTGACCCAACCCATCTTGAAAGCTCTATCGCAATGCGGTCACCACACCCCCACTCCAGTGCAGGCGCAGGCCATTCCGAAAATACTTGCCGGGCGGGATATTATCGCTTCGGCCAATACTGGCACCGGTAAAACAGCAGCGTTCGTTTTGCCGATCCTCCAGCGCCTCTCCGCCGCTCAGTCCCCTCCGGGCAAAGGGCTGCGCGCCCTGGTGCTTACGCCGACGCGCGAACTTGCCACCCAGATTCTACAGGAAGCGCGGACCTACTCAAGATATCTCAAAGTACACAGTATCGCTATTTACGGCGGAATGCCGTTCGGCGATCAGATCAGGGCGCTGTCTCAGTTGCCGGCCATGATCATTGCCACTCCGGGAAGGCTTATCGACCACATTTGGCGCGGCCGAATCGACCTGTCGAATGTCGAGATTCTGGTCCTTGACGAAGCCGACCGCATGCTCGATATGGGATTCATCAATGATGTGGAATTCATATCCGAGGCTATGCCGGAAGGATGCCAGACCCTGCTGTTCGCCGCCACGATGGGAGAGGCGCCAACAAGGCTGGCGCGCAAATTTATGAAAAATCCGGATCGCATTGAAATTGCCCAGGGCAAAATGACCCTCGACAAGATCGAGCAACGGTTGCATCTGGCGGACGGCCTGCAGCACAAAAACCGGCTGCTGAGGCATCTTTGCGCTGACACAAACGTTACACGGGCGATTGTTTTCTCGGCCACAAAGAGAGACGCTGACAGCCTGGCCCGGGAACTGGGCGCCCAGGGATACCCTGTGGCCGCTCTCCACGGGGACATGACTCAAAGCGCCCGAAACCGCACCATGGAGAATATGAAGCGGGGCAAGATCAGGATACTGGTGGCCACCGACGTCGCCGGACGCGGGATTGACATAACCGGCGTCAGTCACGTCATTAACTTCGATCTGCCGCGCTGCGCCGAAGATTACGTGAACCGCATAGGCAGGACGGGACGGGCCGAAGAGTCAGGCATCGCGATCTCCCTTGCCTCACGCGCCGATCTCCCATACCTGGACCGCATCGAGCGCTACATCGGGCAAAATTTGACAATTCACGTAATTCCCGGTCTGGAGCCGGTTCACGGATTGATTAACTCAGGTAGGTCAAAGGCGGGCCATAACGGCGCAGACAAAAAACGAGCTGCGAGCGGCCGCCAGGCCTTTGGCCGCCGCCAGGGGACCAGGGGGCTGGCAGGGGCTCGCTCAGCTAGGTCATAATGCCAATTTGCCGCCAAAATTGACCAATGGTCCAATGAACGTAACGTCTTAAACGGGATAAGACCTGCTGTAGCGCTTTGCTGATGGAATCTAAAGATTTTCGGTTCATGATTTCAATCCAGTCGCTCAGGCGGGTTTTGTCCACTGCCCTAACCGGTCACAAACTGCAGGGACATCCTCTCCCATGCAGGAGACCTCTGCGGTGACCGGCGGGTAAAGCTCCCGCCCTCTTTTTTCGATTCCATTTTCGAGTAGTTTGGCAATAATGTTGCTCCGCTGCCTTGGCGGGACTGTAGCCATCATTCCGTCGTACAAAGAATCAGGAATTGAAACCAGTACTTTCATCGAAGAACCTCCACCAGGTCTAAGCGGATATAATATTCCCCATATACCGGCCAGAGGCGCGAAGGTTTTATGATAGAAATTAAGAATGTCACCAAGTGGTACGGGGATTTTCAGGTGCTTTGCGACATAAACGAGGTAATAGGCCGCGGGCAAACAGTGGTGATTTGCGGTCCAAGCGGTTCGGGAAAGAGCACTCTTCTTCGATGCGTCAACGGCCTGGAGCCTTTTCAGGAAGGCGAGGTCCTCGTAAACGGCATTTCGGTCGCAGACCCCAAAACCAACCTCTACGAACTGCGTCAAAAAATAGGGATGGTTTTCCAGCGCTTCGAACTCTATCCGCACATGACCGTCATGGATATGATCACCCTTGCTCCGATGAAAGTGAAAAAGAAATCGAAGCGGGAAGCGCAAGCCAAAGCGATGGAACTGCTCGAGCGGGTAGGCATTCCGGATAAGGCCCGCGTCTACCCGGCAAATCTTTCCGGTGGCCAGCAGCAGCGTGTCGCCATTGCCAGGGCGCTTGCGATGGAGCCCGAATACATGATGTTCGACGAACCGACTTCCGCGCTGGACCCCGAGATGATCCAGGAAGTTCTGGAGGTCATGACCGATCTGGCGAAAGAGGGAATGACGATGCTTGTGGTGAGCCATGAGATGGGATTTGCCCGGGAAGTCGCCGATGAGATAATCTTCATGGACGGGGGGCGTATAATCGAACGCGGGACCGGCGAGGAGTTCTTTGAGAATCCCAAACACCGGCGGACGAAGGATTTCCTCAGTCAGATCCTCAGGTAAGAATTGAGGAATCTAGGAATCTAATTTCTCAATCCCTCAATCCTTCAATTCCCAGAGTCCGCCTTTGCATAATCAGGCAGGCGGAACCGCAGGACGCGCCCGGGATCGCGCGGGGCCTCTAACGGATGCTCGTTCCATTTCATGTGGACGCCTCCGGCGTTGCCGATTACGACCTGCAAAGCCTTATCGGCAGACCACTCCCTCCGGTCTCCTGCGTAGAGCATCGCGCTTCGGGTTTCCTTATCGTCGATTCTTACCTGAATCCAAACCGTCCCGTCCGCTTCGACAGCGAACTTATTCGTGAGGCGGTTTTCCTCCGCACCCAGGACCTGCCTGTCGTCGGCAACGGCCTCCGTGGAGTTGCTAAAAGCAAGTCGGGCCGGCGTGCCGCTATCCATTATTAAATCTTTTTCGGATGCCGCGCCGGCCTGTTCCCCCGGATTTTCGGCCTTTGCGGCTCCGTTGGCCGCCTTTTCCGATTCCATTATGTGAATCTCGGCGTTTCTTATCGCCTCATCGGCTTTCTGCCAATCAGGTCCGGGCTTGTCAATCCGAGCGCCAGGGCCGGACGCCAGCCGTTCCTGCAAGTCGGCGGGGATCTCCTCCTGGGTAAAAACCCTGTTTGCGTCCGGCGGGGCGAACAACTGTGAGCGTCTTTCCGATACCCACATACCGCCGTAGAAAACGGCCGCAGAGATCAAAAACAGGACTAAAAGCGGCAGGCTGATCATCCTGCGCCTCTTGTGCAGGAGTTTCATCTGCTGACCGTATCTTCTTATTCCTGCATCCTGGATACTGCATCCTTCAATTTCACAGCAGACTTTTCCGATTAGGGGCTCCGCTTCTATCCGTAAAGCCCGGCAGTAGGCGCGGATAGTATTCCGGATGAGAATAGAGGCGCCGAATCGCTTGAAGTCGCAGGCCTCAAGGGAAATGAGCATACTGACGCTGATGCCGCTGAGCTCGGAAACGGCTTCCAGCGTGAGATTGCGATTCAGCCTCTCAGTTTTGAGAAACTCTGCCAGCTCTTTCATCTAATGATATTCATCTAAAGGGAGATATGGATGAAAGCCTTTGATTCCAGGTCATGGACCCACTCTTCAAACTTGCGGTTCACTTCCTGCTCGTACAGATTTTTTCGAACCTTTTCGCGCAAAGCCGAGTCTGTCTTACTGATCTTCTTGCTGTCGATATCAAATAGCTTAATGATGTAATATCCGCCAGGCCCCTGCACCAGACCGGATACCTGGTCCTTCCTCAGGTTGCGGATCCCTTGGGCGATAAAGGGGGCGATTTCATCGCCCGCCAGGTATCCGACATCCCCCCCCTCCTGGGCGGCGGGTCCCTTGGAATACTGTTTGGCCATACTCTGGAAATCCGCGCCGCCTTTGATCTTGTCCAGTATTTCACGGCCTGCTTTCTCAGCCTCTTCCGGCTTTGCATATTTATCGCCGACCGGAAGTACGATCAAACCCAGATGGACCTTCTGAGAAGTCGAAGCGGCCTCGCCCCTCTCACCACTCAGATAAGTCTCGACCTGCTTATCGCTGATCAGCACCTTCGAGTTGCAGACCCGTTCCACGAGACGCTCTCGTTCCATGTCCTTCTTTATCTGCGTGCGAAATTTATCAAGTGTCTGGCCGTTAGCCTTGAGATTGACCTCAAGCTGCGCTACGGTCGAATGGCTCTGCTCCAGAATTTGTTGGAGTCTGAAGTCCACCTCGGAAGAGCCGACCGTAACCTTAAGCCGCTCTGCTTCCATGTCGGCGAGTTTCTGCCGGATCATCTGAGTGAGAACATCGTGTTCAACTTTCGCCTTCTTTGCCGGATCCGTAACATTCAGCATCGGCATGTTTTTTTCCAGAACTTTAATCTGCTGCCGAAGTTCGCTGTAAAGGATTATTTCTCCGTTGACGTTGGCCACGATGCGGTCCACCATTTCGGCTCGCGCCTTTGCGCATGAAAGAACGCCGGCGAGAACAATGCAAACCGTAAGAGTTGCAACTCCACGAGGACTCATATCACCTCCCGACCTGCTCCCTGTGTACACCCAGAGACTGCTTCTCCGTTTCTCATGGGCAGAGACGGCCTGCCCAAAAAGAGCGTGCCGAGCTGATTTTTTTAATGAGGTTCGCAATTTGTAGCATTTTCATGGAGTTCTTGCAAGATTCTTTTGAGCCGAAGGATTCTTTGTGGAAAGTTGCGCCCCCAAATTTCCACTCTTAACTTTCGTTCCGATTCCGGGACGAAGTTTAGCTTCTTCTTCTCGAAAAAAGAGATCACCGGCAAAATATCCACACTTTGGGCGAAGGTTAGAATGAAGTTTTCTGAGTCTCCATCCAGGCGAACAACTTTGAGCCGCTTGAGGAGGAGCCGCATCATCGCCATCAAAATGAGGCTTTTCACCGTTTCCGGCAATGGACCGTAACGGTCTCGCCATTCGCCGGCAAGGTCTTCTATGGACTGCTCATCGGCCAGTGTAGCGAGCCGTTTGTAAGCGATAAGTCTCTGGTCGGTATCGCAGATGTAGTCTTCGGGCAGGAAGACGGAAACCGGCAGATTTATCTCCGTTTCGATTGCCTCGGCCTGTGATTCGTCACCCTTCATGCTCTTTATAGCTTTTTCGAGCAGCTCCAGGTAGAGCTCGTAGCCGATCGCCGCGACATGCCCCGATTGCGACGAGCCCAGAATGGCGCCACCCCCGCGAATTTGAAGGTCGTTTAGCGCGATCTTGAAGCCGGCGCCCAGCTCGCTGAAGTCGAGAAGCGCACGCAGTCTCTTCTGAGCATCCCTGCTAATCAAGGTTTCGCCTGGAATGATGAGATAGGCGAAGGCCTGCTCGCTCGAGCGGCCCACCCGTCCCCTGAGCTGGTAAATCTGGGCGAGGCCGAACTTGTCGGCGCGGTTGATTATGATGGTGTTTGCGGCCGGAATGTCAAGACCGGATTCTATGATCGTGGTGCAGACCAGGACGTCTATTTTTTTGTGAATGAAATCAAGCATGACCCTTTCCAGGTCCCGCTCCCTCATCTGCCCGTGGGCCACGGAAATTCGCGCCTCCGGGACCAGAACTGCAAGCCTGGCCGCCATCTGCTGAATAGTCTGGACGTGATTGTGCACGAAGAAGACCTGACCGTAGCGGTTTATCTCCCGGTGGATCGCCTCGCGGATAGCGAACTCGTCGTAATTTGTCACGTAGGTTTCGATAGCGCGCCGATCCTGAGGAGGCGTTTCAATGGTGCTCAGGTCCCGAATTCCGGCTAGCGCCATGTGCAGCGTCCTCGGGATTGGGGTAGCGGTAAGAGTCAGGACGTCCACCGATGTTCGCAGCTTTTTTAACCTCTCCTTGTGCCGGACCCCGAATCTGTGCTCCTCGTCAATTATCAACAGCCCAAGGTCCTTGAAAACGACATCCTGCTGCAAAAGACGGTGCGTGCCAATCACTATATCGATCGAGCCTTTCTTGAGCCCGTTGAGGATTTCCTTTTGCTGAGCGGCCGACTTGAATCGGCTAAGAGAGGCGACATTGACCGGAAACCCCTCGAATCGCTCGAGGAAGCTTTCGTGGTGCTGTTCGGCCAAAACCGTAGTCGGAACCAGCATCGCCACCTGCTTGCCGTCCATGACAGCCTTGAATGCCGCACGCAGAGCGACTTCCGTCTTCCCGTAGCCGACATCACCGCATATCAGGCGGTCCATCGGGCGCTTGGAGATCATGTCATCCAGGACATCCTCGATCGCCTTTACCTGGTCCTGGGTTTCCTCGAAAGCGAAGGTCGTCTCAAATTCCTGAAAATAATTGTCGGGAGGCGTGAAAGAATACCCTTCCCCCACCTGCCGAGTGGCGTAAAGATCCAACAGTTCTTCAGCCATTTTCTCGGCCGACTCCCTTGCCTTCCTCTTGGCTCTTTCCCAAGACTTGCCGCCCAGTTTGTCAACTTCGGGTTCCTGACCCTCCAGGCCCATGTATTTCTGGACTTTTTCGAGCTTATCCACCGGGACATAGAGCTTGTCACCGTCCTGATAGGCAATGAGAAGAAAATCGTTTTCTGCGCCCCCTGCGTTCAAATGCGCCAGCTCTTTATAGACCCCGATCCCGTGGTCCACGTGAACAATGAAATCGCCCTGGTGCAGGTCCTGAAATGAATTGAGGAAAATACCCGCAACAGGTTTCTGACCCCGCCGGCGCGACCGTCTCTCGAATATTTCCTCCTCGGCTATTACGGCCAGCTTCTCGGCCTGCCAGAAAAACCCGTTGCTAAGCGGCCCATGAATTATCTTCACCAGATTGGATCTGAAAGACTCCTCACCGAAACCACGACCGCTTACCACCGATTCTATCCCGTAGTTTTTCAGGAGTTCGCCGATTCTTGCAGCGCGCTCTTTGTGGGAGCAGATCAGATAGACAGAAACGTCTTCGTCGATCCACCTGCGCAACCGGGCGGCAAGGGGATCGAGAAGCCGCTCCCTGTTTTCGTGGGCCTTCACAGCGGCAGCAAGCTCGGTGTGAGGGGCCGTTCCGAGGTCGAATACCGTTGTGGCGCCCTGGCGTTGGGAAAGCGAGTTGGAAAGAAGCTGTTGGAAGCTGCAAGCGGCCTCAAAGGATTTTTCCGGTTCGTCATAGAGTTCGTTAGGGCGCCTTCTCCATTCGCTTTCCGAACCTCCATCCTCCCATGTCCGCAAAAGCTTCTCCCACTGCCCCTCCATCTCCCGGCGCACCTGAACCGCGTCGGTCCAAACCAGGATAGCGTTTCGGTCAAGGTATTCCCAAATGGAGGCCGTCTTTTCAAAAAAGACTGAAAAAACGGACTCAAAAGCATCCAAATGGTATCCTTCGGCAATCCTTTCGAGCCAGATGTTCCCAGCGGCCGGAGAGAGCAAATCCTTTCTTACGTCCTCGTAAACCGCGTCCTGCGCCCGCTGCCTGGCTTCCACATCCAGGACGATTTCGCTTGCTGGCAGGATAACCGCGTCTTCCAACGCGCCCATCGAGCGCTGAGTAACCGGGTGGAACAGACGGATGGACTCCAGTTGGTCCCCGAAAAACTCGAATCGCAACGGCCAGCGGTACAGGGGAGCATATACGTCGAGCACGCCGCCACGGCGGCTCAAATCGCCGTAATCCTCAACGAGCGATACCCGGAAGAACCCGCGCTCGATCAGCCTTCGCATAAAACCTTCCGGGTCGGCGCTTTCTCCGGCAAGCTTGTGATCCATATTGGCGAGGAGAACCTTCGGTGGGATAAGACGCTCAATTAGAGCCAGAGCGGAGGTAACCACCACCATGGGAGAAGGCGCGGCGCGCAAAGCATAGAGGGCTTCAATCCTGCGAGCTGTTGTTTCCGCTTTTCCGAGCGCCTGGGCCTTGTGACCGGTGCGTGACGGCAAAAACCAAACCCGCCGTCCCAGTGGAGCCCCGCCGTTTTCCACCTGGCCCTTGCCTCCGAAAAGGCAAATCATCTCGGCGAATCTCTCGGCTTCCCTGTCAGTCGGAGCGACCAGCACGAAAGGTTTTTGAATCTGCCGCATGGCCATCGAGACCAGATAGGCCAAGGCTGAAGGCTGGACGCCTCTGATAACCGCCGACTCTTCAGACTTCATCAAAAACGAGACGACCTCTCCGGATGCGGATTTAAAATCCGGTCCGGCAATTCGCTCTGCGGATAATTCAAAATGCTCTTCTCGGGACTGGGGAAATGTCATTATTTTGCCGAAAATCCTCAAAAATTCTGGTACAAAAGAATCGGGCTAACCCCGATGGATCAAATTATATCACACATGACGCACTCTTCATCCGGAAACACAAATTGCATTTACTCTAGCAGCGCGCCATTCGCGCGTGCAACTCCCTTATTGCAGAATGTTGCATGAATTGATATCCATCCAAAAACACCCGTGGGATACTAACATTTTCGAGGCAAACAATGGGCAAAAACCAGGCCAAACAATACCTAAGGCAAATACCGGGCGTAGATGCCGTCCTGCAAATGGAAGCTGTCCGGGTTGCGCTCTCCCGCCATCCACGCAAGCTGGTCTTGGATGCAATACGCGAGGAACTCGATGAGACCAGAAAACAGATATTGGAGTCCCCCGGGACTCCAGCAGCAATAGATCCCTCTGAGCTTGCCCGCTCGATAGCGGAGCGCGCGGATCGACTGGCTGCTTTCACTCTGCGCCCGGTTGTAAACGCAACCGGAATAGTGATTCACACCAACCTCGGCCGCTCCCTTCTTCCAGAAGAAGCTCTCGCGAGACTTCAGACAGTTTGCCGTGGCTACAGCAGCCTCGAATACGATCTCCACTCAGGCGAACGGGGATCCAGACACGTTCACGCCGAGGCGATCCTTCGTGAACTGACCGGCGCTCAAGCCGTCCTGGTAGTAAATAACAACGCGGGAGCGGTCTTCCTGATTCTCAACTCGCTTGCCAGGGGCCGTGAGGTTGTGGTCTCCAGAGGGCAGTTGGTCGAAATCGGGGGATCTTTTCGGATTCCGGACGTAATGAGCTCAAGCGGCGCAATACTAAGAGAGGTGGGCACGACTAATCGCACGCACCTCAAAGATTATGTGTCGGCCATTACCGACCAGACCGCCCTGCTCATGAAGGTGCATACGAGTAACTACAGGATCGTGGGCTTTACCAAAGATGTCCCGCTCAATGAACTGGCAACCTTGGGACGCGAGCGCGGGTTGCCTGTCGTGGAAGACCTCGGAAGTGGATGCTTCATCAATCTGACGCAGTTTGGACTGCACGGCGAGATAACGGTGCAGGAGACTCTCCGGGCAGGCGCCGATCTGGTCAGCTTCAGCGGGGACAAGCTGCTCGGAGGTCCTCAGGCAGGCATCATAGTCGGCAGGAAGGATCTGATAGAAAAGTGCAGGAAAAATCCAATCACGCGCGCCCTGCGGGTTGACAAAATGACGCTGGCTGCCCTCGATGCGACCCTGAGGCTGTACAGAGACGAACGGCAGGCCCTGGAGAAAATTCCTACTCTCACAATGATAGGCCTTTCTGCGGAAGAATTGAACGGTCGTGCCAAACAACTTGCTTCAGCCATTCAAGGGGCGGACCCGCAAGCAACGCTCCGGGTCGAGGTCCGTCGGAGCTTTTCACAGGTGGGCGGTGGTTCTCTTCCTGCCCAGGATTTGCCCACTTTTGTCGTGGCGATCCAGTCAGGCGATTTCAGTCCGAATCAAATCGAAGAATTCCTTCGCCGAAACGATCCTCCCATAATAGGGAGAATCGAATCCGATCATTTCATTATGGACCTGCGCACCATTATGCCCCAACAAATTGAATTAATCGCACTGGCGTTCAGGCGCATAGCGGAACCACTGTAAGAGCCCCCCCGGATAAAGGGGCCGGGACAGGCTATGCGCGATGAACTCCATAAAACGCACAACCTCAAACAGTCTGCGCCAAATCCTCGTATGACAGACTTGTTAACAATACTAAACGATCTTTTGGTGAAACGCTCTGGCGGACATCCCTTAGCGATGTGCTTCGCGTAGCGCGGAAGGCGACCGCTCGACGTGTCTATCATCCGCTTTGGGCGTGCGCGGGATGCCTTCCAGCAAAAAAACAAAACCTGCCTTCGATTTAGAATCGAATGGCAGGTTTTGCATAGCCCTGATTTTCAACGATCTCTCAAAGAGGCGGCATGCTCTTTCCCAAAACTATTGCGTATCTTCAGGTGCGGATTCAGGTGCTTTCTTTTTCTTCTTGCTGGTTTTCTTCTTTGTGGATTTCTTTGTAGACTTCTTTGTAGCTGCCTTTTTCTTGGTCGCTTTCTTTTTCTTGGCTGGCTTCTTTTTCGCCGGCGCGGGCGCCTGCTCCTCAGTGCCAGCGGCCCCAATTGTGTCGTCAGTCCCTGCCGCAATTACAATCGGGGTTGCCACCATTGTCGCCCCAAACAGAATAGCGGTGATGAGTGATAGAACCTTGCCCTTCATATCCTAACTCTCCTTTCCTCCTGCGAAAATAACGCCGCCCCCTTGAGAGAAGGGTCAATCATTCCATTCATTTTAAGGACAAAATTTGAAATATACAAACCAAGAATTTGCTTAAAGTCATTTTTTATCATTTTTTTTCTTGCTATCGATTTTATTGGATTTTCTGGTTGCCTCTTTCTTCCCCGAATTCTTTTTGTCAGAACTCTTTCTTTTCTTGTTGTCGATTTTACCGGACTTTGCCGCTGAGCCTTTCTTTACGGCGCTCTTCTTCTCGGCCCCATGTTTTTTCTGAGACACTGAAGGCTTGCTCGCCTTTCTTGTGCTCTTCTCCCCAGACTTGGCGTCTTTCTTGGTCGATTTGGCGTCTTTCTTGGCTGACTTGGCGCCTTTCTTAGCTGGTTTGGCGCCTTTCTTGGTCGATTTGGCGCCTTTCTTGGTCGATTTGGCGCCTTTCTTGGCCGACTTGGCGCGCTTTTTGTCCGAACGCCCCTTCATGGATGCTTTACGCTTCCCGGATTTTTTCTTCCCGTATTTTCGCCGTTTTGATTTCTTGCCCTTCTTTTTCGAACTCTTCATCCAGCTCGACTCGGAGCCGAACGAAGGTTTGCCGTTCGTTTTCGGCTCGATAGTCGAAGGATTGTATTCGTCTTTCAAAAGGCGGCGATATTGTTCCTGGAGCTCGCGGACCTTATCGTTTACCTGGCTGTCTTCCTGTTGGGCAATGCAGCCGAATGCAAAAATGGCCGAAATTGAGACCACGACGGGCAACATGAGTATTTTACGCAATCTCATGGAAACTCCTCTGCTCGAAACCCATTTCGGTTCCGTCGCTGGGGGATACGACCGGCTCTCGATCGTTCTGATTCAGTTTTTGGTTTCTGTTTTAGAACGGGAGGCAAATATAGCACAACCGAAGATATTTACAACGGCTGGCTGGAGGTTTGAAAGAGCAGGCGAAACAATGATTCGCTATTTGTTAGAGCTTCTTCTGACAAATGAAAAACCCCGATTCAGCATCTGAATTTCAAAATCGTGATTCCGTAAATCAAGCAGGTGTGCTCCATTGTCCTGAAATGATATGCTCAGAGGCAGTTTTTTTTCACTCTCGACACTGGGGCTTCCAATGAGGAGCAACAAAGCAGGAAGACCTCATGAACCGTTTGCGGGGGGCAATATAGGATGAGCGTTGCGTATATCAAGGCATATACGAGCGGGCGGCTTAAAGAAGCACTGGGGCGAGCGTCCCGATGGATGAAGAGGTGCACCATGTGTCCGCGCATGTGCAGGGTGGAGAGGATGGCCGGCGAGACAGGCTTTTGCAGGACGGGCAAGTTTGCAGCAGTGGCCAGTTACGGGCCGCATTACGGTGAGGAGCGGCCCCTTGTTGGCAGGAATGGCTCGGGGACTATTTTTTTCTCGCACTGCAATCTTTTTTGTGATTTCTGCCAGAACTTGGACATAAGCCACGGTGGAGAGGGAAAGCCGGTTAGTCCGGAAGATCTGGCCGAAATCATGCTCAATCTTCAAAAAAGTGGCTGCCACAACATAAATTTTGTCACCCCCTCGCATGTCATTCAGCCGCTGCTGGAGGCGCTTTCCATAGCCGTCGAAAAGGGGCTGCACGTTCCGCTTATCTATAATTGCGGAGGATATGAGCGGGTTTCGGCGTTAAAGCTTTTAGACGGAATTGTCGATATTTATATGCCGGACTTCAAATTCTGGGATCCTGGGGCGGCGCGTGAGCTATGTAACGCGCCGGACTACCCCGAGCGGGCGCGTGAGGCCCTTCGGGAGATGCACAGGCAGGTGGGTGACCTGGTTTTAGATGGGAGCGGTCTGGGTCAAAGGGGTGTGCTGGTGAGGCATCTGGTAATGCCAAACGGCCTTGCAGGAACGGCTGAAATTGCCGATTTCATAGCAACACGGATCTCGGCTCAGACCTACATCAACATTATGGACCAGTACCACCCCTGCGGCACGGCTCTATCGAACAGGGCGATAAACCGCAGAATCACTTCAACGGAGTTCAGGCAGGCGCTGGATGCGGCCTCAAAAGCAGGCCTGACTCGCCTGGACGACCGGTACAGGCATTGGATAACGGTGGAGTTATAGGCGCATCGAATGGTCGATATCCGCTCAAGATCTTTCTTGGAAATCCGGTCTCCGGCACAATTGTTGCTTGACCGCAGGGTCTGGAATGGAACGATCTCCTGCGCCAAGCGCCTCATTCTCGACAGGAAGCGGATACTCAAGGGTCATTCCTGCGAAAGCCTCAGTCCGGCGCACCTCTCCAAGGAGAGTCCATGGCTAAGATAGATGCCTTTTTCAAACTGATGAACGAACAAAAAGCCTCCGACGTGCATCTTATTTCGGGGCAGCAGCCGGTTTTGAGGATTCGAGGGGACCTGGAGCGCGTAAAATATAAAGTTCTGGACGACAACGAACTGCGCTCGATGCTCTACGAGATCACCCCGGAAGATAAGATCAAGGTATTCGAGGAAACCGGAGACCTCGATTTCGCATACGAAATTCCAGGGCTTGCCCGTTACAGGGTGAATTTCTTCCTGCAAATAAACGGGATCGGAGCGGTATTTCGCGAGATTCCGAACGAAATCCTCACAGTCGAGCAGCTTGGCCTCCCCCCGGTAATAAGTCGGCTGGCCCTTCTGCCTCGAGGAATCGTCATTGTGACGGGCCCGACCGGAAGCGGCAAATCTACAACGCTCGCGGCGATAATCGACGAGGTCAACCGCAAGAGAAAAGATCATGTAATAACCATCGAAGACCCTATAGAGTTTGTGCATACGAGTAAGAACTGCATTATAAATCACCGGGAGGTCGGCGCTCATACACGAACCTTTTCATCCGCGCTGAGGGCCTCTCTGCGCGAGGACCCCGACATTATCCTGGTGGGCGAAATGCGTGACCTGGAAACCATACGGCTGGCGATCGAGGCCGCAGCGACCGGCCATCTTGTTTTTTCTACGCTGCACACGCAAAGCGCGGCCAAAACGATCGACCGCATAATCGAAGTATTCCCGGTGGGCGAGCAGGCGCAGATTCGCTCCACCCTGGCCGACAGCATCCGGGCTGTGCTTTCCCAGTCCCTTTTCAAACGCATCGACATGAAGGGGCGCATTGCTGTCATGGAAGTATTGATAGCAACCCAGGCCGTGCGGGCGATGATTCGCGAATCCAAAACCCATCAGATCCAATCGGCGCTTCAGACCGGGAAGAAATACGGAATGCAGACCCTGGATGACGCAATATTCACTCACCTCAAGGCGGGTCGAATCAGCCCCAGTGAAGCCTACATGAAGTGCGTGGACAAGGAGAAATTCCGCAGCTACCTGACGGAGCCTCCCCCGGATTTTACCGAGGTGTAGGCCCCTCTGCGTCTCTTGGGGAATGGTTGGGACGAAAGGACGATTTATGAGACGGGCAGAACTGGACGACTATCTCTTGCGCATTCTGGATGAAAACCCCACCGCCTCCGACGTCAATTTCACGGTGGGCAAGCCCCCCCAAGTCGAGGTTGACGGTCTGCTCAAACCCGCATACATGGATTTTGGCATCCGAAGGCTAACACCCTTTCACACCGAAACCATAGCTCTGAACCTTGTCGGCGAAGACCGCCGGGGGATCCAACACCTCCTCACCACGGGGTCCTGCGACATTTCCTACTACCTCCCCGGCCGGGCGCGGTTCCGCGTCAACATATTCTCTCAGCGCGGCACCTACTCGATCGCCATGAGGCAGCTTCCAACCAAAATCCCTACGATAGAGGAACTCCAGTTACCTTCGGTCCTGAAGCAGGTAGCTGACGAAAAGTTCGGAATGGCCTTCGTGACCGGTGCGACCGGCAGCGGGAAAACGACGACCCTCGCCGCTATTTTGAACGAAGTCAATGCCCGTCACCCTTATCACGTGGTAACCCTTGAGGACCCGGTCGAATATGTCCACCCGCAGCTCAGGGCCACCTTTAACCAGCGCGAGTTGGGCCTCGATTTCGATACGTTTGCAAACGGGCTCCGGGCCGCCTTGCGGCAGGCGCCAAAAGTTATACTCGTCGGTGAAATGCGGGACCGTGAGACAGTGGAAATCGGTCTGAGCGCCGCCGAAACCGGCCACCTCGTTTTGAGCACCCTGCACACGACGGATGCGGGCCAGAGCGTAAATCGCATCATCGGTATGTTCGAACTCGAAGAGGAACGTCTTGTTCGAATTCGTCTGGCCGATGCGATGAAATGGATAATTTCGCAGAGGCTCCTCCCCAGGATCGGCGGCGGGCGCGTCGCAGCCTTCGAAATAATGGGCAACAGCCTCAGAGTACAAGAGTCCATTCTGCACGGCGAAGCTGAGGGCAAGTCATTCTATGAGATGATGGAGCATGCCGAGCCTTTTGGATGGACCACATTCGACGCCAGCATCTCGCGCCTCTACGAACAGGGAAAGATCACCGAAGAAACCGCCCTGGCATACGCCAGCAAGCGCGCCAATGTAATGAGAAGCATCGACCGGATCAAGTCGGCTCGAGGCGAAAAGACAACCAACATAGAGGGACTGAAATTAGACCGCGAATATCAAAAGACTTTCGGTTTTTGAATTCATTGCCGCCAAAGCCTCAATAGATTCCTTATTATCTACAATAATTAAATTAGCGTATGGCGTTCGGGAGTAAAATCCCATATCATTAGCACTGTCATGGCTGAACGCTTTCGAAGGGCATGCCGCAATGATAATTTCGTTTTTGAAAATCTGTTTGGTATTCGTGCTGACATTTAGCATTCAGCCCTGCTTGGCCCTGGCCCAGGGACCGATGCATGTCGCCGTCAGTATTCTTCCTCAGCGCTATTTTGTGGAGAAGATTGGAGGACAATTCGTCGAAGTTGAGGTAATGGTCCCTCCGGGGGCAACTCCGGAAACATACGAACCCAGGCCCGGGCAGATGTCTGTGCTGAGCCGGTCCAGGATTTACTTCGCCTGTGGAGTTCCGTTCGAAACCATATGGCTCTCGAAAATCATTTCCATAAACTCAAAAATTCTGGTGATACACACCGAAAAGGATATCAAGAAAAGAGAGATCGAAGCCCATTCACATCCCGGCGAGAGCGTCAAACCGCAGAGCGGAGGCTCTCATGAAGAACCAGGCGACCCTCACATCTGGCTCTCACCGCCTCTGGTGATCCTCCAGGCCCGGGCGATCTTTGAAGCCCTTGCGGCAACCGATCCGCAGAACGGCGCCTTTTACGAGACCAATTACAAGGCATTCGTTTCCGAGTTGGTTGAATTGGACCTTTACCTTTCCCGCCTGTTTGGGGCAGGGGCGAAATCGGGCTCGTTCATGGTTTTTCATCCCGCCTGGGGCTACTTTGCCGACGCGTACGGGCTCAAGCAGGCGGCGGTGGAAGTGGAAGGAAAGGAGCCAAAGGCAAGAGAGCTTGATGAGTTCATAAAACGCGCTCGCGAGCTTGGAGCAAAAGCCATATTCGTTCAGCCGCAATATTCGCCCAAGCCCGCCCAGATCATAGCCGACGCGGTTGGGGGCACGCTGGTCCAGGCTGACGACCTGGCGCCCGACTGGGAAAAAAACCTCCTGCAGGTGGCCTGGCAAATTTCAGCCGCTCTTGGCAGGCAATAGGGAGAGATCGAATATGCCTGTTTCGGCTATTGAGTTGAACAATATCTTTTTTTTCTATAACAGCCATTCCATTCTGTCCGGTGTGAACCTGAAGGTGGAGGAGCAGGATTTCCTGGCAATAATCGGACCTAACGGCAGTGGTAAGACTACCCTGCTCAAGATCATCCTGGGCATTTTGAACCCTGGGCAGGGGACCGTAAGGATTTTCGGCAAGACGCCCCTGGAAGCCGCCGGACTGCTTGGGTATGTCCCACAGGACACGGGGCTTAACAAGGATTTCCCTATTTCCGTTCAGGATGTTGCGCTTATGGGCAGGCTCGGCCGCAGGGGGCGAGAGCGCCGATACACTTCCGAAGATAGGGCCCTTGTCAGACGGGTATTGGAACAAGTTGGGATGTGGGAGTTCCGGGACCGGCCAATCGGCAAGCTCTCCGGTGGTCAGAGACAGCGGGTGCTGATTGCCCGGGCGCTTACCGTCGAACCGAAAGTCTTGCTCATGGACGAGCCTACCGCCAGCGTGGACGCGCAGTTCCAAACCGACCTATATGACCTGCTGAAAGAATTGAACGCTACGATCACCATTGTCGTCGTGAGCCACGACATGAGCGTCCTGTCCGGCTATATCAACTCGGTCGCCTGCCTCAATCGCACCCTTTACTATCACGAATCAGGCGAAATCACTGACGAGATGCTGCATGCAGCCTACCAATGCCCCGTTGACCTAATAGTCCACGGCGGGGTGCCTCATCGCGTTCTGCGCAAGCACGACCACGAGGACTCCTGAGAAATGCTCGAAGTCTTCCAATCCGAATTCATGCGCAACGCTCTTTTTGCCGGATTGCTCGCCAGCGTGGCTTGCGGGATTATAGGAACGCTCGTCGTCGTAAACCGGATCGTTTTTATCTCGGGTGGAATCGCTCACGCCGCTTACGGCGGCATCGGATTGGCCTTTTTCTTGGGGATTGCGCCGCTGGCCGGGGCGGTCGGATTTGCGCTGGCGATCGCGATGATCATGGCCGCCGTCACACTGAAAAATAAGCAGAGGGCCGATACCGTCGTAGGTGTCTTGTGGGCCTTGGGAATGGCCCTGGGAATCATAATGATCGACCTCACACCGGGATATAATGTGGACCTGATGAGCTACTTGTTCGGGAGCATTCTGGCCGTGCCGCGTGCGGATATAGTGATGATGGCCTTGGTTGATGTTGGGGTGCTGGTAATTGTGGGGACGCTCTACAACAGCTTCCTTGCTATGTCTTTCGACGAGGAATTCGCGAAGGCCATGGGGGTCCGGGTTGGAATGCTTTACTACGTTCTGCTCGGGATGATCGCGCTTTCGGTAATCATGCTCATTCGCATTGTGGGCCTGGTTTTGGTTATTGCTCTTCTCACCATCCCGCCGTTCATTGCGGAAAAATTCTGCCGCTCCCTTAAAGCGATGATGATAACCTCGGTATTTCTTAATTTTTTCTTTTCACTCGCCGGTTTGTGGTTTTCCTACAGATTTAACCTTACCTCCGGGGCGACAATAATAATGGTTGCGGCAGCCTTTTTTTTCGCTTCGCTAATCTATGAGCGGGTGCGCAACCATCTCGGCGGGTCTTAAGTCAGCAGCCGGCATCTTCGATCAGGCGCCGGGGCTTTTGCCTGCTGCCGTTCAAGGGATTCGATCTCGAGTGAATCCGGAAATCCTGGAAGCGTTGTAGATAACGGTCACGCTGCTGGCGAACATGGCGAAGGCGGCGATGAGCGGATTTAGAATGCCGGCGGCTGCAAGCGGAATCCCAAAAACATTATAGAAAAAGGAAAAGAAAAGATTCTGCCTGGTGATCTTGAAGGAAAAGCGGGAAAGTTCGAGCAGTTCGGGTATCTTTAACAGATCGTCTCCGAGGATCGCAGCATCGGAGCATTCCCGGGTCAGATTTGCGCCTGCCCCGAGCGTTATTCCAAGGTCTGAGCGGGCGAGGGCCGCCGCATCGTTTATTCCGTCGCCGGCCATCGCAACTCGTTTTCCCTGCGCCTGGAACTCTTCAATTATCCTGACCTTATCCTGCGGACGCCTTTGACCGGCGAAGTTGTCCGCCCCCGCCTGAAGCGCGAGCGTCCGAGTGGTTTCCTCCGAATCCCCGGAGACTATCCATACCGAGATGCCCTCGGAGCGGAGCCTGGATACGATTTCTCGCGCATTGTCCCTCAGCCTGTCGCCAAAGACAAAAAACCCTCTTACAGCGCCGCTCCAGGCAAAATATACAATTGTCGATCCGGAGGTCTCAAAAGCGTGGGCCCGGTCCCGGAGCACATCCGAAAATCCCAGCCCATAGTGGATCATCAGTTGCCGGGCGCCGGCCATCACCTCGCCGGACCGTGTCAGGGCGCTTATCCCCAGCCCCTCCCATGCCTCAAAAGACAGCACCTCATCGAGTTCCATAGAGTGAAGGCGCGCGGCCTTCACTATCTCGCGGGCCAGGAAATGATCCGATTTGACTTCCGCTGAGGCGACCCGCTGCAGGGCTTCATCTGCGTTTGCGTCCAGGGTGACTGTCTCGCGCAGAATGTAGGCGCCTTCGGTCAAGGTCCCTGTTTTATCGAAAATCATCACGTCCAGGCGGTCGGCTCGTTCGAGGGCTGCGGGGTTGCGGATGAGTATGCCGGAAGCGCGCGCCCTGGCGATTGCGGCAACTCTGGCAAGAGGGGTGGCTATTCCGAGAGCGCAGGGACATGTTATCACGAGTACGGCTAACGCCCGCAAAAGAGCTTCGCCCGCCGGTGTGGAGGATGCGAGAAGAAAGATGAAGATGGAAGCGGAGAGCGCCAGCACGGCGGGGACCAGGACCCGCATGAAGCGGTCTGCAAACAGCTCGAGTCGGTTCTTGGTAGAAAGCGCTTCCTGAATCAATGTAATTATCTGGTTGAGGGAACTTTGGTCCCCCGCACGGACGGCCTCAAATTTCGCCTCTCCATTCAACACGAGCGATCCGGCAGACACGTCGGCTCCGGGTCCCTTTTTCACCGGACGCGATTCCCCGGTTGTTACGGATTCGTCCAGAACGGCCTCCCCGGAAAAGACACGTCCGTCAATGGGTAAGCGCTCACCGGGAAACACCAGGAACAAATCGCCCCTGGAAACCTTATCGGACGCCGTCCAGATTTCCCTGCCGTCTTTTGAGATTCGGGCCTTCCCGCTTGCTGCGTGAAAAAGCGCGGTGATCGTACCGGAAATCTTTTCTTTTGCCCGAGTTTCAATGAATCTGCCGAGCAGAACGAGCGTGACTAGCATCGAGGCGGTATCGAAATACACATGAAGGCTTCCCCGCAAAGTCGCCGCAACGCTGTAAAAATAGGCCGAGAGCACGCCGGCCGCTATCAGCGTGTCCATGGTGGCGCTAAGATGCAGGATGCCCCGGAATGCCTTGCGCAAGATCGGCCAGCCTGCGTAGAAAACGACGGGTGAGGAGATCGCCCAGAGGGTATATGAAAAAAGCGCCGCTCCCTCTCGTCCGATCTGTTCGAAAAAACCGGCCCAAAGAGCAAATGAGATCATCATTATGTTCATGCTGAGGATAGCGGAAATCCCGAGCCGTACGACAAGGTCCCTGCTTTGGCCCGAGTCGGGCGTGGATTCGGCCGGATAGGCCCTGTATCCCAGCCGGGAGATGCTCTCCATGATAGTTTTGGGCTGGACCAGATGGGGCATGTACCTGATGCGGGCTATGTCCGAAAAAAAGAAGATGCCGGCGCTCAGCACTCCGTCCATTTTGCGCAGAAGATGCTCGATGAGCCACGAACAGGCGATGCACCACATTCCTTCGATCCGGAGGGAAAGTTCCTGCGAGAGTCCTTCCTCGATCAGGGCTGCGGTAGGACCGTCAGCCGGCGCTTGCCCCGGACCCGATCCGGAGACCTCGACAGCCTGCCTGTCCACCCGCGAGGCTGGCTGACGGTCAAGGGGCCGATCCCGGCTGGTGAGCCAGGCGGAGTCGGGCCTGGATGGCGGAGTATTCTTGTCTTCGACCTCTGCCGATGGAATGAGGCCCGCTGAAACGCAAGCCCTGTAGAGTTCGGTATTTCGATAATCGCCGGGAACCCCTTCGGGGCTGTTGTAGAGAATCTGGAAGACATACATGCAGCCTAGGCAGCAAAAATGCGCGGTCCGGCCCGCAACCGGCTGAGAGATATTCGATCTCCCCGCCGGAAAACCGCACAGGCAGCACGTCTTGTCTGAAATCTGCGCTGACAAATATGTCTCTTTCCCCAAAGGGATTTACGGGACTCGGGGCCTGCAGGAATCAGTTCTTTTCACAACCCCATCGCTTTTCACAGGCGCAGGGGGACCAATATCGAGCCGCAGATACCTGTTAACTTAAAAGGATGACAATTTCCACACCATTTCATGACGCTATTAAAAGATCCTTAGAGTGGGTCAAGCGGAGCGCAGCCCGCCAAGTCTTTTCGAATCAGGCGCAGAGCACGCTGAGATCCCCGGATCAGAGCCTGCCCCGGACTTGATCTGGGGCGCGCGGGTTCTTAATGTTCGAGGCACAGCCGGGCGCAAAAGAAATTGAATTTGTAATGCATCTCTTATAATGTATTTAAGAATGCAGCCTGGAGGGTCCTTTCATTCAAGCAAGCTCACCTTTAAAAGCCGCTCCACTGAAATTTGGCTCTCTGAGACACTCCAGCTTTGTCTGCGGGTGTCCTTCGGGGTTCGAGAGTTCGCTGGAGAAGGCGAAGGGGCCCGTCTCGCTGGCGGGTGGGCTATCCGGATCGGCCCTTCGACGGCGGCATTGGCTGAGAAAACGAAAGTGCGGCCGGCTTTATGGCGGAGGTCAGATGAGGGGAATAAGAGATCGCAGAGGGCGTCCCCCGATATGCGTGCTCAGGCTTGCGTTTTTGTCAATCTGCCTTGCTTTGCTTATCAGCAGCGGGGCGCTCTCGGGCTGCGGCGGCAAAAAGCCGGAAACAAGGGCCGGTGCGGGCGGCAACGCCAGGGTAATTGAAAATAAAGGGTCGGATACACTTGTAAACCTGGCGCTTGCGTGGGCCGAAGCATATATGGAGGCGCATCCGGAGGTGAGCATTTCGGTGACCGGAGGAGGCAGCGGAACGGGCATTGCGGCCATGATAAACGGGACGGTTTCGATCGCAAGCGCATCCAGGGAAATGAAACCCGAAGAGATAGCGGCCGCGAAAGCCAACGGTGTGAGCCCAGTGGAATTTACGGTTGCCAACGACGCAATCGCGGTCGTCGTCAGCCCTTCCAACCCGGTTCAACGTATGAGCATCCAGCAGATTTCAGACATTTACACCGGCGAGATCAAGAACTGGATGGAAGTTGGGGGAGAGAACAGGCCGATCGTGCTGCTGTCAAGGGAGTCCAATTCCGGAACTTATGTCTATTTTCTGGAGAATGTGATCCGGATGGGAAACAGCAAGAGCAAACTTCTGTTTTCGGCAGACACGCTCCTTATGCCGTCGAGTGAAGGGATAAGCAGTGAAATTCGCCAAAACCCGAACGCAATCGGATATGACGGCCTCGGTTACGTGACCGCTGACCTGAAGGTCATAGCAGTATCAAAGAGTGAAAACGGCCCCTTTGTCATCCCGTCGGCGGAGACCGTCAAAAACGGTTCCTATCCTATTGCCCGTCCGCTCTACATGTATACGGCGGGTCAGCCTGCGGGACAGGTAAAGGACTACATAGAATGGATACATAACGGTGGCCAGACCCTTGTGGCAAAACTGGGCTTTGTCCCTCTACAATAAAATTTCACAAGAGCGTGTGAGGCGCCGTACCGGTTCATCCGAAAAAGCGGGCAAACGCTTGACCGAGTTTTTCATCGAATCAGCCATCCGCGTACTCGGATTTTCCACTATCGGTTTCGTGCTGCTCATCTTTTTCTTCCTGCTCAAAGAGGGTCTCCCCATATTATGGGAGGTTTCTCCCGGCAACCTGTTTGGGACCCGGTGGTATCCCACCTTCGATATTTTCGGCGCCCTGCCCCTGATCCTGGGATCGGCTTACGTAACCATAGCTGCAATAGCTATCGCCCTTCCCCTGGGAGTGACAACCGCTGTTTTTGTCCGGGAAGCGGCGCCCGATTGGGCTCGTGAAATTCTAAAACCACTGATCGAAGTACTTGCGGGAATACCTTCCGTGGTTCTGGGCTTTTTCGGAATGCACGTCATAGCGCCTATGGTGCGCACCACTCTAAATGTCCCGACGGGCCTTACGGCCTTCACGGGCGCTGTGCTTCTGGCCTATATGTCTTTGCCCACAATAATCAGCGTAGCCGAGGACGCCCTGGACAGCGTGCCGAAGAGTTACCGCGATGCGGCCCTGGCGATGGGCGCCACCCATTGGCAGACTATCTGGCGGGTAATTGTGCCTGCTGCGCGCTCGGGCATCGCTGTGGCCGTGATGCTCGGGATGGGCAGGGCTATCGGCGAGACGATGGCGGTCATGATGGTCACCGGAAATGCGGCCCGGATGCCTCTCAGTCTTGGATCGATCTTCATGCCCGTGAGGACTATGACCGCTACGGTGGCGGCCGAAATGGGAGAGGTTGCAAACGGCAGCGTTCACTATCACGCTCTTTTTGGAATCGGGATCATCCTGTTTATTCTTACTTTTATCATCAATATTGTTGCTGCAGGCGCAATTTTCAAAAAGCGGCAAAAGGGAGGTCTGCGCTGATGAACCGCAATCGGGCGCAACAGATAGGATTTGCGGTGCTGACACTGTCGGCGATAGCCGTAGTTGCGCCCATTTTGATCGTGATAGGAATTATTCTGGTCGAAGGGGCAAGAGCCATCTCCTGGGAATTCATTTTTTCGATGCCTTACGAGGGCATGAAACAGGGAGGCATTTTCCCGGCCATAGTCGGAACGCTTATTTTGACAGTGTGCACTGCAGTCGCCGCCATCCCCGTAGGTGTCGCCGGGACCATTTATCTTGCCGAGTATGCGAAAGACACCTGGATAACACGGGCCATCCGGCTTGCGATCGTAAACCTGGCAGGCATTCCTTCCATCGTTTACGGACTTTTCGGACTGGGCATGTTCGTCCTGTTTCTGCATATGGGCACTTCAATCGTAGCCGGCGTGCTGACCCTGGCAATCATGACCCTGCCGGTCATCATCAGCACCTCCGAAGAAGCGCTGCGGGCCGTACCCATGGAATTCCGCACGGTTATCGCAAGTCTTGGCGGCACGCGCTGGCAGGCAATCCGCCATATCGTGCTTCCGGAGGCCCTGCCGGGCATAATAACGGGCATAATTCTGGGCCTTTTGCGCGCCGCCGGGGAGACCGCCCCCATTCTTTTTACGGTTGCCGCCTTCTATCTGCCCCGCCTGCCCCAGTCGCCCTTCGACCAGGTAATGGCGCTGCCCTATCACCTCTATGTCATCAGCACCCAGGTGCCCGGCATGCCGGTCAGCGTTCAGTACGGCACGGCGCTCGTGCTGCTCATTCTCGTCCTGTCCATGAATGTGGCGGCAACGGTCCTGCGAAGCTATTTCCGCAGGAGGCGGCAATGGTAGAGCCAAAAATATGCATCGAGGAGGTAAACTATTTTTACAGGGATTTCCAGGCGCTGCGTAACATCACCCTGGAGGCGCCGCCCAGGTCCGTAACAGTTTTTTTCGGTCCGGCGGGAGGCGGAAAGACAACCTTGCTTCGTCTGATTAATAGGCTAAACGATATGGTCGACGATACCCGCATGACGGGGCGGGTTCTTTTGGACGGCAAAAACGTCTACGACCCCGGCGCCAACGTCGCAAGCCTGCGCCGCCGCGTTGGGATGGTCTTCGCGCTCCCGCTTCCTCTTCCCGGGACCGTTCGGGAAAATGTCACCTACGGGCTGAAGCTGGCCGGGCGGCGGGACGGCGGCAAAATGGAGCAAATCCTGGAGCGCAGTCTCACCCAGGCCGCTTTATGGGATGAGGTTAAGGACAGGCTTGACAGCCCGGCAAACGCCCTTTCCGGAGGCCAGCAACAAAGGCTTTGCATCGCCAGAAGCCTGGCGCTGGAGCCGGAGGTGCTGCTGCTCGACGAACCAACCTCGGGTCTTGACCCGATTTCAACGAGAAAGGTCGAGGAATCTCTGCACGAGTTGAAAAAACTCTATACGATCATCATCGTTCCGCACAGCATACAGCAGGCAGCCAGAGTGGCGGACCAGGCGGCTTTCCTTCTCATGGGGGACCTGATCGAATACCGTGCCGGTACGGAGATATTCACAACCCCCCATGACAAGCGCACGGAAGATTACGTTACGGGCCGTTTCGGATAGCCCTCTAAGCGAAGATATGGAAAAAATCAGGGTAGAGAGCCTAAATTTTTATTACGGCCAAAAACTGGCCCTCAGCAATATTTCGATGTCCATACAGGATCGGCTCATAACGGCGCTGATCGGGCCTTCGGGGTGCGGCAAATCGACTTTTCTGCGTTGCCTCAACCGGATGAACGACACTATTCGAGGCACGAAGGTGGAGGGCCGCGTCGAATTCGGCGGCCAGGACATCTACTCCCCCGGCGCCGATGTGGTTGAGCTGCGCAGGCGGGTAGGCATGGTCTTCCAGCGCCCAAACCCTTTTCCTCAGTCCATTTTCGACAATATCGCATTCGGGCCGCGTGTGCTTGGACTTCACGCGAATAAGAGGGACCTTTCCGAAATAGTTGAAGGAAGTCTTCGCAGCGCCGTACTCTGGGATGAGGTCAGGGACAGGTTGAAAGAAAATGCGCTGGGTCTTTCTCTTGGCCAGCAGCAAAGACTCTGCATCGCCCGAACCATCGCCGTAAAGCCTGAAGTCATCCTGATGGATGAGCCCTGCTCGGCGCTGGACCCGATTGCGACCCTTCAGATTGAAGAACTCATGCGGTCGCTCAAAAAAGATTACTCTATAGTCATTGTGACCCATAACATGCAGCAGGCTTCGCGCGCTTCCGAGTACACGGGCTTGTTCTGGCTGGGCGAATTGGTCGAATTCAATGCAACCGAGACTATCTTCACCCGCCCGAGCCAGAAACTCACCGAAGACTACATAACCGGCAGGGCGGGATAAACCCGGTCAAACCGGCTGCCCGGGGCGCCGTCCCTCGTTGTTATCGAATCGTTCGCAGATTTTATCTCCAAAGCAAATAATCCGTTCGCGCCCGCTGCTCGGGGCAAGGAGCCCGTCGCCATCCGGCCCTTGCTTTCCTCTGCGGCATCTGTGTCTGTGGCGAAAGTTTTCGATTTCCCCCTGCCGAGCGCTGCCCGTTCGCTGCAAATGCAGGCCAAATGCAGCGAAACAGTGGACAGAAGGCAGCGAGCAGAATCCATCAATTCCTCAATCCCTCAATTCACTTTCCTGCAAATTCAGGTCAAATCCAGGGAAACAGTGAGCGCTGAACAGTAAAATTCTTAAATTCCTCAATCCCTTAATGCCTCAATTTGTTTTAATCCCGCAATATCATACCTTGCGGAGATTAAGGTCTGCAAAACGGCAACCAGAAACGGCAATAGAAGCGGCAAAATAAAAAAAAGGGAGGTGGAAGAATTTATTACCCGAAAGTCCGGTGGGAAAAATACCGGTGTGACAACGACTTCTGTCCGGCAAGGCGCTTTCACCGGCGACTCGGGCTGGCAAATTTCCGGCCCGGGACATCGCCTGCCTTATTCGCCGCTGTCTGTCCTGTCGCGGGGCAGTAATACATTAGCCCCGGCCTATCCGGTGTTCTTGACAATTCCGATACTGTGTACGGAGAATCCGAACTCCTTGTGCTTCCTGGCGATTGCCGAGTCAATGCCCCCGTATTTCTCCGCAGCCAATAAAGCGCAGATCTTTGACGCCAAGTTGCGGTCAAAATCCCACCTGCCCCAAACAAAGGGGGTAGGGGGAAGGTTGAACAGCGCTAATATTGGTGATATTTTGAACACAACCTCGTGTCAAACCCCATTCAAACGTTCGCGGGATACGGCCGGCATTTATCAACCGCTTCTGCGAATCTCCGCATATCCGTGAAGGTCCGTAGCCCGATTTCCAAGTCTACGCAACCTTTTTCAATTCCCTCTTTACAGGCTGATATTCTCCCGGAGAAATCCTGCCCGCAATGGCCAAGCGATTCCAAGCATTAATGGCCGCCGCCGCAACCGTTAAATCAGCCAGCTCTTTTTCGCTGAAATGCTTCTTCGCTTCCTCGTAAACTTCATCGGGCACGCGGGTCTCGGAGACCCGTGTCACCGCCTCGGTCCAAGACAGGGCCGCCCGCTCGCGACCGCTGTAATAGGGAGACTCCTTCCAGGCATCGAGCGAATAGAGCCGCTGCTCGCTTTCCCCGACGGAGCGGAGGTCTTTCCATTGCATATCCAGGCAATACGCGCAGCCGTTTATCTGGGATGCCCGCAGCTTGATCAGGTTAAGCAGGGATTCCTCCAGTCCGCACCCGCGCAAGTATTTCTCTAACTCGAACAGCGCGTGGTAAGCGCCGGCCGAAACTTTCATATAGTGAATGCGTTCTTCCATGCCTATATCCTTCCTTATATTGGCTCCGCTAAGGGCAGAAAAGGATTTTCCCGTGCGGACGCCGGCTAATCAGGCGGCTTTACGCATTTTCCAGATATCTGAGTTCTTCCGCGCGAATTCTTTAAACGAAATGGGGGCCTTTCCCGTCAATTCCCGGACCGAATCAGTCGTTCCGGCCATCAGCCCTTTGCGCACCAAAGCGAAGAGTTGAGCAATGTACTGGATCGCACCTTCGGGCATCCCCTGTTCCCGGGCGCGCTGAATCATTTCCATTTCGGAGATCGGATGGTATGTCACCGTCCTGCCTGAGACTGAGGATATGATTCGGACCGCCTCCCCGTAGCTCAGCGCCTCAGCGCCCGTCAGGTTGTACTGCGCCCCCGAGCACCTTTCCTTAAAGCAGGCGGCGGCTACCCTAGCTATGTCAATGACCGAAATGAAGCTGGTCCCGCCGTCGCCTGCGGCCAGATAGATCTCCCCGCCGCCTATCATGGGAGCGGCCCAGCCCATGGAGAAATTCTCCATGAAGAAGTTGGGGCGAAGGATTATGCAATCAAGTCCCGAATTCAGCAGGCGCCGCTCGATTATCCTGAGAGGATTTTGCTCATCTGAGTCAGCTTTCAGCGCCGAATTGAACACTACATGCCTCACGCCCATCTCTTTGGCCTTGTCGATGAAAGGGATCATCTTTGCCGGGGCTTGAAAATCAAGGGGCGGAGCTATGAGGAAAACGCCCGAAATATTGTCGAGCGCAGCTTTGTAAAGGCCCTGGTCCTCATAGTCGAAGACCACAGGCTGGACCATCCCTGTCCATTTGATTTTCCTGGTCTGCCTTGCTGCGGCCCTCACATTGATACCCCTCTCCACCAGGGCCTCTACCACTGCGCTGCCCAAATTCCCGGATTCGCCGGTCACCAGAATTGTGTCCATCATTACCTCCCGTGGCAATTTTGCGCCGGATGCGCTCACGAACTGCGCATCCCGAAATTGCCAGATATCAACTATGTGTTATCACACGATAATTAATATCATTCGGTGATCCATGTTTATCAATTATGGTAGTTATCGAGACCTGCCTGCGCAACGGGGGCGGTAAAGACCGGCGCGGGGACACGGAGACACGGGGACACGGGGACGCGGGGATACGGAGACACGGGGATGCGGAGACAAGACCCTTCCGGACCATGTCCCGTCTGTGCGGGTAATCTATCGCCCCGGCGAAGGATGGAGCATAAAATCGGCCAGCACCAGCAGGGTCATCGCTTCCAGGACTGGAATGATCCTTGGAATGGCCGAAATATCGTGGCGGCCTTTTACAGTGATATGGGCGGGTTTGCCGCTTGCGTCCACCGTGCGCTGGGGTTTGGAGATCGACGGTATCGGCTTTACTGCGACCCTCATTATGATGTCCATGCCCGTGGAGATCCCTCCCAGGATTCCGCCGGCGTGATTTGATTCGTAGCCCTCGGGAGTTACCGGATCGTTGTTCTGGCTGCCGAGCATGCCCGCCGCCCTGAATCCTTCGCCTATTTCGACCCCTTTGACCGCGCCCACGGACATGATTGCAGCCGCAAGCCTGGCGTCAAGCTTGTCGAATACAGGCTCGCCAAGACCGGGAGGGCACCCTTTGGTGCGGATTTCCACAATCCCTCCTGCCGAATCCCCGGCCGTTCGGAGTTCCTCGAGGCGGGCCAGCATCTTTTGGGCCGCTTGCGGGTCCGGGCAGTAGAGCGGGTTTCTATTTATTTCCTCAGGGTCGAAGTCGCAGCATTGCACCCCTGCAAGCGCAAGGGTGAAGGCCTGCACAAAAATCCCGCGTCCGTCAAGAAATTTCCTGGCCACCGCCCCTGCAGCCACTCTGGATGCGGTCTCACGGGCCGAACTCCTGCCTCCTCCCCGCCAGTCCCTTAAGCCGTATTTCTGTTCGTATGTCCTGTCGGCGTGACCGGGCCGGTAGAGCTGCGAAATTTCCGAGTAGTCGCTGCTTCGCACATCGCGATTGTATATAATCAAACTGATGGGGGTCCCGGTCGTGAGGCCCTGGAAGACCCCCGAGAGGATTTCAACGGTGTCGGTCTCGGTTCGTGGTGAGGTAAGAGCCCTTCCGGGTCTCCTGCGGTCCATGTCCTTCTGAATGTCCGCAGGGCTTAAGTGGATTGCGGGCGGGCAGCCGTCGATGACGGCGCCCAGGGCCGGGCCGTGTGATTCTCCCCATGTGGTTACGGAAAATAAGCGTCCAAAGCTGTTGCCTGCCAAATTAGCTCTCCGTTTTAAAAATGTGCCCGCACTTTTCGATACTGTTACAATGACAAACTGATACATTATATTATAATTGATAAGAATAGGCAGAGGACTTTCCTTTCATTTAATTTTCGACGCGGAGGGAAGGGATGAGCGATTATCATCCTGATTACAGGGAAGGGCTGGAACAACAGGTCGAACACGAAGTTGAACTGCCTCCCATGTACAAAGTCCTGCTTCACAACGACGACTACACTACAATGGAATTCGTCGTTGAAATTCTCCGGCAGGTTTTCCACAAGAACGCCGCTGAGGCCACTCACATTATGCTCCTGGTCCATACGACGGGATCGGGCGTCTGCGGAGTTTTTACCGAAGATGTGGCTGAAACCAAAGTAGAGATCGTGCACCATCTGGCGAAAAAGAGCGGGTTTCCGCTCAGGTGCACTATGGAAGAAGCATAAGATGATCAACAGAGAACTCGAACTCACATTTGCGGCGGCCATTAAGGAAGCCAAACAGCGCAGGCATGAATTTTTCACTTTGGAGCATATCCTTTACGCTATTGTTCATGACGTGACCGGCAGAGGTATCCTGCACCAATGCGGGGCCGATCTCGATAAGCTCAAAGATCGCCTGGAAAAGTATTTCGATGAGCGTTTGGAAAAACTGCCCGAAGGGGCGGATCAGGACCCGATTCAGACCCTCGCGGTTCAGCGCGTTTTGCAGCGTGCGCTAATGCACGTGCAGGGAGCGGAGAAAAAAGAAGTTGACGCAGGCGACATTCTGGCGGCCATGTTTTTCGAAGAGAACTCCTATGCGGTTTATTTTCTCAAGTCTCAGGGAATATCAAGGTTGGATGTGCTTAGCTATATTTCACACGGCGTCTCCAAGGTTTCCGATCCCGAGGAAGGGGAGTTTCAGCAGCTTTCCTCGCCGCAGGACCAGCCGAACCGCAAGGCCGGCTTCCTCGAGAGCTTTACCGTAAACCTGATCGAAAAGGCTGTTCAGGGCCTGATCGATCCTCTTATCGGCCGTGATGAGGAAATTCTGAGAACGCTCCAGATACTTGGCAGGCGCAGCAAGAACAACCCCATTTTCGTGGGGGACCCCGGGGTGGGTAAAACCGCCATAGCGGAGGGTCTTGCGCTCAAAATCCATAAGAAGGAGGTCTCGCCTGCTTTTTTCGAAGTCGAAATCTATGCCCTTGATATGGGGGCGCTTCTCGCCGGAACCAAGTTCCGCGGCGACTTTGAAGCGCGCCTGAAAGGCGTGATCCAGGAACTCAAAAAGAAGCGCGGAGCGATCCTTTTCATAGATGAAATCCATACCGTAGTGGGCGCCGGCGCCACAAGCGGCGGCTCCATGGACGCTTCCAACATCCTTAAGCCGGTGCTGGTCGCGGGGGGGCTGCGCTGCATCGGCTCAACGACCTACGAGGAATACAAGAACCACTTCGAGAAAGACCGTGCGCTCAGCCGCCGTTTTCAAAAAGTGGAAATCCACGAACCTTCGGTCGACGAGACTTACCGGATACTCCAGGGGCTGCGGCCGTACTACGAACAGCATCATGAGGTAAAGTACACGGACGGCTCGCTCAGGGCTGCTGCAGAGTTGGCGGGCAGGTACATAAACGACAGATACCTGCCCGATAAGGCGATCGACGTGATCGACGAGACCGGGGCAAGTCTGCGGCTGAAAAAAGATAAGAGAATTCGAAGGATAGTCGGGGTAAGGGATATCGAGACTGTGGTGGCCAGGATAGCCAAGATTCCGGCCCGAAGCGTCACCTCTGCGGATCAGCTCAGGCTCCAGAGCCTCGATGAGGCGCTTGAGAGGACCGTTTTCGGGCAGGACCGGGCCATTGAGATGCTGGTAAAGGCGATCAAACGGTCGCGGGCCGGCTTGCGGATTCCTGAAAAACCGATCGGGTCCTTTCTTCTCATCGGGCCCACCGGAGTGGGCAAGACCGAGGTGGCCAAGCAGCTTGCCAAGATTCTGGGAGTCAATTTCCTGCGGTTCGACATGAGCGAATACATGGAAAAGCACACGGTCTCCCGGCTTGTCGGCGCTCCTCCGGGGTACATAGGTTTTGACCAGGGAGGACTACTTACCGACGCCATCCGCAAGCAGCCTCACACGGTCCTGCTGCTCGATGAAATCGAAAAGGCGCACCCCGATCTGTTCAGCATCCTTCTGCAGGTAATGGATCATGCCACCTTGACCGACAATAACGGCAAGAAGGCGGATTTCAGAAATGTGATCCTGCTCATGACTTCCAACGCCGGCGCAAGGGAGATGAACGCGCCTTCGATCGGGTTTTGGGGGGGCGAGCAGCAGGACACGCGGGTGGCCAAGGGCATGAAGGCCGTTGAGAACCTCTTCAGCCCGGAGTTCCGCAACCGTCTCGACGGTATTATTCCGTTCAATGGTCTTAGCCTCGGGATAATGGAGCGGATCGTCGACAAGTTTCTGAACGAAGTTGAAGAGCAGCTCGCAGAGAAAAATATCCGTTTCGAACTCAGCCCCGCCGCCAGGAGTTGGCTTGCTGAATCGGGCTATGACTTCAATTTCGGCGCGCGGCCGCTTGCAAGGTTCATCCAGTCTGAAATAAAGGATGTTCTGGCCGACGAAATCCTGTTCGGAAAGCTGCTCAAAGGCGGCCGGGTAAGGATTTACAGGCCCGATGACGCGCTCTCCGGGGAGTCGGAGACGCTGAGAACCGAGAACCTGGTCTTCGAGTTTCCCGACAGGATTTTAGTGCAAAACGCCGAAGGAGTTTTGAGTTCTTAGTTTTTAGTTTTGAGTTAATAGAAGAGTTTTGAGCTAACTAACAAGAAGAGTTTTGAGTTTTTAGCTTCGGGCTAAAAACTCAAAACTGAAAACTAAAAACTAAATATGCCGGTTTACCGTCTCACAGACGAACTCATCTTTCCACATCCATCGCTTGCCGACCCCGGCGGCCTTGTGGCCGTCGGCGGTGACCTGTCGCCGGAGCGGCTCCTGCTCGCATACGCCCATGGGATTTTCCCCTGGTATTCGGACCCGAGTCCGATACTGTGGTGGTCCCCCGACCCGCGGCTGATCCTCTTCCCCGGCGAGATAAGAATATCACACAGCCTCAGGCGGGTTATCAAGAAACAGGTTTTCACCGTCACGATGGACAACTCGTTTGGCGAGGTGATCCGCGCGTGCGCTCAGACCCGCGAACAGACCTGGATAACCGGGGAAATGATCGATGCCTACACAGCGCTGCACGAACTTGGATATGCCCATTCATTTGAAACCAGGCATGAAGGCCGGCTGGTGGGAGGACTATATGGAGTAGCCCTTGGCAAGGCTTTTTTCGGCGAGTCGATGTTTTCCGCCATGAGCGACGCTTCAAAGGTTGCACTGGTATCCCTGGCGAATTTGCTGGCCGGCCTGGGCTTCGAATTCATAGACTGTCAGACGGCGACCGAACACCTCAAAAGGTTTGGCGCCAGGGAGGTCCCCAGGAAAGAATTCCTGGATTGCCTGAGAAGAGCGCTGGACGATAAATGGAAAAATTCAATCCTTATGGCGTCCGGTTAAGCGTTCACCACTTGCGCAGCACCGTAATTCTGCACGTCTCTGGGGATTAGAAATTTTTTCACACGAAGACGCGAAGAAAGAAAAATCAGGCGGAGGTTTGGGAAACCCCTGCAGGGTTGTCAACTCTGGGCACAAGGTCGAACAAACATTCAGGCTTCGCGTCTTCGCGTGCATCAGGCTCCTTGTGGGATTCTCGAATGATCGAAAAAGTCATCATCGTTGGCGCGGCCGGACGTGATTTCCACAATTTCAATGTTTACTTCAAAGGAAATCCCCGCTACAGGGTAATTGCTTTTACAGCCGCTCAGATACCCAACATCGAGGGGCGGACATATCCTGCCGAGCTGTCCGGAGAGTTGTACCCCGATGGAATCCCCATTTGCGCCGAGCGGGATATGGCCAGGCTCATCCGTGAGTGGCGCATAGACCTGGTGGCCTTTTCCTACAGCGACGTTTCATACGGAGAAGTGATGCACAAGGCGGCCGTAGCGATGGCCGAAGGGGCCGATTTCATACTTTTGGGCGCCACCTACACTATGCTCAAGTCCAAGAAGCCCGTCATTGCAGTCTGCGCGGTGCGCACCGGAGCGGGAAAGTCCCAGACTACCCGCAAGATCGCCGGCATACTCAAAGAGCAATTCGGCAAAAGGATTGTCGTTGTGCGTCACCCCATGCCCTACGGCGATCTTAGCAGACAGGTGGTCCAGCGCTTGTCGGCCTATGAGGATTTCGAGCTGAACAAATGCACCATAGAAGAACGCGAGGAATACGAACCTTTGATCGAGAGAGGAATCGTGGTCTATGCGGGAATAGACTACGGCCGGATTCTTGAGCGAGCCGAATCCGAAGCCGATATCATCATATGGGACGGGGGCAATAACGACACTCCATTTTACGCCCCCGATCTTCACATAGTGGTCTTCGACCCTCACCGGGCGGGCCATGAACTGCTTTACTACCCAGGCGAAACCAACATGATCATGGCCGACGTGGCGATCATAAACAAGGTTGATACGGCGCCGGAGGCCAAGGTGGAAAAGGTCAGGAAAAACATCGCCGGCAGCAACCCGCGCGCAACAATCATCCTGTCGGAATCTCCGATCATGGCCGATAGTCCCGAACGCATCCGGGGGCAGCGGGTGCTGGTCGTTGAAGACGGACCCTCGATCACCCACGGCGGGATGCCTTTTGGCGCCGCAACAATTGCCGCCCGCAAATTCGGAGCGGCCGAAATCGTGGCGCCGCAACCGTTTGCAGTAGGGTCGATCAGGGACATGTACCAACGGTACCCTCACATCGGAAGCCAATTGCCCTCCATGGGCTACTCGGAGGAGCAGATAAGGGAGTTGGAGGCGACTATAAACCTCGCCGATTGCGACCTGGTGGTTTTTTCGACCCCGGCGGACCTCAACGGCCTTCTCCACATAAATAAGCCGGCCATCAGGATTCGCTACGAATACAAGGACCACGGCCCGCCTTTCCTAAAAGACGTGCTCAAGCACAAGCTTGAGAAGATCGGGATTTTGTAGAGGGGGCGGTGGGGACTGCCAGCCGAATTCGCCACTCAAGCCTTCGGCGGAGGCACAAGCAGAGCCTGCCCCGGACTGATCCGGGGGTCTGGACAGCCTGCCCACTTAACCGCGAGGGGGTGCTTGAAGTCTCCCTTTTCTAAAGGGGGAATTCATTGTACGGCGCCAAGCTCTCCCCCCTTTTCTAAAGGGGGGCAGGGGGGATTTTGAGCATCGCTAATATCAGCAGCATCTTGAACGCCACCGGGTATAAAGCCGCCCGCGCACGCCCGACGCGCACGATAGAATATCCCGCGGCCGGCCTTCGTGCTGCGCAGCGGACCTTCCGCCAAAAAAAGCGGTAAATTGAATGACCAGCTTCCGGCTAAAGCCGGTAAGCGGAATGACCAGATTATTATCGAACGGGGTTGTTTGTAAATCTATTATACGAGGATGACAGAGATTTGCCCACAAATTCCGGATATGAAAATACAACAAGGCCGATTCTGCTGGTTGCGCTTGGCGGCAATGCTCTGATCCGCAAGGGCGAGAGGGGGACAATAGAGGAGCAGTTAAGAAACCTTTGCGTCCCCATGGCGCAGGTGGCGCGCCTTTCGAAGAAATATCGCATAATAATCACTCACGGAAACGGCCCCCAGGTCGGACGTCTTCTCCTCCAGCAGGAATGCTGCCCCGAAATTCCCAGGCTCCCGCTCGAAATTCTCGTCGCTCAGACCCAGGGCCAGATCGGCTACATGATCGAATCCACGCTTGATAACGAGCTGACCGAAATGGAAGGAGAGCACCAAAACCTGATCGTGACTGTGCTTACCTATGTGCTGGTCGATGAGAACGACCCCGGCTTCTCCACGCCCTCGAAACCCATCGGGCCGGTTCTCAGGCAAAATTATATCTCGCAGCTCTCATATCCTGCGGTGAAGACGCCCCTTGGCCTCAGGAGGGTAGTCGCTTCTCCGAAACCGGTCACTATTATCGAAAAGCGGGAAATCAAACGGTTGATCGACACGGGATTCATCGTGATCGCGTGCGGAGGAGGCGGAATTGCGGTCATCCGGCATGGGAGAGCTTTTCAGGGTATCGACGCAGTAATAGATAAGGACCTGGCCAGCGCAAGACTTGCCGCAGAAGTCGGGGTCGATGTCCTGATAATCGCCACAGACGTTGCAGGGGCGGCAATTTCGTACGGTGCGCCAGAGGAGACGTTCCTGCGCAAAATGAGCGTCGCTGAAGGAGAACGCTATCTGAGCGCCGGGCACTTCCCGGCCGGCTCGATGGGGCCGAAGGTGGAGGCCGCGCTCCAGTTCATCAAATCAGGCGGAAACCGCGCCGTGATCTGCTCGATTGATTCCATCGAAGAGGCAACGGCCGGAAACGCGGGGACTGAAGTGGTGAGATGAGGCGTCAAGGCCTCCCGCGCCCGCCCCGTCTCGCGGAGCGTAGAGAATGGCGGCGGTCGGCTTTCGGGCTACGCGGCGCACCTTCCGCCTGGAGGCGGTAAATAGAATGACCAGATTATCCCACAGTGTTGTTTATAAGTCTATCATATGAGGTTGAATCCTACGGGAGACGATGCCAATGGAAGACAATCTGGTCAGCCGCACTTCGTTGGGTGCAGCCTTCATGCGCGGCTATCACGCGCTCTATGACAACCCCAAAATATTTGACGATCCTTTGGCCTATAGCCTACTGACCGGGGAGGAACGCTCAGTTATCGCCAGGCGTTTGATATAAATGTTCCAATCCATCGACCCTTCCGGCGCGGCTTCGTGTCCGGATGAGACGAGCGCACTGGGACGGATGCTGCAACTCTGGCCGAGCGCTGCTACGGTTCTCAGCCGGGCCCGGTATGCCGAGCAAGCCCTTGCTGAGGCTGTAGGCCAGGGTGTGCGCCAATATGTCATTCTCGGGGCAGGGATGGATACGTTCGCCTTTCGCCGCCGGGATATGCTGGAAAGACTCGAGGTATTCGAGATAGATCACCCTGCGACACAGGCCTTCAAGCGTAATCGCATTGCCGGGTTGGGTTGGGAAATTCCAGCGCAGCTTCATCTCGTTTCGCTGGATTTCACGAAGGAGAAACTGGATGATATACTCAAATGCCCGCCGTATGATCCTCGCGCTATTACTTTCTTTAGCTGGCTGGGAGTCACATATTATCTGCCTCGCGATTCCGTCTTGGACACATTGAGCGCCGTGGCGAGGGTCTCACCCCGGGGTGGCATGATCGTGTTCGATTACCTCGACCGTAATGTGCGCAGCACGGGAAAGGCGGCCGAACGTGTGAAAGCTGTAATGGATTCCCTGCAGTCATTGGGGGAGCCGCTGAAAGCCGGTCTTGATCCTTCCACCCTGGACTCCGACGTTGCGCGTATCGGATTTAGCCTGCAGGAAAACCTTACCCCCTCAGACATCCGGCGTCGGTACTTCGAGGGACGCACCGACGGCTATCGCGCCTCGCAACATATACATTTCGCCCTGGCTGCTGTGGAATAAAGAAAAATATCATACCAGTTTAGAATTTTGGAAAGCTCAAGTGAACTAAAGTGGGTTTGCGTGTCACAAATCTTGATTTTTGACACAGATGGCTGGCGCCTTTGAACCGAATTCCGGAATGATCCGTGTTGCCGAAAAATAGATCTCGCCATCATATGCACGGCGGCTAATCCGGCAAGGTTTGAAAGATTGTCGAGGTAGTCACGCCATTGACTAAAACAGCGGAGCTATGATAGTGGTTGATATGGCTCTTTACTAACCGTCAAAAAACATAAGGAGACCATTTGTGCCTGCCGGCGCTTGTTTTCTGACCGAAGCCGCAAAAGGGGTCGGCGTCGCCCCGATCACTTTGAAACGCTGGCTGCTGGAGGGTAGATTCCCAGAAGTCAAACGAGACAGGAACGGGTGGAGAATCTTCACCCAGGAAAATATTCAAAGGATCAAAGCGTTCGCTGAAAAACAACCCTTGCACGGCCCTATACAACTCTCTCTTTATCAGAACAATGGATCAACAGTTTACGAAGACAATGCAGCGTCTTTCAGGGATTCAGCATTCAACGGCAACAAAAAACTACCCTTTCACCGTTGGGTCCCCTGGATTGCCGGATTCTCTTCAAACTTCGTCGAGGATTGCTTCCGCAATTATCTTGACCCCTCCATTCCAGCATCAGAGATAAACATCCTTGATCCTTTCGCGGGCGTGGGCACCACCCTAACCGAGGGGATCATGCATGGTTATAACGTGGTCGGGTTTGAGATTAACCCGTATGCTTACCTGGCCTGCAAAATCAAGTTGTCTGCAAGGGGTTTGGACGCGCGCCACGTAGACGAACAACTGCAACGGTTCCTGCACTATTATGCCGTTAGGGCAGCGGACAAAGACTATAAACCAAGCAGTCGCCCGCCCGATAAGTTTGGCACAAGGATAGCTTTTTTCAGCCCGGAGGTTCAAAAAAAGGCGCTCATAATAATTGACTATCTGCCTAACATTAAAAACTTGGAAATAAGGGAGCTGTTCCGGCTCGCCTTCGGCACAGTCATGGTTAGTTTTTCCAATTATTCATATGAGCCAAGCCTGGGGAGGAGAGAATCTTCCGGGAAAGAGAATATTCTGGACGCGCCGGTTGAACAAATCCTTGCCGCCAAAATTCGCGACATGTCTTCGGATATTAAAGAATTCGAGGAACTCTATGGAGAAGTGGCAAGCAACAGCAAAACCCAGGTTTTCAATGAAACTTTTTTTAACGCTCTTAACTTTTGTGAGGAAGAGACGGTTGACCTGCTGGTAACGTCACCCCCCTACCTGAACAATTATCACTATATCAGGAATACCCGGCCGCAACTCTTCTGGCTCGGGATGGCAAACGATCCCAAGGATCTCCGCCCCATCGAGCAGCAAAGCTTTGGTAAGTTTTGGCAGACAGTCCGGGATCAGGAAACAATACCGCTTGAGTTTCACCATGCCTTACTGGAAAAAAAGCTCGGACTTCTCAGGAATATAAATACTGATCGGAAAACATACGGCGGGCATGGTTGGGCCAACTATGCAGCCACGTACTTCAATGATTCATACAGATTTTGCGAAGTCCTCAGCAAACTACTGAAGCCCACGGGTACAGCCGTGGTCGTGATAGGCAACAGCATCCTTCAGGGATTGGAAATCAAGACGGACGAAATATTCGCAGACATCGGTGAAATGGTAGGGCTGAGGAAAAAAGACATTATCCTTTTGCGGACGAAGCGAACCGGGTCAAGTATCGTGGACTCTTCGGTGCGCGCCGCAAAAACCAAAAAACAAACCCTGCTCTATGAAACTGCCGTTGTGCTGGGTCGATAATCAACTCTTTTCCCTCAACTTCGCATACGCATGAATTCTTTTCACCAGATCATCATAATCGGGCGGTTTTCCCATACATCTCGCCGCCCAGGCCCTGCCAGGGTGCAGAACATCCCAACCCGATTTTGCCTGGTTGAACCGGCCTTCGCCAGGCGTATGGTTGCCGAAGCCGTCGATACTAGCGTTCCATAAAGGTTGAAACTTCCTGATAAGCCATGCTTCCACGGGGCCAATGATTCCACTCTCATCACCATCAAGAATCATATACCTGCATTTGAAATCGTTTGGGGAAAGGTTTTCAACTTGCTGAATATTCCGGAAATGCTCGCGTATCCGGCTAAAGAGGGGCGTTCCGCTTGTGATGTCTGCTCTGGCTGTCCGCCAGCCTGCCGGAACAGCTTTGCCAACGTATATTGGTAAAGACTCTTCCTCGATGGTTGTTAGCGAGATTGCTTTGTAAAGTTCAAAATCTCCCGTGTAATAAAGGGCATAGACACCACCACACTCAAACCTTTCATCCGGCGGGAATGATGATACAGGCGTCCTGGTGAAAAACACCTCCGCATCATGGATTATTTCCTGCAAAATAGAGGACGTAAACCTGTGAGCATTCGTGCTGTTTTTCGACATGCCTCCCTCTATTGTCGGAATCTATTAAACATCGGAGCGAAGTAGTTCTTCCGGCGTGAGATCCAGGGCTTTCGCCAGCTTTTCAATACTTTCGAGAGTGATGTTTTTCTCTGCCCGCTCAATCATCCCGATGTAAGTACGATGCACTCCGGCTAATTCCGCCAGCCGTTCTTGCGAAAGCTTTCGCCTGGTCCGTTCCTGGCGCACTCTCTGTCCAAATTTTACCAAAATTGCGCTTTTCACCTGGGCATGACTCACGCTGTATTTTGGCCAAGGTACTTGGATGCTAACTTTAGTTCTACATACCAGAATTAGCATTTAGATGCATGAGAAACATCCGGCCAATTTCATAACTCAGCGGCCAACCAGGCGCGGTTTGAGAGGCTTTGGCAGTGAGTCTATGCTAAACCGTCACTAACTGGACAAAGGCTGCGGGCTTGATAATTGGGACTTCCCTGAAGGGACTGAGCGCCAGCAGGTCGTGATCTCCGGATATGATCATCAGCCCCACCATTCAAGGCCAGTTCCAGAAACTTGTTGTCCTTGGGGTCGCGGCACTCAGTAACCCGTTCGGTAATTGTCACCAGTTCTGCTGCCGCCAGCATGCCCGACAACCAGTCGAGAAACGGCGGCGAAATCAAGTGGGCAAGCTGCGGTCTCGCCACAACCTGTAAAAGCTCTTGTTCTGTTGCTGTGGATTTAAGGAGGATGCGGCGACGCTCAGCCAGGTAAACGGCCAGGGCAGGCGAAGATTTCGTGCGTAAGGCGGCGCTGACAAAGACATTGGTATCAACAACGACCCTCATTCGAAGTGTGGCCGCACTTCTTCGCGCACCTCTTCAATCAAGCGCTCAATATCTTCGTCCGTCAGTCCAGCCGAAACGACGCGCGCCCACGATTCTTTGCGTCCGCGAAAAAGCAAGTCCTGTTCCGGATCAATCGTGATCGTTACACGATCTTCGGGCCGGATGCCCCGGCGCGTCAGCTCAGCCGTGACCTGTCCGGCTGTACTTTCAATGACCTCAACCCGCCTTCTCATCGTCGCGCCTTTCATTTTATGAAATCGTAGGCCTCGTCCTCTGCCTGCCATCACTTTAATCATTAATCATTGTATCAGAAAACGCGAAATAAACCACCTGCCGCGAAGCGCTAACGGTATCCACCACTTGATCGAGCAAGGGTAAAGGCTAGGCCCGACAGGTGGGGTATCTCCGATCCGCTCAAATCCCCCGTAGTGAGTTCATCCCGCCCCATCTGGTCATAGCCGCCAGGGTCTCGAAAATCAGAGGCGTGCAATATCCCTTCGAGAATCGGGACAGATGATCATCAGGACTTTCGGATGAGCTTACGGCGCAAATTTACGACAAAATCCTGCGTATTTGTAAGAATTGACCTGGCGGTGAGAGATCCCCGGTCGGCAAGCTTGTTTGCCGCAAACTCGGACATATCTATGACGAAGAAATATACGGGGCGGACCGCGCCGTTGTCCATAACCCTGTATGAAGGGGTCATGTTTCCGACCGCGATGGAATGAAGCTGGGTAGCCATTGTGATTACCGTAGTCGCCTTTCGGGCCAGCGCACGCATTGCGTCCTGGGCTTGAGCGGAGTCTGCGATGACTGCAGGCATGGGGCCGTCGTCCCGGATGGAACCGGCAAGTACGAACGGCGTCCCTCGCTTTACAAGAGAAGCCATAATCCCGTCTTTGATCATCCCCTTTTCGACGGCTGCTTCGATCGATCCGGCCTCTCGAACCAGGTTGATCGCGTCCAGGTGCTTGTAATGGCCCAGGTGGGCATGCCTTTTAGTGTAAATGTCCTGTCCGAGCGCCGTGCCGAAGATCGCAGCCTCGATATCGTGAGTCGCCAGGGCGTTTCCGGCGAGGACTCCGTGGACGAACCCCTCGTCGATAATGGCGGCCAGAGAATCGCGCGAATTCTTGTCGAAGGCCACTGCGGGGCCAAGCACCCAAAGCAGGAACCCGTTTTCGCGATCGTGTTCGAGCAGGTTGTAGAGTTCGTCGTAATCATATGAAAAAGAAGTCTCGCGGGATATACGCGTCCGAAAGGCAAACTTTTCCGAAACCGCGTATTCCCATCCGAAAGCCTCCACGTGGACGAAGATACCGTCTTCTCCATTTTCGCGCCGGCCGCATGCGACAAGATCTCCGGGTTCGAGAAGGCGGAATTCCCGGACCGCGACTGTCCCGTCGTGCTGCAGCACCGCCACGCAGTCCATGCGCGAGTGCTTTGGAAGGACCCATTGTCCTTTCGGGACCTGAAAAAATTCAGGGTATATGGAGGTTGCGTGGTAGCCTTGCGGGGCGACGCCGACCCTTTGGACTTCTTTGAATTGCACCGCAGGGGCGTCACTAAGAGGCGGGACAGTGAAATCGGGCGTGCGAAATTCGGGCAGCTTAAATGATGACATTTCCCCTCACCGCACATTGCGCATAATTTTATGCCCCTGGTGGCAAGAAAGCGCCCTTCGCTTACACCTTATGCTAATTATCGGGTTGCCCCCGGCGTTTTGCCTCCCTGTAAAAACTGAGGAAGTAGTCCACGGCTGATATATAGCCCAGGACAAGCGAAATCCACAGGAAGGAGGTCCCGATCAGGCTCAGCGTGGCCTGAATACTCGGAATCGCCGGCAGCAGAAAGACAAGCCCCATGGTCTGAGAAATCATCTTGTTTTTCCCCATTCGGCTGGGGTTAAGGATCAGTCCGTGTCCGGCGGCAATCGAGCGCAGACCGGTTATACCTATCTCACGGCCGACGATGAGGAAAACCATCCATGCCTGAACTTTTGGAATCAGCATTATGAGCACGGCTGTGGTGAGGAGTTTGTCGGCCAGCGGGTCGAGCAGCTTTCCAATGGAGGTGACCGTATTGGAGCGCCGAGCCAGGATGCCGTCCAGACAATCGGTAAGCGCAGCGATGCAATAGACCATGAAAGCCAGATTTTGCGAAAACCCGGAGGAGGGAGGCGCCAGGAGCGACACTATGACCGGTATGGTGGCCATCCTGAAATAGGTGAGCACGTTGGGCAAAGTCGTGAGGCTTTGCCTCGACAGGTCGCTTCGGTTCAAAACGAACATAAACTCAAACTTTCATGTTTCCCCGTGCTGTCTTGATGGCTTCCCGCTCCTTCCACATTAGTAACGGTACCGGTCATAAAAGTCCATGACTGTCTTAACATAAATGTGGGTTTCGTCAAAAGGCGGGATTCCCCCATGTTTCGCCACCGCCTCCGGACCAGCATTGTAGGCAGCCAGAGCAAGGGCCGTATTGTTGCCGAACCGGTCGAGCATCATCTTGAGATACCTCGCTCCACCGTCGATATTCTGCAGGGGATCGAAAGGATTGAGCACGCCGAGGTCCCGCGATGTGTCGGGCATGAGCTGCATCAAGCCCATTGCGCCTTTTGGGGATACGGCCTGCGGATTGAAACCCGATTCAGCGCGGATCATCGCTTTCACCAGGTTGCAATCCAGGCCGTAGATCTTGCAGGTCATCTTTATATGCGGATCATAAGCAGCCTGATTGGGCAAATTTGACAGAGGGAAAATTCCCGGCCGAAGTCCCCGGGACGCCATGTATTTTGGGAAATATTTCTGGAAGGTCGCCTCGGTCAGGGGCGGCAGGCTCACAACGGTTGAGTGCGCATAGGTGGGGGTATTGGTGTAATGAACCGCCCCGTCCTTATCGATATACTTGAAAATTTCCGCACACAGGATTATTGGGCAGGCAATCGTCAAAACAATGCTAATCAAGGCGAAGAGGAGATGCCGGGTCCCCGTTGCCATTCGCTTCATAACTCCTCCTGTTGACATGCTACAACTTAAACCCGGGTCCTATTTTTCCACTTTTTTCCAATCTTGCAAGAATTTTTCTATTCCCTGATCGGTCAATGGATGGCGCGCGAGCTGTTCAATGACCTTGTACGGAATAGTAGCAATATCTGCGCCTAAACGCGCGGCGGTAAGCACATGCACAGGATTTCTGACGCTGGCGACGATAACTTCAGTTTCAAAAAGGTAATTCGAAAATATATCGAGAATTTCGCGAACCAGGCTCATGCCTTCCTGGGATATGTCGTCGAGCCTGCCGACAAACGGGCTGATATAGGTCGCCCCGGCCTTGGCGGCAAGAAGCGCCTGAAGGGGAGAGAACACCAGCGTCACATTTGTTTGCACCCCTTCCTGCGACAGTGTTTTGACGGCCCTCAGGCCCACTGTGGTCATCGGGATTTTCACGACGACGTTGGGGTCTATTGCGGAAAGTTCCCGGGCTTCCCCAAGCATGCCCTCCAGGTCGCAGCACACACCCTCGGCGCTCACAGGACCTTGCACAATATCACATATCTTGCGGATATGGCTTTTAAAAGCGTCCCTGCCGGCGATTCCTTCCTTTGCTATGAGGCTGGGGTTGGTCGTAACCCCGTCCAGGACCCCCAGATCGTAGGCGTCTTTTATTTCGTCGAGATTGGCCGTATCGATAAAGAATTTCATAACGGACTCCCCCTCAAAGTGTTGTCTTAATTGTGGCTTCGGCTTTTGAGATACTTGTCGTAGCATTGCTCGCTGCAAAAATGGATCACCTGGCCTTCAACGACCCCTTTTACCCCTTTTTGTTTCAAGAAATAAGCGCCGCATAGAGGATCGCGGATAAGCTCGGCGTCGGAAGCAGGGCCTCGCGCCTGGTCCCTGGGACTCGAAGGGGCGAAAAGCGCCTTGCCGACCTTTTTTACAAGAAAGTAGGCGATCCATACAATTACCGCGTAGACAAATATACGTCCCATCTCAGAGTTCCAGTTTTTGGATTTCCTGCCGGTCATCGAGTTCAAGAATTCGATTCAACATTTGATGAACGGAGAGCCCAAGTCCCGGATGCACCCAGTCAGGTTCTATTTCGGCCAGGGGCGCCAGAACGAAGAGGCGTTTGCTCATCAGCGGATGAGGCACCTTGAGCACGGGCAAATCGAGTTGGATATTTTCATAGAAAAGAAGGTCCAGGTCCAGGGTCCTCGAGCCCCATTTCACCGTGCGGACCCTTCCGAAGCTCTTTTCCACCTCGATCATGAGTTCGAGGAGCGCCTGCGGTTCAAGCCGAGTCTGCAGGAGGGCGGCCGCATTGATAAACCAGTCCTGCTCCACCGGCCCAACCGGGCTGGTTCTGTAGAGCGACGAAGTCCTCAGGATATCAATCGCCGGGTGTTTTTGCAACACGTCAAAAACCTGCCGGCATATCCGGACCGAGTCGCCCTGGTTACTTCCTACTGCAATTGCGGCTTTTTTCACCGGACGGCCGATTTTCCAGATCGAGTTGGCAGATTCGCTCAACAGCCTCCCGAATGCGCTCGGCTGGGACGGTGAGCGCCATTCGCACATAGCCTTCGCCCGGATCGCCGAACCCGCTGCCGGGAGTGGTCACTATGCCGGCCTCGCGGAGCAGAAGGGACGTAAAGTCCGTTGAACTGCAGCCCGGCGGGTTTGGGCACCACACGTAGAATGTAGCCTTTGGTATTTGCGGATTAAGTCCTGCCTTTTTGAGGCCGGCGATGAGAATGTCGCGTCTTTCCCGGTAAATGTTCTGCATATCGGCAACCGGCCCCTGGTCCCCCTCCAGCGCCGCGATGCCGGCCCACTGGACGGCGTTGAAGGCGCCCGAGTCGATGTTGCTCTTTATCCGGCCAAGCGCCCCGATCACGTTTCGATCTCCTACCGCGAATCCCAGCCGCCATCCGGTCATATTATAGGTCTTCGACAGAGAATGAAACTCTACTCCAACCTCCTTTGCGCCGGGGACCTCAAGGAAGCTCATCGGGCGGTACCCTTCGAAAGCCACTTCCGAATAAGCTGCGTCGTGGCAAACGATTATTCCATACTGCTCGGCAAACCGGACGACCCGTTCGTAGAAGTCCCTGCCGGCCGTAGCGCCGGTGGGATTATTCGGATAGTTTATGAACATAAGCCGAGCGCGCTCGGCGACTGCGGGCGGAATGGCGTCGAGGTCCGGCAGAAACCCGTTTTTCTCGATCAGCGGCATGAACCAGGACTCGCCGCCCGCGAACATTGTCGCGACATGATATACGGGATAGGCGGGAGAAGGGACCAGGGCCAGGTCTCCCGGGTCGATGAATGCAAGCGGCAGGTGAGCCAATCCCTCCTTGGAGCCTATCAGGGTGAGCACCTCGGATAGCGGGTCCAGCTCGACCCCAAATCTTCTCTTGCACCATTTGACCACGCTGAGCCGGAAGTCGTTCATACCCGAGTAGGAAGGATACTGGTGGTTGGCCGGGTCTCTTGCCGTTTGCGCCAGTCTTTCGATTATATGAGATGGAGTCGGTAAGTCGGGATCGCCCACCCCGAGGTTGATTACGTCAGCTCCCCCGGCGATCAGTTCGGCCTTGAGCCGGTCGATCTCGGCAAAAAGATAGGGGGGAAGCAGGCGCAACCGTTCAGATTCTACAAGTGTCATTAAAACCTCCCTGAAGGGGATCAAAGAACGGAGCACAGAGCACAGATTTCCGTCCTCCGCCTTTCGTATTCCGTCTTCGGTTATTTGATGCCAAGCACATCGCTCATGTCGTAGATCCCTGCGGGCCGGCCGATGACCCAGTTGGCGGCGCGGATCGCACCCCAGGCGAAATTGTCGCGGCTGTGGGCGCGATGAACGATCTCTATCCTTTCGCCAAGGGAGGCGAAAATGACGGTATGCTCGCCCACGATGTCGCCGCCTCGAATGCTATGAATTCCAATCTCAGGCAAGGTGCGCTCTCCGGTCATTCCGCGCCGCCCATAGACCCCAACCTGCGCGAGGTCTCTGCCAAGGGCTTCGGCGACGATTTGCCCGAGCTTCATGGCCGTGCCGCTCGGCGCGTCTTTCTTGAACCGATGGTGGGCTTCCACTATCTCTATGTCGCAACTGTCTCCAAGCAGCCGCGCCGCTTCGGCCGCCATTTTGAACATAATATTGACACCGACGCTCATGTTGGGCGAAATTACACATGAGACCGCGCTCGCAAGCCCGGCGGCCTCATCGAGTTGCTCGCGCGCAAATCCGGTCGAGCCTATAACCATGGATACGCCGTGAGCCGATGCGACCCTGAGGTGTTCAAGCGATGACGAAGCGGTGGTAAAGTCGATTATTACATCGGCGTCCCCCATCACATCTTCGATTCTCCCCCCGATCGTCTTACCGGTGGGGCTGCCACCGATCGCTTCGGCCAGATCTTTTCCAACCAGAGGGCGCCCTGGAAACTCAAAGCCGCCGGTCAACTCCATCCCCTCGGTCTGGCCGATGATCTGTGCGACCCTGGATCCCATTCTTCCGGCAATTCCAGCAACCGCTGCGCGCACCATCTTATGCCTCCATTGAAGAGTTTTAAGTTTTGAGCAGTTAGTTTTAATAGTTACTAAAAACTAAAAACCGACAACTGAAAACTCCTATAAGGCTCTGGTCCTTTTTCCAGCCGATTCAGGCAGAAGACCCTGAGCTTCGAGAATTTTTCTCAGGCGCTCCCTGTTGTCTTCGCCCATGGTCACCAGCGGGAGCCTCACCTCTTCGGACTCTATTTTCTTCATCATGGCCAGGGCTGCCTTGACCGGGGCCGGGCTGGTCTCGATAAAGAGGCCGTGAAGCAAGGGCAGGAGCTTGTAATAAAGCCTGCGGGACTCTTCAATCTTACCGGCAAAAAAGAGACTGCAAAGATCGGCCATTTCACGCGGAGCAACGTTTGATGCAACCGAAATAACCCCTTTGCCTCCAACGCACATCAGCGGGAACGTGAGGTAGTCCTCGCCGGAGATCACAATGAAATCGTCGGCGCACAGGGCGATTATGTCCGTGATCTGCTTCATTAAACCGGAAGCTTCCTTAACGCCCACAATGTTGTCAATCTTCGACAGGCGCGCAATTGTGGCAGGTTCGATGTTTGAACCCGTGCGGCCGGGTATGTTGTACAGGATGATCGGGATATCGACGGCTTTGGCCACTTTCTCAAAGTGCCGATAAAGTCCTTCCTGCGTCGGCTTGTTATAGTAAGGGCTTATCATGAGGGCTGCGTCGGCGCCTGCTTTTTTCGCATGGCCGGTCAGCGATACAGCTTCCACCGTACTGTTGGAGCCTGTTCCGGCAATGACCGGAACGCGTTTTGCCGTCTGTTCGACTGCGATTTCCACCACCCGCTCGTGCTCCTTATGCGACAGAGTGGGCGATTCCCCGGTAGTCCCGCAGGGGACTATGCCGCTCGTTCCATTTGCGATCTGGAACTCGATAAGTTCCCGCAGGCCTGCTTCATCGACCCTGCCGCCTTTAAAAGGCGTAACAATCGCCACTATTGCACCACTAAACATTGCAGCCTCCTTTCCACTTACTCAAGGTCTCGTCCCAAAGTTCGGCGTCGTAAACCACCTTTGCATCGCCTTCCAGGCAAACGTCCGAGAAGTTTATTCCACCTTCCTGTGAGATTTTATCGAAGTGAATAATCAGCGTTTCCCCACTCCTGGTCAGCACTTCGACCGGGGAGGCGACGCAATTCTTTGCCGCTGCGAGCAGCGCGGCTGCTATGGCGCCAGTGCCGCACGCGAGGGTTTCGGCTTCGACTCCGCGTTCGTAGGTCCTGATGGAGATGTGGCGGGGGCTGCTGACAAAGACGAAGTCGGCGTTGGAACCTGCAGGCTGAAAGCGCTGGTGGAAGCGTATGCGGCGTCCCAGCTCAAAGACGTCCAACTCTTCGAGTTGCGCCTGGGAGTCGGCGAAAAAGACTGCATGCGGGACCCCTGTATTGATGAAACTGAGGTGGACAAGACGATCATCGAGTTGGACCGGGAAGTCAATTTCCATGCCGTGGGGCTGGGGCATACGGATTTTGGCGCGTTCCCCAAAGATCTGCGCTTCGACAAGGCCGGCGAGCGTTCTAAACGAAAGCCGATCCTTGTCTACTATGCCCTTAAGCCGAGCGAACCGGGCCGCACAACGGGCCCCGTTGCCGCACATCTCCGCATCGCTCCCGTCGGCGTTGAAGAATTGCCACCGGAAATCAACCTGGTTATCATTTTCTATCAGAATCAGGCCGTCAGCCCCCACGGACATCTTTCTGCGGCAGGCAAGGCGGGCCAACTCACGCCCGTGCTCCTTTGGCAGCTTCAATGCCCGATTGTCAATTATTATGAAATCGTTGCCGCTGCCGGTCATTTTTGTGAAACGGATTCGATGCCGGGTTTCGGACAATTCCGACTCCTATGTGATGCAGTGAGCGGTGAGCAGTGAACAGTGAGCAGAAAAGGCGAAAAACCCAGCCTCTTCACTGGCCGCATCTAACCTGCAAGAAAATCCGGAACGGTTTCGGGCCGCACCAGGTCTTCCCAGGTTTCCCTTTGCCTTATAACGAAATATTGCCCGCCTTTTACGAGCACTTCCGGAGCGCGAGGGCGCGAGTTGTAATTGGAGGACATACTGAATCCGTATGCCCCGGCGCTCATCACGGCCAGAAAATCGCCCGCCGCCGGCATGGGGAGGCCGCGGTCCTTGGCCAGAAAGTCGCCGGACTCGCAAATGGGACCGACCACGTCGACGACTTCCGTTTCCTTAAGACTTCTGAGGACCGGCTGGATATAATGATAAGACCCGTAAAGGCTTGGCCGGACCAGATCGTTCATGGCCCCGTCCGTTATGACGAAATTCTTCGCCTGGTTCCGCTTGATATAGAGCACTTTGGTCACAAGAATGCCGGCGTTTCCAACGATAACCCGGCCCGGCTCGAAAATCAGCGTGCAGTCGATATTTTCCAGCTCGCCCAGCAACGCCCTTGCATATTCATGCGGCTGAGGAGGCGCTTCCTGGTCATAGACTATACCCAGCCCGCCGCCCAAGTCGAGATAGCGAATATGGAACCCGGTTTGCCGCAGCCGGTCTATGAGAGAGCGAAGCCGTCTCAGCGCATCGACGAAGGGTGTGACATCGGTAAGTTGGCTGCCAATATGGCAATCCAGCCCGACGATCTCGATGTTTCTGAGGTTTTTTGCTCTCTCGCTGGCCCGCATAGCGCTGTCGGCCGAGATGCCGAATTTGTTCTTCTTCATACCGGTGGAAATGTAGGGGTGCGTATTCGGGTCGATATCGGGATTAACCCGCAGGGACACCGACGCCTTCTTGCTCATTGATTCGGCCCGGCGGTTGATCTGATCGAGTTCCTGGACAGATTCGACATTGAACAGCAGAATTTTTTCGCGAAGCGCGAAATCGATTTCTTCGACCGTTTTGCCCACCCCGGAATAGACTATGCGCTCAGGCGGAATTGCGGCCCTGCGGGCGCGGTATAGCTCTCCGCCCGATACGATGTCCACTCCGCCGCCCATCGAGCCGAACAGTTTCAAAATTGCGATATTGGAGTTGGCTTTCACAGAGTAACAGGTAAGGTGCGCAACACTTTTGAAAGCCGAGTCGAAGGTCGTGAAATGGTGGCTGAGCGTAGCGAGACTGTATATATAGCACGGGGTCCCGATTTTTTCGGCGATAAGCCGCACCGGGACCTCTTCGCAATAGAGTTCGTCTCCTTTATACTGGAAATGATGCATTGAAAAAATCCTCGCGGTCCATACGCATATCAGATATCAAGTCGGGGCTCTGGATGTCCTTTCGCCTATTCCGTCAGCAGGTTTCTCACCTCGGTCCACTTTGACAGCAGCCCCTCTTTATGATCCGCCTGGGCGCTTACTGCCGATACGGCGTAAAAGTAAGTCATCCCCTTCTTAGCGTCCTTGTCCACAAAAGGCGGGTGCTGCACCGGACTTGCAGTCAGCCGGTTAATTTCTTTCCCTTCCCTGCGATATACATGATAGCCGCCGGTTGCCCCATCGCTCTCAGTCCAGTGTATCTCAAGGACCCCATGCGCCGGAGTTATCCAGACTTTGCCGGGAGGAGGGGGCTGCACAGTTTCGGGCCCTTTGGCCTGGACCGTGAAGGATGGAACCCCCAAAATGGAGACCTCATCTGTAAACAAAGCCCCAACGACCCGATAGCTGTAGTTCTGCCCGGGAGCAACCGAGTGGTCCACATAGGCATCGCCTTTTATAAGAGATGGGGCGGCCTTTTGCCAGCCCTTATCGCCGGAAAGCCTCTCGACGCGGAAAGACAGACTTGACGCATCGATATTGTTTCCTTCAAGGTCCTTTAAGACCGGCTTCCACTGAAGCAGAATCCCCTGCGGCTGAGTTGCCGCCGCCAGGTTTACGGGCGCCGCCGGTCCAGGGTAGACTTTGGCTATCGCGGGGTTGGAAATGCTCACATGATCGCCTTTTTCGTCCGTGACAGCCACCTGGTAACGAAAAGCCCGCCGGTAGGAGACATTGGCGTCAACCCATCGCAACTTGCCGTCTTCGCCAGGTTTTGCGTTGGCGGCATCTATAGTCTGGACCCGCTGCTGTTCCGGGGGGGGACATTCAAGGCAATTGCGGTTTTCCCATTTCAGATCGGACCTCATGATCGAGTACCCAATCCTTTTGCCCACTTCCATAGCGACCGGACTCCACGAAAGCTCCACTCCTCCAGGCAAAACCTGAGCGCTCAGGTTCTTTGCCTGCGGAGGGGGCGCGCCCCCCAGAGGTTTTGGAAACTTTTTCGTGCCACAGCCTGCAATTATAACGCTCAAAGCACAAATAGAAATGATCGCCACGCGCTTATATTTCGCAGAATCGGACAGGATTCGCATAGGCCTCCTACTTTTCCGGTTTGCGGTTTTCCCTTGAGTATGGTTTGCAGGCTTCCAGTTCTTCCCGCGCCCGGGCAATGGCTTCTTTTACCCGTGAAGTCGCGGTGCCTCCAATTGATCTTCTCCGGTCGATTACGTTCGAAATATCGAGGTATTGAAAAACGTCCTCATCAAAAGCCTTGTGGAAAGTTTTGAACTCGTCAAGCGAGCAGTCGGTCAGTTCTTTGCCGTTCCGAATGCAGTATTGAACGACCTGGCCTACAACATGATGCGCTTTGCGGAAAGGAACGTCACGTCTTACCAGGTAATCGGCCAGATCGGTGGCCAGCGTAAAGTTATGCGCGGCCATACGGGCCATTGTCTCCCGGTTGATCCGGATTTCGGGGAGCATTTTGCTCAGCAGGCGCAGAGTGGCAAGCAGAGTATCAACGGTATCGAAAACCGGTTCCTTGTCTTCCTGCAGATCGCGGTCGTAGGCCAGGGGCAGCCCCTTGGTCACGGTCAGCAGCGCAACGAGGTTTCCGTACACCCGGCCGGTTTTGCCGCGCATCAGCTCGGGCACGTCCGGGTTTTTCTTCTGAGGCATTATGCTGGAGCCGGTGCAGAATGCGTCGCTTATCTCGATGAAGGCGAACTCCGGGCTCGACCAGATGATAAGCTCTTCGGCGAGGCGGCTCACGTGCATCATTAAAATAGCCGAAGCCGAGCAAAATTCGATCAGGTAATCGCGGTCCCCGACCGCATCGATAGAGTTCGCCACAACCTTGGAAAAACCTAGCTGACGGGCGGTCCATTCCATGTCGATGGGAAACCCGGCGCCCGCAAGCGCTGCGCTTCCCAACGGCATTACGTCGGTGCGGGTGAGACAGTCGCTGAATCTTGCGAAGTCGCGGCCAAACATCTCATAGTAGGCCATCAGGTGATGTGAGAAAAGAATCGGCTGCGCGTGCTGGAGGTGAGTAAACCCCGGCATGATTACCTCGATGTGCCTTTCGGCCATTGCGACCAGGGTCGCCAGAACTTCACGCACAAGGTCCAATATGCTCGAAAGCGCATCGAGCATGTAGAGCCGCATATCGAGAGCAACCTGGTCGTTTCGGCTCCTGGCCGTGTGGAGTTTGCCGCCGGTCTCTCCTATGCGCGCGGTAAGCTCGTTTTCGACCGCCATGTGGATGTCCTCCTGGGAGGAATCCAGGACGACCATGCCCCGCTCTATGTCGCGATCTATTTCGCCCAGCGTCTGCACGATGCTGGAGGCCTCCTCGTGCGAAATTATGCCGCACTCGGCCAGCATGCGACAATGGGCGATGCTTCCCTCGATATCGTAACGATAGAGCCGGCGGTCAAAATGGATGGAAGCGGTGTATTCCTCCACCAGTTTGTCTGTGGGCAGCTCAAAGCGTCCCTTCCAGAGCTTTTCGGCCATGGTGCTCCTTTTAGTGATTAGTGATCAGTGATTAGTGAATGGTGAGTGGTGAATGGTGACTTGTCACTATGTACGCTTTTTCTATTCACTATTCACCAGTCACTGTTTTCTCACGAGCGTTTCGATCCGCAGCCTCAGTCCGAGCAGCCGTATAAAGCCGCCAGCCTCATCCTGCCGGTAAACGTCGTCTTCTTCAAAAGTGGCGAAGCCGGGCTGGTAGAGAGAGCGCTCCGACCTGCGCCCGATCGCCTGGCAGCTTCCCTTGTAGAGCTTCACACGGGCGGTCCCCCAGACATTTTCCTGCGCCAGGTCCATCATACTTTGCAGGTAGCGCATCTCGGGCGAATACCAAAACCCGTTATAGATCAAGCGCGAGTATTCCGGGACAAGGCTGTCCCGCAGATGCATGACTTCCCTGTCCATGGTTATGGATTCGACTGCCCTGTGGGCGATTCGCATGATGGCGCCGCCCGGGGTTTCGTAGACGCCCCGGGATTTCATCCCGATGAACCGGTTTTCAACCAGGTCCACCCGGCCGATCCCGTGCTTTCCGCCGATCTTGTTGAGATGCTGCAGGAGCCCGGCCGGGTTCATGCGCCTGCCGTCAACGGCGACCGGGTCTCCTTTTTCATAGTCGATTTGGACAATTTCAGGCTCGTCGGGAGCATTTCGCGGATCTGCGGTCATGATAAACATCTCCGGGTCGGGCTCCGTCCATGGGTCTTCGAGAATGCCGCCCTCGTAGCTTATATGCAGCATGTTGCGGTCGCAGCTATAGGGTTTGGCCCTGGTTACTGGAACCGGTATGCCGTGCTTTTGCGCAAACGCAATAAGGTCGCTTCGCGACTTCATGCGCCATTCTCGCCAGGGGGCGATCACCTTTATGTCAGGCCTGAGCGCCATGTAAGCCAACTCGAACCGCACCTGGTCGTTTCCCTTCCCGGTGGCGCCATGGCTCACCGCGTCCGCCCCTTCCTCTCCGGCTATTGCGATCTGGCGCCTGGCGATCAGCGGGCGGGCAATCGACGTGCCGAGCAGGTACTGGCCTTCATAAATGGCGTTGGCGCGAAACGCCGGAAACACGAAATCGCGTGCGAACTCCTCCCTCAGATCTTCGATGCGCGCTTTGATCGCACCGGTGGCAAGGGCTTTTTCTTCGATCCCGTCGAGTTCCTCATCCTGGCCCAAGTCGGCGGAGAAGGCGACAACTTCGCATCCGTAGGTCTCGATGAGCCACTTGAGAATGACCGAGGTATCAAGTCCGCCGGAATAGGCGAGGATAACCTTTCTAATGCTCATCACCAAAATACTCCGTTCTTAAAGCCACTGAGAAAAATTTTATCAGAGCCTTCGGCTTCCGATCATCCAGTCAAGGAGCGCCATTTGCATGTGAAGCCGGTTTTCAGCCTGGTCAAAAATGGGGGCCCGCCGGCTTTCGAACACCTCCTCGGTGATCTCTTCCCCCCGGTGAGCGGGCAGGCAGTGAAGCACTATCGCGTGCGGCGGCGCACATGTCAGGAGTTGCGAATTTATCTGGTAAGGCCGAAAGGCTTCCATTCGCTCGGTGGCCTCGCGTTCCTGCCCCATGCTCGCCCAGACGTCGGTATAGAGCACATCGGCTCCCGATACGGCTTCTCTGGGATCGGTGAGCAGCCTGATCTTCGTTTTTGCCTGGCGCGCGGCCCAGTCTAAGAGTTCCTGGTCAGGTTCGTATCCGGGAGGGCAGGCCAGATTTAGCGAAAAGCCAAGGCGTCCTGCCGCATTTAGCCATGAATTTGCGACGTTGTTTCCGTCCCCCACCCAGGCGACCGTTAGATTTTCGAGCGAGCCCCTTTTTTCGTGGATGGTCATAAGATCGGCCAGCACCTGGCAGGGATGAGAGTAGTCAGTCAAAGCGTTTATCACGGGAATGGAGGCGAAGCCGGCCAGTTCCTCAACGTCGCTTTGCGCAAAAGTCCTCATGACTATGGCGTCGATATATCGGTCCAGAACACGCGCCATGTCGGCAAGAGGCTCCTTTCGGGAAATCTGGGTGTCCTGGGCGGTCATGAACATGGGCTGGCCTCCCAGCCGGCAGATGGCGGCCTCGAAGGAAACCCGCGTTCTGGTCGAGGGTTTCAAAAAAATGAGGCCCACGATTTTTCCGGCGAGCGACTTGGACAAGGCGCCCAAAGCAAGCTCCGCTTTCATTTTTTCGGCTTTGGCGATCAGTCCGAGAATCTCCTGGGCGGAAAGGTCCCGGATCGAGAGCAGGTCGCGCTTCATACGGCTTCCTCTTTGAATACGCCCTCCAGGATGCCGATCAACTCGTCGACTTCGGCGCGGCCGGCGATAAGGGGCGGGACGAACCTCAAAACGGTATCGTGCGCGCAGTTTATTATGGCGCCCCTCTGCAGGCACATGGAAACGAATTTCGCGCCTGGGACAGTCAACTCCAAACCCACCATGAGACCTCGCCCGCGGACGTCTTTGATGAACGAATAGCGCTCTTTGAGTTCCTTAAGCCTTGAAATGAAATAGGCCCCGGTCTCGCGCACCTTGCCCAGGAAAGCGGGTTCGGAAATGATCCTCAACGTCGCCAGGGCTGCTGAGGCGACCAGAGGACCACCACCGAAGGTGGAAGCATGGCTGCCCGGGGTAAAAGCCCGGGCGGCTTCATCTACGGCCAGCATTGCCCCCATTGGCAATCCGTTTGCCAGAGCCTTTGCCAGAGTCATTATGTCAGGGGTCACATCCTCCTGCTCGTAGGCAAAAAGTGAGCCCGTTCTTCCCAGTCCCGACTGGATCTCATCGAAAATGAGCAGGAGATTCCTGTCTTTGCAGAACGCCTTAAGGTCCCTCAGGTAGCCTGGGGCCGGGAAATTGAGCCCGCCTTCCCCCTGGACCGGTTCGACTATCACCGCGCAGGTCTTGTCCGTAACGGCCGCTTCAACAGCCGAAACGGAGTTAAAATCCACATAGACAAAACCTTCCACCAGCGGCTCGAAACCTTGATGGATCTTGCTTTGACCGGTAGCCGAAAGGGTCGCCATGGTCCGGCCGTGGAAGGACTCCTTCATCGAGATGATGTGGTGCCTCCCAGGGCCGAAGGCATCACGGCTGTACTTTCTGGCAAGCTTTATCGCCGCTTCGTTGGCCTCAGCGCCCGAGTTGCAAAAAAACACCTTATCGGCAAACGAAAGCCGTGTCAACAGGGCCGCCAGTTCAACCTGCGGATATGTATAAAAAAGGTTTGAAACATGAATCAGTTTTCGCGCGGCCTCGCTGATCGCCAGCGCCACTTCCGGGTGGCAGTGCCCGAGGCCGCAAACGGCAATGCCTGCAAGAAAATCAAGGTATTCTTTCCCTGAGTCATCCCAGAGCATGCACCCTGCCCCCCTGACAAAAGCCACGGGAAACCTGGCGTATGTGCCGAATATGTGCTTGCCGTACTCTTGCTGTATTCCATCGATAAGTGCGTTCATTGCGCTCGCTCCCTTTTCCTCAGGATCTCGGTTCCGATCCCTGCGTCGGTGAATATCTCCAGCAAAATGGCGTGGGGAAGGCGGCCGTCAACTATGTGGACTTTTGCCGTCCCGGCCTCCAGGGCGTCGATTGCGCATTGGATCTTCGGTATCATACCCCCACGCAGCGTCAGGTCGCGCATGGCCGCTTCGGCTTCGCCGACCGTCATGCTCGATATAAGATTTCCCTCCCTGTCGAGCACTCCGGGCACATCGGTCATGAGCAAAAACTTATCAGCCTTAAGAGCGCCGGCAATCGCCCCGGCCACAAGATCTGCGTTTATATTGTAGGTTTCCCCGTTCTCACCCACCCCGATCGGGGCGATCACCGGAATTATATCGCTTTGCAAAAGGGTTTGCAGGATATCGAGGTTTACCCGCGCCACCTCGCCCACCAGCCCTATGTCAATTATCTCGGCAGGCCTGTCCTCTGCGGCGTCTCGAACGATCCGTAGCTTTCGGGCCTCGATGAGTTGACCGTCCTTGCCGCTCAACCCTACCGCGCGTCCTCCATGCCTGCTTATCAGGGCCGCTATCTCTTTGTTGATCCTTCCCGAGAGCACCATTTCCACGATCTCCATGGTATCGGCATCGGTTATGCGCATTCCATCGCAAAACTCCGATATCTTCCCGATCCGCCGCAGCATCTCTCCTATCTGCGGCCCGCCGCCATGGACCACCACCGGATTTATCCCGATGTACTTCATCAGGACGATGTCCTTTGCAAAGCTATCCTTGAGTTCTTCGGCCACCATCGCGTGACCGCCGTACTTTATGACGATCGTCTTCTGATAAAACCGGCGAATATATGGGAGGGCCTCAACCAGTATGTTAGCTTTTTCGATCATGGCAGTCCCCCCGCAAATAGAAATAAAAATCCTCCCTTTCCGCCTAAACGGGAGGATTGGCGAAAAAATAACCCGCTTGCCCTAAGAATCTAAAGGATTGTGCCGGGCGTTTCAAATAAAATATGCAAAATCAGCATCCTCAAGGGTCAGTCTCCCGCTGCTCTGGAAATGTCTCTTGCTCCCGCGACCTGAAGTCGTTAACATTGCAGGCATAACGCGTTTCATAGGATATGGGTCTACCAGTTGTGCTCAAAATACAAGGAGGTTGACCTGCAATGGGTAGCCTGCATGACGTAGAAAGGCTGATCTCAGAAATGACTCGGGCCGAGAAAGCTCAATTGCTTCAGTGGGTAGTGCGAGACCTCGGGGACGCATTTCCCGGAATTGATAGCAACCCGCGAGTCTGCGGCGGGGAACCATGTGTTGTCCGCACTCGAATACCGGTTTGGGTATTGGAGCGAGCCAGGCGTATGGGAACAAGCGAAGCCGATTTGCTGAACTCTTATCCCTCGCTGCGCGCTGAGGACCTCGCAAATGCATGGGCCTATGTGCGATCCCACCAAGAAGAAATCGAGCGCTAAATCCGCGAGAATGAGGCGGCTTGAGGCATGGCTCGACTCTATGCAGACGAGAATCTTGCGCTGCCGGTCGTTGAAGAACTCAAACGAAAGGGGCACGATGTCCTAACGACGTATGAAGCTGGTAACGCGGGGCTGTCCATGCCTGACGAAGCGGTCCCGGCTTTTGCCTTTTCCCGCAATCGAGCCGCCCTCACCCTTAGGGCTTGTCCGCAAATAAATCCTTTGCGCTCGCATCCGGCATTTGGTCTGCTTTGGCCGCTCCTCAATCGCAAAATCCTCAACGTAGCCCAACTACGCCTGCGGTTTTGCTCAATCCTCGCGACCAAATCAATCTCAAATCCCGGCGCGATCCCTAAGAGGCTTATTTACGGACAAGCC
>PLSV01000054.1 GCA_003165235.1 Syntrophobacteraceae bacterium
GGCGCGATGAAGAACATCGGCAAGGTGCGCGACGAGCGGTGGCTCACCAAGAATCCCATCAACTACGCGTAGAGCCGGGGGGCGCCTCGCGCTCACTGCATGAGCATTTTCATGGAGATTGTAAGGCCTCGGTGCCCAATCCTTGATCCAGTTATCAAGGATTGGATGCCCCATCCTTCACGTGCTTTACGAAGGGTGTGAGACCACGAACCTCGACCGCCCGCGCCTCTCGCCTGCGTGCCCGGTGTCCAGCCCTTGTTCCAGCTATAAATGATGGGTGCACCATCCTTCGCGTTCTATGCGAAGGGTCGGAGACCATGAACCTCGACCACCCGCGCCGTAGGCGCAGTGGTTGTTAGCCCCGCGCTTCAGCGTGGGGTGAGCGTAACCAACAAGACGTCCGGAGTCCCGTAGGGACGGCGCATAATGATCGCACGCATCCTTTTGGCGTTATTGCAAAAGAAGGTAAAAACACAAACCGGGTGCGACTCCCGTAAATGTCGAACACCGGCGGTCGCCCCGGCTGGCTTCCTTAGATCGCAATTCTGGTTTCGAGGTCGTCGTAATCGGCGCGGACACCATGGCTGGTGTTTTCCAAAAGCCCCGCGCCCGCCAAAGCTTTCACATCCGCATGAACATTGCTGTAGTCCCGGCTGAGCGCCTTGGCCAAAGCCCGGACGCTGGGTACGTTGTTGCGCCGCACAGATCGCAGCAACACCATCCGCTTGCCGGTAAGGACGCGAGCCAGAGCCTCCCAGCTTTCAAAGGCCAAATGGCGTTCATGAAAGCTCTCGCCGCGCTCGGCGCGATGCCAAGCGTCGATAAACCTGCGCGAGGCTTCGTCCTCCACCGCGCCGCCAACAGTGAATTTCACTTCGCTCATTGAACGCATCCTTAGGCTCATTGTATTCTAGGTCACAAAACCAGAGCGAGACCTGGGACACCCGCAATGTACGCGGCAAAGACGGGGTATTTGTGAGTTCACTTATCGATTTACCTCTATCCAAGAGCAATGATCTGCAACAAGTACTGATAAAGGGGTGTGAAGTTGCCGTCGGCCATGGCGATTGCACTTGCCTGCGCATAGTCGTATGTGGGTGGCCGGTTAATGGAAAAGTACATCTTCCCGAGATAGCGGTACAAAAAGAAATTCATTGTGAGTCTGGCAACTCGGCCGTTCCCGTTAAGGAATGGATGAATCCGAATGACAGAGCCGCCTGCAAATGCCGCCAACTGTGCGGCCGCTTGTAAACGGGCAATTGGAGATGCACCGCGGTCGACGAACTCATCCGTGGCTTGAGTGTTGCCCTCCATGTCCGATGAAAACTTCTTCATCTCCTCTTCAACCTCGGCGGGGGGTGTTCCAAGGTTCGGTCCGACTCCAACTTGTGCATTCAGGCAGGGTCGGCCTGCGTGAATGCCCCGGTAGTTGCCTGCGTAATAGCGGACCGGCGCTACTTTAATGAAAAGCTCCCTATGCCAAACCTTCAAATCGCCGTGCCCCAAGATATATCGCTTCGGGTTTTGTCGAAGGATGAAATCGACAACGGCGGAAGCTGCACGAAAGATGTCAGGCAGCTTCCCTGGGTCTTCGGTTTCCCATTTGGGGCAGGGCAAGGGAGACAATGGCCGTTCCTATCCGAGCTTTACTCCAAGAGAATTAAGACCGGGCAGAGCCTCTCGGTCTGCAGGAGGATTCTCCTGAAGCACTGAATATATTGCGTTCATTCGGCTCTCCAACTCACTCACCGGTCCAGTTGCCGCCAGAGCCCTTTCCAGCATCTCTTTCTCGGTCTGCGCATCCCACTTCAATGGATATTTACCCCCAAAAAGCAGGCGCAGCGGAGGCCGCTCAACAGTGACACTGCATATTCCCGGTTCCATCTTTAACCGAAGGGAGAGGTCACTGCCGGAGACATAAAGGTTCAGAGAACTAACGGCGATTGCCGCCAAGAGGGTCGCAGCCCCCATCGAGGCGATACGAGCCGTCTTAGCGGTTCCCCGAACTCTATTGGGCAATTGAATTCCACTGCTCGAGTTTTTATCGACCGAGGAGAGGACGCGAGCACTCAGATCCTCAAAGCTCGACAAGTTCCATGTCTTCATCGTTTTCCTCCGCGAAGGTAATGCCTAGTTCTTTGATCAGGTCTTGTGCAATTACATCACACCTGTCAAGGAAGCCCAGGAGTATGCGTTCATTCAGGTATACCCGAACTAGGGCGTCCATGTTCAGTGGATCTCCCTTGCGTGTTTTGATCCATAAATCCTTTGCGGCAATCAAAAAAAAGTCGATCATGCATAGACCGCCACCAATAACGATCAATGCGTTGTTTGTCGCCAAGGTCTGGACCTTATCCGTTGCCGACGTGATTCTGCTGGGATCCGCTACAGCATATCCCTTTTTGGTCGCCGATTTTTCCAGCATTTCGTGCATTTGTCGGCTGCTCTTCCATAATTGGTAGACAAACGGCTGAAAGGGAAAGTAGATCTCAATCTTGTTACGCAGAGACATCGCACCCGGAAGATCGATCTTTCCGAATACGATCAAGACGTCGGATTCGGCACGTGAAACCTCAAAGAAATCCGCAACATACGTGTGCTCCGGAGTAGGAGCTCGTTCAAAGTCAACGGTCAACATCACAGCCGCTGCGCCATCCTCGTGCTGTTCAAGGCGATAATGCACAGTACCTGATCGATTGAACTGACTTGTCCTGTTCGTTCTGACGATTTTGTTCGTCATGCCATAAATCCCCGCTTGGAAACAGCCCAATTCCTATTCTTACATGGATTTACAGTAATTCTACGCAATTAATGTCATTTCATCGAGTCGAGACCGCGTCAGCCTGATTCGATACATTTCGCTCTTTGGACAAACCTTACAGCCCACAGGTGTTGCGCTACTGGGAGTATTATCGTCCATTCGCCGCCATTCGCCACAATTTTTATTCTTTCGCTTATTCTTCTCCTTTGAGGTATGATCTTCGCATGGACTTTCAACCGGAAATGAGCTATACGCCGAAGGGCGATCAGATGCGGGCGAGAAGCACCAGGGCTGCTCTACGTGACCGGCTCGGGCAATACCTTACCCATGGGCAGCCTCACGGCCCTTCCAACGCTCTCATCGCGCCAACAGTGGGCCAGCACAAACCTGTAAACCCGTTCCCAGGTCGCATTGGCTTCCTGACAACCGCGCAAAGTGTACGCCATCTCCCTGCAGCCCGGCGCCCGATACCGGCTACGAGGCAGTTTTTTGGCCAGAAAAAGACAATTTACCTATGCTTCGATGAATAGGATTTTTTACGAAAGGAACGCGCAGCTTGCGTACATCTTCGCCTCATATTCTATGGGGGCGCCAGGTCTCTGACCGTCTCAGTAATAAATGGACCGCCGGCCTCCCGGCCGGCTGTAGCGCGGGCTTCCCAGCCCGCACTCGCTTCCCGCATAGCATCATTTCATTCGATCAGAGACCTGGATACCCGGGCAACCACGAACCAAATATGCCCCGAATATGTTGCAAAACCTGCCAAAAATGCGCCCAAAATGCGCCTAAAACCTGCCAAATAACGCCTAAAAACAGCCATTTTTGAGTATTTTTCCATCTTTTGGTCCGTTCAATAACCGGCATTTGCCCTATTTCCGTCAACCTGCAAGTCTGCATTCTTTCGTTTTACACTCCACTGCGCTCTTTGGTCAGCCTGTAGGCCCACACAATCGCGCTTTTATGTCGTCCTATGGGACCAATTACGCAGTCGCCTTATAAGGCGATATATTGGACCGGCAACCGCCCTGAATCCTCGCCCTCGTCTTCGCCACCTATTCGCTCTTCGCGTATAATCTTTGCATGGACTTTGAACT
>PLSV01000407.1 GCA_003165235.1 Syntrophobacteraceae bacterium
TCGTGCGTGCCGGTATCGAGCCAGGCAAATCCCCTGCCCAGCAGCTCCACCTGAAGCTCGCCCATTTTCAGGTAAGCATTGATGACATCGGCTATCTCCAGCTCTCCGCGCGCTGAAGGCTTGAGGCCCGAAGCTATTTCGACCACCCTGTTATCGAAGAAATAAAGCCCTGGGACAGCGTAGCTGGACTTGGGCTTTGCCGGTTTTTCCTCAATGCCGAGCACTTTGCCCGATTTATCGAATTCGACTACCCCGTAGCGTTCCGGGTCCTGCACATAATACCCGAACACAAGCCCGCCGGATTCAAATCCGGCGGCGCGCCGGAGGATTTCCTGAAACCCGTGCCCGTGAAAGATATTGTCCCCCAGTATCAGGCAAACCTTGCCCCCGCCGATGAATTCCCTGCCGAGTATGAAGGCATGGGCAAGACCTGCCGGGTAATCCTGCCGGATGTATGAAAAGCGCAGTCCCCATTGAGATCCGTCTTCCAGCAGCGCCTCGAACTTTGGCAGGTCCTCGGGGGTGGAGATGATCAGAACGTCCCGGATCCCGGCGAGCATCAGCACCGAGAGCGGATAGTAAATCATCGGTTTGTCGTAAATCGGAAGAAGCTGCTTGCTGACTACTTTGGTTATCGGGTAGAGGCGCGTCCCCGCTCCCCCCGCAAGAATGATTCCTTTCAAACCACCGGCCGATTCCATCTCGATCCCCCGGGCTCTCTCGCTCACTTTGACGCTCTTTGTGGTGTGTCCTCGTTTTTGCCGGCCCCGTATTGCCGTAACATCCACTCCCGGTAGGCCCCGGTTTTTATCGAATGGACCCACGCAGGGTTATCCAGGTACCACTGAATCGTTTTCCTCATGCCCGACTCAAAGGTCTCTTTCGCACGCCAGCCCAACTCGGCCCTTATCCTGGAACAGTCTATGGCATAGCGCCGGTCGTGTCCGGGCCGGTCCTCTACGAACGTAATCAGGCTGCAATGCGGAACATGCCTGGACGTGGGGATCATCTCATCGAGAAGAGCGCACAGCGCATTTACGGTTTCAAGGTTCGTTTTTTCACAGCGTCCGCCGATATTGTATGTCTCTCCGGGCTTACCCTTTTCGACTACTGTATGCAGCGCCTCGCAGTGGTCATCGACGTATAGCCAGTCACGCACGTTGAGCCCGTCGCCGTATATCGGCAGCGGCTTTCCTTCGATCGCATTGAGGATCATGAGCGGCGCAAGCTTTTCCGGAAACTGCCGCGGGCCGTAATTGTTCGAACAGTTGGTAATGAGTGTCGGGACCCCAAAGGTATGGAAATATGCCCGCGCCAGGTGATCGCTTGCAGCCTTGCTGGCTGAATAGGGACTGTTGGGAGCATAGGGGCTGCTTTCGATGAACGCGGGCGCCTGAGGCCCCAGGGAACCGTAGACTTCATCGGTCGAGACGTGAAGAAAGCGAAATTGTTCGCGGCGCTCTGCCGGAAGACTTTTCCAGTACTCCCTCACCTCCTCGAGGAGGTGATAGGTCCCGATTATATTGGTTTGAATGAAGCTCTCAGGGCTGTCAATCGACCTGTCGACGTGGGATTCGGCGGCAAGATTCACTACGGCGTCCGGTTGGCGCCCTTTGAGAAGCTTTCCTACGAGTTCCCGGTCGCGTATGTCTCCTTGTATGAAAACGTGATCCGGGTCGCCGTTTAACTGTTCAAGGTTCAAAAGGTTGCCGGCGTAAGTGAGGATATCGAGATTGATGATCCGGTTATTCCGCTGCCTTTCGCAGGAAACGAAATTACTTCCGATGAATCCTGCGCCACCAGTAACCAGTATTGTTTTATTCATCTGAAACTCACCGCAAAATGCGCAGAAACGCGCAAACAAGAGTCAAGTTCGATACGATGCTTATAAAAACCCGAAAATCGATTCGATTCAACCACAAATCTCCGGGCTACTTCTTTATCCCGAGTTTTTCCATCAGCTCATATAATGTCGGGCGGCTGATCCCCAGGTCGGCGGCTGATTGGGCCACGTTGAAACTGTTTTCCGTCAGGACCCGGAGGATGAGTTCACGGTCCGTTTTCTCACGGGCCTCCTTCAGAGTGGTTTTTTCCGGTTCTTCCGGTTCTTCGAGCTCCAGGTCCTCATTGGTGATTTTGGATGATTGCGCCATAATGACGGCCCGCCTGATCCGGTTTTCCAGCTCTCTCACGTTCCCGGGGAATTTATGGTGAACGAGCGCCGTGAGAGCTTTCTTGGTGAATCCGAGGATCTTCTTCTTATTTTCCTCCGCGTATTTGCGCACAAAACTCATCGCCAGCAGGGCAATGTCGCCTTCCCTGTCACGAAGAGGCGGGACTTTCACCTTCACCACACCCAACCGGTAATAGAGGTCCTCTCTAAAACTGCCGTCGCGGATTGCCTTGCCTATGTCCCTGTTGGTTGCAGCGATCACCCTGGCGTTAATCGCAATTTCCTTTCTTCCCCCGATGTGCTCGATTGTGTGCTCCTGGAGAAAGCGGAGCAGTTTCACCTGGAGCAATGGCGGCAAATCTGCGATCTCGTCCAGAAATAGAGTGCCTCCCTCGGCCATTTCGATTCGGCCCTTCCTTTGCGTATGAGCGCCTGTGTAGGCCCCCTTCTCGTAGCCGAACAACTCGCTTTCGAGCAGGGTGTCGGGGATGGCGGAACAATTGATCGCAACGAAAGGTCCGGCTTTTCTCAAGCTTCTTCCGTGAAGGGCCCTGGCGACCAGTTCCTTCCCGGCGCCGCTTTCGCCGAGGATCAAAACAGGCGCCTCGGTTGCGGCCACCTTTTCGATAGTCGCAAAAACCTGCTGCATCTGAGGGCTCGTGCCTATCAACTCCTCAAATGAATCCTGAGGCCGGGCCGCCTGGAGCTTTCGATGTTCGCTTTCAAGTTGATGGACCCGGAGGGCGCGCCGTAGAATTACGCTTACCTCCTCGACCTGGACCGGCTTGCAGAAAAAATCATAGGCGCCCTGGCCGATCGCCGTGAGAGCATTTTCCTTCTCGCTCTGGCCTGAAATGATGATCACCTTCACAAAAGGGTCCTGCTCCAAAATCGAAGCAAGGGTGAGGAAACCCTCTTCGACTCCACGCGCGGCGGGAGGAAGCCCCAGGTCGAGCGTCACCAGCGGGGGCTGCTCGCGCCGGAATATCTCGATTGCCTCCTGCCTGTTGCAGGCAAGCAGAATCTCGAATTCCTGGGCGAAAGCCCATTTCATCGCCAGTTGAATGTTCTCGTCGTCATCGACAATAAGGAGTCTGGGTTTATCCATTTGTCCGCCCCTGGCTTTCAAGGTGTGCCTTGCAGCCAAGAAAGAATACCGGGATAAGGACCACTGCAAAAAAGCATGTTACAGGATTATCGGGGCCTTGTAAAAAAAAACCGGCGCCCCCTTCACCACAGCATTTCATCCCCCATCGGGCTGCCCCGAAACCATGAAAACACCTGTAGGATGGGTGGAGCGAAGCGCAACCCATCAGGCTTTTGCGTAGCAGTGACTTATGTCCCATTGGGCTGCCCTGAAACCATTTAATGCATTCCCGATTTAGAGTTTACTTCGTATTTTTCAGAATGTTAAGATAACCTGAAATCGATTTTCCATCTTTGTTCCCCACGAAGATGGCTTTCCTGGGGAATTTCAGTTTTGCCTGTAATAGTTTTCGCCGTGTGAATCGAACGCAAAGGCCGGCCTGGAAAGCGCAGAGGCAGCCCGCTTAGCCGGACCCGGCTTGAAGGAAATCTGCGGCGCCCTGGGCATCCCGCCGGTCCTCCACTTCGGAAGCTGCGTCGATAATGCCCGCATCCTGGTGCTCGCTGCAGCCCTCGCAAATGCGATCGGGGTTGACATCAGCGATCTGCCTCTGGCATGGGCGGCCCCTGAGTGGTATTCAGAAAAGGCCGTAGCGATCGGCGTCTATTTCGTGGCCTCGGGTGTCTTTACGGTGCTCGGCCCCACACCTCCCGTGACGGGAAGTATGAATGTGGTGAAGCTGCTCACTCAGGGCCTGAATGATGTCGTAGGCGCTGCTTTTGCTGTGGAGCCCGATCCCGAGAAGGCGGCCTCCCTCATATGAACCGCCACATCGAAACAAAACGAAAGGCGCTCGGGTTATCTCATCTTTTAATATAGGCAGCGCCGCTTTCCACTGCGGTCCTCATATCCCGATGCGGGCGTTCCTCGCATCCCGATGGTAGCGCCGCCTCCCACGGCGGCGTTTTCCATATCCCGATGGCGGCGCCGCCCCTGGCTTTTTTTATACGCAGCGGTATAAATAATTTGAACATCTTGAGGGCATTCAATAGACTGGTGTCGGAGACCGGCCTCGATGCTTCCGTGCCCGGGCTTTCGCCGATATGACGATCTCTCGCTGACAACTGGAAACTTTGTTGAGAGCGCACTGGCGCATTATTGGTTCAAGAAATTCTTTGGTCCTCTTTTTCCCGAATTGGATAAATCTATGCAGCCGTCGAAAGAAAAGTTGATTGAAATGCTGCGTTCCATGCTTCTGGCTCGCACCTTTGAGGAGAAGCTCACGGAACTGTGCGGGATCGAAGGAAAAGTCCCCGGCATGATGATCCTGAGCACCGGCCAGGAAGCGGTTGGGTCGGGTATTTGCGCCGCATTGACTGGTGAGGATGTGATCATATCCAATCACAGGAGCCACAGCCATCTGCTCGCCAAGGGAGCCGACCCCAGGGAGGTCATGGCTGAGTGTTTCGGCAGACGCACCGGGTGCAACAGGGGAAAGAGCGGAACGCTGCATATCACGGTCCCAGAAGTCAATGCGCTCTGTACGACAACTGTGGTCGGGGGCGGAATCCCGATTGCGGTCGGGACGGCTTTTGCCCAAAAATACAAGGGGCTCAAGAATGTGACAGCCTGTTTTTTCGGCAACGGAGCGGCCGATGAAGGCTCATTTCACGAGGCGCTCAACTTGGCGAGCCTTTGGGACCTGCCGGTGCTTTTCATTTGCGAAAATAATATCTATGCGGGCGCGCAAAGATACGAGGAACATACAAAGGTCCCCAATATCGCCGACAGGGCTATGGCATATGCCATACCAGGCGAAATAGTCGACGGCAATGATGCCCTGGCCGTCTTCGAAGCAGCCCGTCGCGCCAGGCAAGGGGCGGTGCTCGGGCTCGGGCCGACGCTCATCGAGTGCAAGACATACCGGTGCCGGGGCCATGGCGAGTCCGACAGGCAGCTCTATCAACCGAAGGAAGAAATTGCGCTCTGGAAGGGCAAATGCCCCATTCCGCGCCTTAGCGGGGAGTTGCTGGACAAGGGAGTTATTTCCGGACGGGACTTGGAAAGGTTTAAGGCCGAAGCAAGAGAAACCGTCGAGGAAGCTGTCCGGTTTGCGGAAGAAAGCCCATGGCCCGAACCTGAGGAAGCGCTCCAGGACCTTTATGCATAGGGAACCGGGCACTTTTCCCATCGAGGAGAATATATGCAGCAGTTGACGATGGGCCAGGCGATCAATCAGGCCCTAAGAGAAGAAATGGCGCGCGATCCCAACGTGTTCCTGGCGGGCGAAGGGGTTGGAACAGGCATACATGACAGCCCGATCCTTCCCACGGCGGGCCTCCTGCGGGATTTCGGCCCCTCCAGGGTGAAAGATACGCCGGTTTCGGAAGCCGCTATTGCCGGACTCGCGGTGGGGGCTTCCGTAATGGGCCTTAAACCGGTTGTGGAGATCATGTTCAACCCCTTTTTCACAATCGCTTCGGACATGATCGTAAATCATGCGGCCAAGCTCCGCTATCTGTCCGGCGGAAAGTCCAGTTTTCCGCTGGTTGTGCGCATGAAAAGCGGGGGCGGCTTTTCGGCGGGGTGTCAGCACTCGCACAATCTGGAAGCCTGGGTTGCGCATTGCCCTGGCCTGAAGGTGGTCATGCCCGGATCTCCGGCCGATGCCAAAGGGTTGCTGAAGTCGGCCATCCGGGACCCCAACCCGATTATTTTTATCGAAGACATGATGCTCTATTTCGTACCCGGTCCTGTGCCGGAGGGAGAATGCCTCATTGAGATCGGCCAGGCCGACATTAAGCGCTCGGGGTCCGACGTAACCATCGTGACCTGGTCGAAGATGGTCGGAGTTGCCGTGAAGGCGGCGGCAATTCTGTCCGAAAAGGGTATCGAGGCGGAAATCGTCGATTTGAGGACACTTGCGCCTCTCGATAAAGAGACTCTCCTGGCCTCGGTGAGAAAGACCGGGCGCCTGGTCGTAGTTCATGAGGCGACCCGGACAGGAGGATTTGCCGGAGAAATTTCCGCAATCGTCGCCGAAGAGGCCTTCGGCTGCCTGAAGGCCCCGTTCAAAAGAGTGACGGGTCCCGACATTCCGGTCCCTTTCAGTCCTCCTCTCGAGAAGTTTTATATCCCTGGAGAAGATGGGGTTGTAAGAACCGTAATGGAACTGTTTTGATCACCCGGTTTGCCGGCTTGGATTCGCTGGAAAGGATTCGCATTCCGGGTCAGGCCTTCGCCGGGGTGACGATGACTCGCCAACAACTGGGAACTCTTCTGACAGTGCATTAGCCGAAATCCTGGGAGGGCGGGGTATCTCTAAAATGAAAAAACTTTCCCACCTCTCGGTTTGGGGTTATTAGGCGCTCTATGAGCGCATCTTGGTATAACGGGGAGAATTAAGATGGGACCTGGAAAACGTATTCTGATTGTCGGCGGGGTCGCCGGGGGCGCTTCTTGCGCAGCCAGGGCCAGAAGGCTCTCGGAAACATCCGAGATCGTTTTGTTCGACAAGGGACCTTTTGTATCTTTTGCCAATTGCGGCCTGCCTTACCACATCGGGGAAGTAATCAAAAAAGAAGAATCGCTTCTGGTCGCAACCCCCGGTCTTTTCAAGAAGCGCTTCAAAGTCGACGTGCGCCTCAACTCGGAGGTCATATCGATAGACAGGGCTAAAAGCGAAATCCAGGTAAAGGAGCTTGCATCGGGCCGGGTTTATTCCGAAAAATACGATGCGCTGGTTTTGTCTCCCGGCGCTGCCCCGGTCAAGCCTCCCATTACGGGAGCGGACCTTCCGGGGATTTTTACCCTGAGAAGCATTCCGGACACCAGGGAGATCAAGCAATGCCTGGCTGCGGGCTCCAAGAGCGCGCTCATTGTCGGGGGCGGTTTCATCGGCCTGGAAATGGCCGAAAACCTGCTGAAGCTCGGACTGAGCGTAACCATAGTCGAAGCAATGCCGCAGGTCTTGCCCGCCCTGGACCCTGAAATGGTTTCCCCTGCGCATGACGAACTCAGGCGGCGCGGAGTTTCCCTGCGCCTCGCAGATTCGGTTGTCGGGTTCGACCCGATGCCGGAGGGCGGGCTGCGCGCCCGTCTGACTTCCGGAGAAGAGGTAAGGGCCGATATCGTCATTCTTTCTGTCGGCGTGCGGCCCGATACAAAACTTGCCAGGGACGCCGGGTTGGAAATCGGCGAACTGGGCGGCATAAGGGTCGATGACCGGATGGTTACCAGCGATCCCCGGATTTGGGCGGTGGGGGATGCCGTCGAGGTCCGGGACTTCATCACGGGCCGGTGGACCCTGGTCCCGCTCGCCGGGCCGGCAAATCGCCAGGGGCGGATCGCAGCGGACGTTATTCATGGAAGGGACAGAAGATTTCGAGGGGTTCAGGCGACGGCCGTTTGCGGGTTTTTCGACCTGACGATTGCATCCACCGGACCGAGCGAAAAGACGCTGAAGAGGCTGGGGCTGTGGCGCGAAGACTACGACAAGATTTACCTCCACCCGGTGCACCATGCGGGGTACTATCCCGGCGCCAAAACCATCATCCTGAAGCTGATCTTCTCCAAAAACGACGGGCGGATTATCGGATGCCAGGCGACAGGGGAGGCGGGTGTTGAAAAACGCGTCGATGTCATTTCCGTGACCGTCCAGAACAACGGGACCGTCTTCGACCTGGAGGAAGCCGAACTCTGTTACGCGCCTCAATTCGGCTCGGCAAAAGACCCGGTTAATCTTGCGGGGATGATCGCCGCAAACGTGGTCCGGGGAGACGCCCAACTTGCCCAGTGGGAGGATGTCGATTCCACCGGGGCCCTCGTAGTCGACGTTCGAGAACCTTCGGAATTCGAAAAGGGGCATCTCGAAAAGGCCGTAAACATTCCGCTGGGCGAGCTTCGGGCCAGGTTGGACGAATTGCCCAGGGATTGCGAAATCTGGGCCTATTGTAGGTCCGGGCAAAGGTCCTACTATGCGGTGAGGCTCCTTTCGCAATACGGGTTTGACGTAAAAAACATTACGGGAGGATTTCTGACGCACCTGCTCAGGAAAGACGTGAAATGAAGCGGGTGAAGGCCATCGGGATGTTGACTCGTGTGTCGAGGCTGTGCAGAGCGTTTTTCATGAGTAGGATCTATTTCGAAGTAGATGGAATTCCTGTCGAAGTCGAGAACCTGTCTTTAAAGAAAATCATCAACTGGGTCCTCACGGAGGCTTCTGTTTTCTTCAAGCCTTCCAGGCCGTGGGGATTTCCTGCTCTCATCCAGGTAGAGCCCAGCAACCACTGCAACCTTCGATGTCCATTCTGTCCTGTCACACTGGGTATGGGTCGCCCGCTCGGACACATGAAACTGGATATGTTCAAAGAGATTGTCGATCAACTGCGCGATTATCTGTTGCTGATTCTATTTTGGGATTGGGGAGAACCCTTCCTGAACCCCGATGCTTACGAAATGATCCGTTATGCTCGTCAGTGCGGTATAAAGGTGATCGCCTGCACGAATGGACACGTTTTTGCCTCAGGGGATCACGCCCGAAAAGTGGTCAATTCAGGTCTGGACGCCTTGATCTTTTCAGTCGATGGGATCACTGAAGAAGCATATCGGCGCTACCGTGATCAAGGCAGGCTGGAGACAGTGCTTGAGGGAATAAGGAAGGTCGTTGCCGAGAAGAACCGCCTCAAAGTGAAGCGTCCCATTGTAAACTTCCGTTACATCGTAATGAGACATAACGAACGGGATATCGGAGCATTGAAGGAATTTGCATGCTCATTGGGAGTCGATATGCTGGTGCTGAGAAGATTTCATGCGGCCCATAGCGGTCGCCAGAGCTCTGCCGGATGGGAGAGCCAATACGCGCCCAGCGAAGTCAAATACCGTATGCCTGCGTATTCCGATGAGGATGGAGCGCCGGTGCGCGCCGCCGGAAATCCTTGCAGAAACCTTTGGAACTGCCCTACCATCCACTGGGACGGGACGGTTTGTTCCTGCTTCGTGGATTCTTGTGAAAAACGTCCCCTGGGTGCCCTGGCCAGGCAGCAGTTCGGCGATATCTGGAAAGGTGCGGATTTCCGGGACCTCAGGCGAGAGTTCCGAAACCATTGGCGGCAACTGCCTCTTTGCGGGGAGTGCGCTTATGGCTTTGAAAGGGGTGATATCGGACGGGATGGCGACGCTGAAGTGCAATGGCTGATCAGGCATAAATGAATTTGAACGGACGAGCAGGCAGATCGCTCGAAAGGAGCTTGGACTTTGGATGGCGGCGCATCCCCTCTATTGTCGGTTATAATTGTCGCACACTGCGACTCGCCGAATCTGAGGATGGTTTTGGAGTTCCTGAGAAAGCAGACCGTCTCCCAACGGATCGAACTGATCGTGGTGACTGCATCGGCAGAAAGGCTGAATCTTCCCAAAGAAGAGTTGGAAGGCTTTTGGGGATCAAGGATTGTCGAAATCTCCACCAAAGATGCAGGCTCAGCCAAGGCTGCGGGCGTCACAGCAGCCAGCGCTCCTCTTGTGGCCTTCACGGAAGACCATTCCTTTGCTGCCCCTGATTGTGCAGAGACGTTTATCAGCGCTCATTCCCTGGGAAATTTTGCCGTCGTGGGTCCGGTCATGCTGAATGCCAACCCTGGTCCCTCTGTAAGCTGGGGCTGCTTTCTGGTCTTCTACAGTCCCTGGATGGCGGCTCGGGAAGGGGTTGAACACCTGCCTGCAAACCAATCGTGCTATAAGCGGGATATTCTCCTGGAGTACGGCGCGCGCCTTCCCGACATGTTGCAGGCGGAAAGCCTGCTTCATTGGGATCTGACCAGGCGAGGCCACAGGCTTCATCATGAACCGGCTGCAAGAATCTATCACCTTAACTTCTCCCGCCTTATGCCATTACTTCTCGAGCATTTGCTTGCAGCACGGATTTTCGCGGCCGGCCGCTCGAAGAATTGGGGAGCATTTAGGAAGCTGCTCTATGCCTTGGGGGCACCTTTGTTGCCGCTGATTCGTTTCAAGCGTATCCTTAGAGACGCAATGCGCGTCCGGTTGGAAACGAGTCTTCTCTTGCATGCTTTCCTGCCTTTGGTGCTAAACCTGTGCGCCGGATCTGCGGGCGAAATGCTCGGCTACGCTCTGGGCGCAGGCACGGCGGGAGAGCGGCTCTTTGCCTTCGAGAGCGAACGGCATCTTCATATCCATGAGGATGATTTGAGGGCGATATCCAGTCTTGGAGCAAGTTGATGGCTGGAAGCCCCGCCGCGATGCGACCGAAATCGAACTTCTCCATAGTCATTCCTGCATACCGTTATGATGCAGTAGGCTGTCCTGGCCGGTTTGTGGGCAAGAGCCTGATGGGCGGCCATGAAATTGGTTTTCTGCATCTTGCGGTTAGAGTAGCCCCTGCTCAGAAAAGGCCCATGCAAGATACTTGTCGCCATTCTATTTGTTGCCTCTACCCTTTGTTTTATCGTTGCCGGTCCATCTGGAATTGACTTTACGGCCATAGGAGACGTAGTTTCCCACGTTAGCCCAACTTCCGCAGTTAGGA
>PLSV01000181.1:0-1215 GCA_003165235.1 Syntrophobacteraceae bacterium
GATGATTACAAGATCATCCTGGTGGCAAAATCGGTCCCTGATCAACTTAAGCATCTGCTTCTTCCGGAGGCAAAGAGAAGAGTTCCGGACGACCCTCTATCGCGACCCCATCAACAGTTTCTGCGCTACCATAGAGAACACATATTCCAGGGGGCTGTTTAGCCAATCAGCTACCCCGAAACCCGGTTTACGATACTCGACTAATATGCACTGCGGTTATTCGAGTCTATATTCCTTTTTCAAGTTGACCCCGGCACAAATTGATGATATACATATCACGCTATGTATATCCAGGCGCCTCGCTGACAGCCCAATGCGATTGAGAGACACATCGAGCCGGGCGCCTGCCGCGCTACGCGGGACACCTTCCGCCAAAAGACGGTAAATTGAATGACCAGCTTCCGGCTAAAGCCGGTAAGCGGATCTTCCGCCTAGAGGCGGTAAGTGGAATGACCAGATTATAACCAGATTATTACCGCTAAGGGGTGCGTAATAGAAATCACGTTCTTCTGCTTAGCGTTGCATATAGTCTCTCATACGAGGATGAATTGATCATGCGAGTCTCGAAATGGGGTAACAGTCTGGCCATTCGGTTGCCCGCCCCAGTGGTCCAGGCGCTGGAGCTGCACGAAGGCGACGAGATTGAAGTGGCTATCGCAGATGAACGAGTCTTTCACGTAAGGAAAAAACCCGGCAAGGAAGCCGTCCTTGCGCGGTTGCGGCAGTTCCGGGGAAAGTTGCCTGCCGATTTCAAGTTTGATCGTGACGATGCAAATGTCCGATCCTAAAGTGTTCATCGACACCAGTATTCTGCTTTATCTCTTGTCGGCTGACAATCATAAAGCCGATCGAGCCGAGATAATTGTGCAGGCGGGAGGCCTGATTAGTGTGCAGGTATTAAACGAGATGGCCAATGTGGCGCGCCGTAAACTTGCCATGTCATGGAAGGAAATCAATGAAGTATTAGCGCTGATTCGGTCGGTATGTCCGACTGCTCCGTTGACCATCGAAACCCATGACAGAGGAATGCTTGTCGCTGAACGTTACGGGTTGAGCGTCTACGATGCGATGATCGTGTCCGCCGCTCTTCTCGGAGGCTGCGAAACCCTGTACTGCGAGGATATGCTGGACGGACTGTTGATCGACCGTCAGTTGCGTATTTGCAATCCATTCATCATTCAAGCATCATCTGATACTAGGTTGCGCTCAAGTTGA
>PLSV01000181.1:1270-35945 GCA_003165235.1 Syntrophobacteraceae bacterium
GAACCCGATCATAGTGAGGGTTCGGAGGGCAAATGTCCCCCCAACCCCCGGGCTTTTCAGCTCTTTTTGGCGCTCACTTGAACGCAATTTCGTATTAGGGATTGAGGAATTGAGGGATTGAGTGATTGGATAATCCCTTAGATCCTCGCTTCCCGCTCCTCTCTACGCTCCCGCTACCGGCTACCTCGAATAGTTCTTGATAAAGGGGGATCAATCAGTTATTTTGCAATCAAATTGCATTATAGCCGAAAAAGAGGAGGGTGCAGATGTATGTCTCCCGCACACTTGAAGCCTTCGTGGAAACCGCGACGAAGCAGTTTCCCGTTCTGCTGGTCACGGGCGCCAGACAGGTAGGGAAGACCACTTTGCTGCTGCACCTCGGCCAGGACAAAAGACCCTATGTCACCCTCGACGATCCCCTGGCGCTCAGCCTCGCCAGGCAAGACCCTCCGCTTTTTCTGCAAAGATTTCAGCCACCTGTGCTCATCGATGAAATCCAGTATGCTCCGGAACTTCTGCCATATATCAAGATGGCAGTTGATAAGACCCGGGAACCGGGTCTCTTTTGGCTCACCGGCTCTCAGCAATTCCACCTGATGAAAGGCGTATCCGAATCTCTCGCCGGCCGTGTGGCCGTGGTTAATCTTCTAGGGCTTTCCAGAAGAGAACTGGCCGGGTTGACTCATGTGCGCAAACCGTTTCTGCCCGATCCCGATGAAATCCGCGATCGTATCGGTGTTGGAGGAAATCTACCTCTGAAGGATCTCTATCGCCTTATCTGGCGAGGCGCCTTTCCGGCGCTCGCTATCTATGATGCGGTGGACAGAGACCTCTTCTACAGCTCCTATGTGCAAACCTATTTGCAGCGTGATGTCCGTGATCTGGCGCGAGTCGGCGATGAATTGGCCTTTCTGCGCTTCCTTCGGGCTGCCGCAGCTCGGACAGCTCAATTGCTGAACCTGACCGATCTGAGCCGGGATGCCGACATCGCCGTGAACACCGCAAAAAACTGGCTCTCGATCCTTCAGACCTCCGGAATCGCCTACCTTTTGGAGCCTTACCACACGAATGTGACCAATCGCCTTGTTAAGACCCCGAAACTGTATATCCTCGATACGGGCTTGTGTGCATACCTGACGGAATGGTCGAGCCCGGAAACGCTCGAGGCCGGCGCCATGTCCGGTGCGAGCCTGGAAACATGGATCATGGCTGAAATCCTGAAAAGCTACTGGCACAATGGGCGTCAAGCTCCCTTTTATTTCTACCGTGATAAAGACCTGAAAGAAATCGACCTTCTTATCGTTCGGGATGGGACGATTTATCCTCTTGAGTTCAAGAAAAGCGCTTCTCCGGGAACGAACGATGTGCGGCATTTCCACACCCTGGAAAGACTAAAGATGCCCATCGGCCCAGGTGGTGTGATTTGCCTGGCCGAACAGTCCCTGCCACTGTCCTCTTCTACCATCTCCATCCCTGTAGCCGCGATCTGAGGTGTGAGCGGGGCGGTGGGACCGCCAGCCAAGTTCGCCGCTACCTTCGGTGACGGCACAGGCAGGATCTCGCAACCAGCGGGATGGGGGGATGCGGGGCGGTGGGACCGCCAGCCGGATTTGCCGCTACCTTCGGTGGCGGCACAGGCAGGATCTCGCAACCAGCAAGATGGGGGGATGCGGGGCGGTGGGACCACCAGCCGGATTCGCCGCTACCTTCGGTGGCGGCACAGGCAGGATCTCGCAACCAGCGGGATGGGGGGATGCGGGGCGGTGGGACCGCCAGCCGGATTTGCCGCTACCTTCGGTGGCGGCACAGGAATTTGCCCGGCGTAAGCCCGGGACCACATGAGCCGCCTTCCGGTCAGGCAACCTGTTGCAACTTATTGGCGAAATCACGACCTGATGTTGCAGGCGGAAGTGGTTTGCCGTTTTTGCGATAAAGCTCAACGGCCTCTTCGACAACCTGACACAGTTCCTCAAAGACCGCTTTTTCGTCGTTGCCGCGGGTCCCGCCGTATATCAATAAAAGGGCGGGTGAGTAGGTGAATGGGTGAATAGGTGAGTAGAAAAAACCATTGGGGAACCTTAGCCTATAACCCGATCTTACTCTTCACGCTTCACGCTTCACTATTCATGAAATCTTGCCGCCAGGAGACACATTCGCCTCGGGAACAACGAGTTTGAGATCCAGCCCATCGCGTACGGCGAGGATCATTCCGTGGGATTCGATCCCCATGAGTTTTGCAGGTTTGAGATTCGCCACCAGAACCACCTGCTTTCCGACAAGGTCTGCTGGTGAATGAGTTTTGGCGATTCCGGCCACGATCTGCCGTTCTTCCCCGATATCGACCATCAGCTTTACCAGTTTGTCGGAGTGCGGGACTTTTTCCGCCTGCCTGATAAGGCCGACCCGCAGATCGACCTGCCGGAACAGGTCGATATCGATAAGGCCGCCGGAGTCCGTCACCCCGGAGGGGGCGGGGGCTTCCGCTTTTTTTCCCTCTCTTGGTTTTTGGCCTTTATCAGCTTTCGCAGCCCCCTGTTTACCGGGTTTTTCCAGCTTTTTACCCGCCGTTTCGACCCGTGGAAAGAGCGATTCTCCTTTGAGGACCTTGGCGCCTTCCTGCAGGGCGCCCCAGGAGGTATCTTCGGCAAGTCTCAGGTCCGAGGTTTTTTTCGCGATTCCAAGCCGCTCGAGCATCTTCACGGAGGTTGAAGGCATAAAAGGGGAAATCAGTACGGCAACGACTTTATTCACCTCGAGAAGTGTTCTCATTACAGTCTGAAGCCGGGGCAGGAGGGCCGCATCCTTAGCCAGGTTCCAAGGGGCGACGTAGTCGATGTATTTATTGGCCGCGCCGACGCATTCCCAAATGGCTACAAGCGCCTTGTGGAAGCCGAGCCTGGGGATTTCGTCGCGGAATTGCCTGACCGCATCGTCAACCTTATCGTGCAGTTCACGGTCCATCCCGTCGGGTTGCGAGCCGAAGGGGGGAACTTTTTCGTCAAAATAGCGCGCAGTCATTGCAAGCGTACGGCTGAAAAGGTTTCCCAGGTCGTTTGCCAGGTCTGCGTTTATGCGCTGAACCAGCGCCTCCTCGCTGAACTTCGCATCGAGCCCGAAAACCATCTCCCGCAGCAGAAAGTACCGGAAGGCGTCGAGCCCATAAACGGGGGCAAGGTCCAGGGGCCGAACAACGGCGCCGTGGCTCTTGCTCATCTTGCCTTCGTCCGTTTTCCAGTACCCGTGGACGTTGAGGTGTTGGAATAAGGGAATGCCGGCGGCCTTGAGCATCGTGGGCCAGTAGATGCCGTGCGGTTTGAGGATGTCCTTGGCTATAAGGTGCTGGGCAACGGGCCAGAACTCTTTGTAAAGCTGGCCGTCAGGATATCCGATTGCGGAAATATAGTTGATGAGAGCGTCGAACCAGACATAAGTCACATAGTTTTCGTCGAACGGAAGCGGTATGCCCCAGTTGAGGCGCTCAACGGGCCGGGAGATGCAGAGGTCTTCCAGAGGCTCCCTGAGAAAGGCCAACACTTCGTTTCGATACCTTTCGGGACGGATGCACTCGGGATTGGATTCCATGTGTGCAATAAGCCAATTCTGATATTTGCTCATGCGAAAAAAATAATTCGCCTCCGCCCGCTCGACGGGAGGCTTATCGTGGTCCGGGCACTTTCCATCAACCAGTTCCCGCTCGGTGTAGAACCTCTCGCACCCGACGCAGTAAAGGCCCTTGTAAGTGTCAAAGTAGATTTCACCAGCGTCGAAGACCTTCTGCAACACGTATTGGACGACTCTCACATGTTCGAGGTCGGTGGTCCGGATGAATTTGTCGTTTTCGATACTGAGTTTGGGCCAGGTTTGCCTGAAAAGCGCGCTTATCTTATCGGCGTAAGCCTTGGGCTCAACACCTGCAGCCTGGGCCGCCTGGACGATTTTATCCCCGTGCTCGTCGGTCCCGGTGAGGAAGAAGGTCTTGAATCCCAGCAGTTCATGGAAGCGGTTCATTACGTCTGCTACGATTGTCGTGTAGGCATGGCCTATGTGAGGTTCGGCATTAACGTAATAAATCGGGGTTGTTATATAGAATCGATTCATTTGTCCTCTTTCCTCCTGGTCTCACGCGGCAGCTCATCCGGTGATTCCGGATGGGCGCATCTGCATTCGCCACGGCAACCGCAGCCCTTGTCCAGATCGACGTCTATTTCCTTCCCATCCTCAAGCTGAATCGTGAAGGACCTGGCCATAATGTTCTGGCGCACCACCTTGCCTTTGCCTTCGGGCAGATCGACCTTCTTGCCCAGTTTGGGCATATCTTTCTTGAGTTCCCTGTAGGTTTCGTGCTCGAACTGGAGGCAGCACATGAGCCTGCCGCAGGCCCCGGATATCTTTGCAGGGTTGAGGCTCAGGTTTTGTTCCTTAGCCATCTTAATGGAGACGGCATGGAAATTCTTTAAAAATGTCGCGCAGCACAAAGGCCTCCCACAGCCCCCAAGGCCGCCCACCATCTTTGCCTGGTTGCGAATTCCGATCTGGCGCAGTTCGACACGTGTCCGCAGCCGTCTGACCAGGTCTTTGAGAAGTTCTCTAAAATCCACCCGGCCGTCTGCAGTAAAGTAGAATATGATCTTACTGCCGTCGAAGAAGTATTCCACGTCCACCAGGCTCATGGGAAGCTGGTGGGCGGCAATTTTCTCCAGGCAAAAGCTCTTCGCGTCCGCCTCGATTTCCATATTATTGCGAAGCTGGCGGATTTCATCTTCCGTCGCCATCCGTTCGATCTGCTTTATTTCCTGGGGATGGATTCGGGGGTCCTTCGGGCAAGGGGGCTCGACCACCTGCCCAAGCCCTACGCCCTGTTCGGTGTGTACGATTACATATTCGTCCTTCCTGGGAGAGTATTCGCCGGGATCAAAATGGTAAATTTTGCCCCCTTTTCGGAAACGAATTCCAACCACCTTTTCCATAGAGCGAGTCCTTTATGGCCAGGCAAACGCCTTCAAGCGTCATTTGCAGATTCGCGTTCACTTTCAGACCCTGCATCGCCTGTTCAACATTGTGATATAAAAAGAAAAGACGTTCCGGCGGAACCGACCTTGCCGCCTCTTTCGTCCTGCCGTTCAATTCGAATGTAAGCGGGGCGTCGCAGCCGCCGGCCGAGTTCTGAGCCGCAGCGACCCTAAACAGGATAAGGTCCCGGACCCACAGCCTTATAAACTCAAGGTCCTGCTCGGCAGTTTCGCGGTTCTTCGCCCAACCGGAAACCATCGGGAAAAAATCGAGGATAGAAAGTCCGTCCAGATTTTCTAACTTCTCGACAACTTTTTTCCAACCCGCCACCCGATCCTCTTCGGAAAACCATCGCGCTTTCTCAATGCTTCCGGCAGCCAGACGGGCAATCCCGGCGGCACGGTCCGGCGCAAGCCCCCCTTCGCGCGCCAACCATTGGGCTACGACCTCGTCCTCAAGGGGCTGAAAACGCACCTGGCAGCACCTGGAGACTATAGTCGGCAAGAGCATCTGCGATTCGGCCGCAATCAGGATGAAGATGTTAGCCTTCGGTGGCTCCTCCAGTATCTTGAGCATAGCGTTTCCCGCCAGCTCCATCAGCTTTTGCGCGTCTTGAATTATAACAACGCGGAATTTTCCTTCAAACGGCCGGAAACGGAAACGCTTCATCAGATCGCGAATCTGGTCCATTTTGATGAGAACACCGTCGCTGCCGATGTGGATCAGATCCGGATGCAGTCCCTCCTGGAGCTTATGGCACGAGCCGCACTCGCCGCATGAATCATAATCTTGCGGATTGAGGCAATTCAGGGCTTTGGCCAACTCCATGGCCGCAGCATACTTGCCGACGCCCGTCATTCCGGAAAAAAGAAAGGCATGCGGAACAGTTTCTTTTTTGAGAATCCGCTTCAAAAACCGAATGGCCCTTTGCTGGCCGTGAATATCGGCGAACGCCACTTCAGCACCCTGTAACCCTTGCAGGTTCTCCAAGCCCCGCATCCTTCGGGTGCTTCGTGCCAGAATCTCATCCTGGAGCTTTTTCTGATCACGAAGATCGCGAAGATTTAATCACATCACGAAGAGCACGAAGAATGCGAAATCCGGGACTGGACCCTCAATTCCTGGCGCCAGGCTTTGACGCCGGACCTTCAATCGCCCCGGTTTCCGAAATCTCATCCCCGGCGGCGCCATCGTTTTGTTTCGGAAAACCCCTGAAAAAATGCCTGCCAAAAATAGTCTCGAATCCGGTCCACGTACTGTTGTCATCGGCTGAATTCGCCAGTATCCGGTTGATGGCGTTCATCTTTGCATCGAGATCATCAGCCAGGTGCAGGGCGAAAGCTTCCTTGCTCGCCGGCAGCCTGACCGCCCCGAACTGGGCCTCCCCGTGATGGCTCAGGATGAGGTGCTTCAGGAGAAGCGACGTCTCTGCGGGAAAGCCTTCAATCGTTCGAATCTTGTCCTCGACGATCTGGGTCCCCAGGACCATATGCCCTACCAGGCGTCCTGCATCCGAATAGTCGATATGTGTATCATAAACGAATTCGCCGATTTTCCCAATGTCGTGCAAAAAAGCGCCCGCTATAAGCATATCGCGATCGAGGTCCGGATAATGGTTACAGATTCTGTATGCGAGCGTAATAACGGAAAGTGTGTGTTCCAAAAGCCCACCGATATAGGCGTGGTGCATTGACTTTGCCGCCGGAGCGAGTTTAAAGCGGGTCATGATTTCAGGGTCGGCCAGAATTGCTTCACACAGGCGGCGAGCGAAAGAGTCGGTCATTCCTGCGAGGAGCTTGCCTAATCGTTCGAAAAGCTCGTCCCGGTCGTAAGGGCAGACCGGGAGAAAATCGGCCGGATCGTACGCCCCGGTGGGAACAGGCATGATTTCTGAAATGCTGAGCTGCATCCTATCCTTGTAAAGCTCCGTTTTCGCCCGCAGGTAGACGATATCCCCCGACTGAAAACCCGTCGAGGCCTCAAGGGCTTTTTCCCACATCTTGCCGCTAATCTCACCCGTTTTATCCAACAGCTTCAAATCGAGGTAAACCGTTCCGTTGCGGGCAGTTCTCAACTGTTTTTCGGAGGCTACAAACAGAGAAGCGATTTCCAGGTTCGGTTTCAGTTCCGAAATGAACAACTTGGGCATTGACCACCTGCTTTGTGTTTCACCAAAATGGATAAGCATCGATATTGCGATTTTAAAAATAACATCGTAGTATATCCCGGCCTGACAGTCAAACGGCAGAGAGTTCGGCCTCACGAAAACAAAAGATGACCGGCGACGTGGCGCTTTCGCGTGAGATCCTGTTTCTGAATTGCTCGATTCGGTTTATTCCGATTTCTGACTTGCCGCGCCAGGCGCTAAAGTTTATAAATTCCGGCTAAATGAACGAGTTTGAGACCGGTAGCCTGCCGTCAGGCTGAAAACAGCTCAAGCCGGCATCGAGGCGGATGGCATGGAGTTGGTAGATGGCCCTTAAGCCATTGAATTTAGTGATAGTTATGGTTATAGTGCTCATTCCCATGATCCCGACGTTCTGGGCTCTTGTGGATTTGCCAAGACGGCGTTTTTCCAGCAGAATATCCAAAGTGATATGGTTTGCGGCGGTTTCCTTGCTGCCATGTCTTGGCGGGACTCTGTACTTTCTACTGGTCCGCCGCAACACTCAACCGCGTTGATCGCCAACCGCAACTGCAGAGCTTCCGGCTAAAGCCGGCAAGTGGATTGAACAGATTATGCAGAGCATGCGGAGATGGCGACAGTCCATTGAACAGTGAGCGAAGCAGGAAAGGAAACTGGAGCCAATGCTCGATTTTGTCAGAAAACACTCCAGATCATGGGGTGTAAAAGTTCTTCTGTGGCTGGTCATCATAGTTTTCGTCGGCTGGGGCGGCTACCTTTACCAGACCCGCCACGAATACGACATTGCCCGTGTGGGAGATCACTTTATCAGCACCTCCGAGTACACCATGGCCTACAACAATATGGTCGAGGGAGTCCGCAAACAATTCGGAGGGGCGCTGCCCGACGAGCTCATGCGCTCTTTGAATATTAAAGAGAAGGCTCTGCAGACGCTGATTCAGCACTATCTGATTGTTCGAGGCGCCAAAGATCTCGGCCTTATGGCGACAAACGACGAGATCAGGCGCAAGATTCTCGAGATCCCGGCTTTTCAGACCGAGGGAAAGTTCGACGCAAAACGCTATGAGGGCATTCTGCGGCAGATGCGTATGACCCCCGATATTTTCGAGCAGCAGATGTCCGAAGATATCACCACCCTGAAAGTCGAGGCTTTCATAAAGGGCCGCGCCGTTGTCAGTGAAGATGAAATCCTGACCGACCACCACTTAAACCACGATCAGCTAAAGGTCGCATACGTCGTCTTCGACCCCGTGTCATTAGAAGACAATGTCACCGTGGCGGAGCCGGCCCTCCAGAGCTTTTACCAGAGTAACCAAGACCGTTACATGGAACCTGAAAGGCGTGAGATCGCCTACGTGCTGCTGAACAGGGAAGACCTGGAGAAGGAGATCCACCCCACTGAGGATGAAATAAACAGGTACTATGAGGCCAATGCGGCCCGATTTAAGCGTGAGAAACAGGTTCGCGCACAGCATATCCTTTTTCGGGTAAAGCCCGATGCGCCTCAGGCCGAAGTGGACAAGATCCGGGCACAGGCCCAGAAAATTCTGGACGAGGCCAAGAAGGGGAAGGACTTTGGCGAACTGGCTAAAAAGCACTCCCAGGACGAAGCTACTGCAAAGAAGGGCGGGGAACTGGGCTTTTTCTCTTCCGAGCAGATGGATACCGGCTTTTCGGCGACTGCTTTCGCCATGCAGCCGGGCGAGATAAGCGAGCTTGTGCGAACTCCATATGGGTTCCACATAATCAAGCTGGAGGAAGTAACCGAGGCGAGGACCGCTCCTATCGATGAGGCAAGAGGTGAAATCGAGAAGGATATCAGGTCTGAGGGCGCCCAGGATATAGCCTTTAAACAGGCGCGAAACCTGCGTGACCTGGCCAACGCCAGAAAGGATATAGGCAAGGCGGCGCTTGAGATGAAAATGACGGTTTCCGACCCGGTGTGGATAGCGATGCCGGAGGATAAGTCTCCTTTCCCCGAACCGGTCAAGGCAAAGCTGTTTGAACTGGGCCAAGGCGATGTGAGCGACATGCTGGAACTTCCAAAGGGCTTCGCAGTGGCTCAGGTGAAATCGATAAAGAGGCCTCAGCCGATCCCGTTCGAGAATCTCAAAGATAAAGTCGCGAGGGATTTCCGTGCAGACCAGGCCAGGGGGCTTGCGCAAAAGAGGGCTTCAGAAATTTTGGCGCAGGCCAAAGAGAAAGGCAGCCTTGCCGAGGCGGCCAAAGCCCGGAATGTCAACCTCAGGCAGAGTGAATTCTTTTCGAGGCAGGAGCCCGATAAAGACTTGAAGCTGCTTCGTGGCGCGAGTCTCAACAGCATCTTCAGTTTAGAGGACTCCAGGCCCTTTCCGGAAGGGCCATTGGAACTGGGGAACAGGTTCATTGTCTTCCAGTTCCAGGGAAAAAAGCCGGCCGGTGACCCTTCTCAAGAGGAAAAGGCCGAGATATCCAGCAGGATAGTCCGGCAGAAAGAGACAGCAATCTGGAAAGCGTGGCTGACCGAGATGGGTAGAACTACCAAGGTCGAAAGGTTAAAAGAGGTTTAGCCTGCTGGTTTGAAACTATTTGAAGATTCCGTTTGTGCAACCTAAGCATGCAGGTCAGGTGGAGCGTTTAAGTAAAGCCCAACGTCTTTTTTCAGCGCACTCCCGCTATTCTTATCGGCATCTCCTTCTTTTTGGGCTCTGCGCGGCCCTTTATTTCTGGTCGGTATTCTTCAGGGCGTCGAATGCAATTATAGCCCCGGAGTTGCAAAAGGACCTCTCACTCACGCCGGAGAGGCTGGGAACGCTGAGCGCGTCGTTCTTCTATGCTTTTGCGCTTGCCCAGGTCCCCATTGCACTTCTCCTGGACAGGCTCGGAGCGAGGCGCATAATGACAGCGCTGAGTCTTGTCGGCTCGTTGGGGGCGGTCATATTCGGCCTGGCGCCCGACCTTAACGCAGCGGTAATCGGCAGGACACTGCTGGGCTTGGGCATGGCGGCAAACTTCATTGGAAGCTTGAAGCTCTTCACGCAATGGTTTTCTCCCAGGGAATTCGCCACCATGGCAGGTCTGCTGACCGGGGTCGGCACCATAGGCAGTCTCGCCGCAAGCACGCCCCTTGCGCTGCTGGTGGATCGGATCGGCTGGAGAGCGTCTTTTATAGCCGTCGGGGTGCTTACGGCAGCCCTGGCGATCTTTTTCCATGTGGGGGTCAGTGAGAGGCATTATCCGACTGAAGGGCTTTCCGGCGAAGTCGCCGGCGCTTCCCGAAAAACAAGCGTAATTTCCGAGCTGAAGACCCTTTTTTCAAGCCGTGACTATTGGCTGATTTCCTGCGGAACTTTTTTCAGATACGGGACCATGATGGCTATCCAGGGCCTGTGGGCCGGGCCTTACCTGATGCAGTGCTTCAGGCTCTCCCCCGTGCAGGCCGGAAATATCATAACCGGGACCATCATCGGCTATGTCGCCGGTTGCTCCGGCGGCGGGTGGCTGTCGGACCGCGTACTCGGCTCCCGCAAATATGTCGTAATCCTGGGTCTGGCCGGAATGACCGCAACAAGCATGTGCCTCACCTGGTCGCTGGGCCAGAAAGACCCCTTTTTTCAGGCGCTCACCTTTTTTTCGCTGGGCCTTTTCGGAGGGATCGGCAATGTTGTTTACGCACACATAAAAGGAGTCATGCCTCCCGAGATGGCCGGAATGGCCCTTACGGGCATAAACTTTTTCACCATGCTGGGCGTAGGCGCGTATATCCATCTGATGGGATGGGTGATCGAATGCCTTCCGGTGGAAAAACAGGCCGGACTGGAAGGGTACCAGACCGCCTTTTCGCCTGTTTTTATCGGCCTGGCCGCAGCGACGCTTCTCTATTTTTTCACACGGGAATCGAAGGAATTCTCAAAGGCCCAGGGAAAGGCATAGAGATTTCATCAATAATTCACTCAAACCAGCCCTAAAAGAATTCATGCCGGTAGGAGCAGAACGCGGTTATCTATCAGCCGCGTCTTTCCCACCCAGACGGCCAGAGCGAGCAGAGTCGGCCCGCTTATAACTTCCACGTCCTCGATAGTGTCGGGGTCGCAGAGCCGGGCATAATCAACAGTGGCCCCGCCGCCGGTTGTAAGGCGATCATTAACGGCCTTCAAAATCACCGTTGCGTTTCTTTCTCCCAAGTCGACAAGCTCCTGGGCTTCCTTCAAAGAACGGTTGAGCCGCAGGGCCGCAGGCCGCTCCCCGGGTTTGAGATAGGTATTCCGGCTGCTCATAGCAAGGCCGTCCTGCTCCCGGACGATCGGGTGACCGACGATGTCGATATCCATATTCATATCCTTGACCATGCGCCTGATACTTACAAGCTGCTGAAAATCTTTTTGTCCGAATACAGCAATATGGGGCTTTACAGCGTGGAACAGTTTGCTCACTACGGTGGCGACACCGCGAAAGAAAACCGGCCTGCTCATGCCGCAAAGGTTTTCGGTCACCTGAGTAACATTCACATATGTCTGGAACCCCTCCGGATACATCTCATCAACACGGGGGACGAACGCCAGGTCCGTTCCCACGGCGGTTGAAAGATCGATGTCTCGCTGAAGGTCTCGAGGATAGCTTTCAAAGTCCTCAGTGGGCGCAAATTGGGTCGGGTTCACAAAAATACTGATCACAGCCTTTGTCCCTAGTTTCCGGGCAGTGCGCATAAGATCGAGGTGGCCCTCGTGGAAAAAGCCCATAGTCGGCACGAAAGCTATACGCTCCCGACCTGCGCGCCAGGTGTCCGCAAGCCGCTGCATCTCTGAGATATTTTCGATGATGCGCATGTCAGCTCCTTAAAGTGAAGGGTGAGCGCCAAAACTCGTTTCAATCTCCGTTCCGTCTCAGTCCATACCTGGTCCAAGCTAAACGATAATAAGTTGTTATCATTAGGCCAATTCACTTGTCAATGCTTAGGGATGCGAGCGCACGGTTACCCTGTTCCGCCACTAAACCGCTTTTGCCGGCGAATGACCTTCTTGACGGAAAGGATATTTGCTCTCTTATCCATCCGCTATCACCCGGCATCCAGTTTGGAGTTGCATTATTCCTTTTCTTGTACATGTTCGATATTTGGTGCTAAACTTCACTTGTGACATCTTTTTTAGAGGAATACCTGAACGCGGTCGAAAAGCCGGCCTGTAAGCCGAGTGGAAAAGAGACGGTTTTATGAGCTTGAGGAATTATGCGGAGATAAACCTGGATAACCTTGCCTATAATATCGGATGCATTCGCGAAAAGGTTGCGTCCTCAGCGGTTATTCCTGTAATCAAGGCGGATGCTTACGGACATGGCGCCGCGCCTGTCGCCAAACGGCTTGCCCTGGAGGGGTGCGCCATGTTTGCCGTCGCCCGGTTCGAGGAGGGGATGGAACTCAGAGAAAGCGGCATTTCCCAGCGTATCCTCATCCTTGGCCGGCTCTTTCCTGATGATATTGCGCAGGCTGTAAAAGCGGGCTTAACCCTGAGCATTTTTGGGGAGGAGGACCTGAGCTGGGTCGAGGAGGCTTGCGGGCATTCCCGGGATTTGCCTGCTACAGTGCATCTCAAACTCGATTCAGGAATGGGAAGGGTAGGACTGCTTTTGGACAAGGCCGCAGATTTGTTCGAGCGGCTGGCGAAATCAAGGGTCTGCATATGGGAAGGACTTTACACGCACTTTTCGACAGCCGACGAAAGGGACAAAACCTTTGCGAACCTTCAACTTTCAAGGTTTCGCGAAGTGCTTGCCATGCTTCCGCAGCTTGCGAAAAGGCCGCGGATCGTCCACATGGCCGCAAGCGGCGCGATTCTCGACCTTCCTGAGAGCTATTTCGACGCCGTACGGCCAGGAATCCTTATGTACGGTCATTATCCGTCAAAGGAGACCTCCCGGTGTATCCTGCCCAGGCAAGTCATGTCCCTGAAATCATACGTCGCTCACCTGCGGGAAATGCCTGCAGGACATCCCATCAGCTATGGGAGGCGGTGGATAACACCCGGGCCGGTCAAGATCGCCGTGCTGCCGATTGGATATGCGGACGGACTTAGCCGCAGGCTTACCAACAACGGAGACGTTTTGATCCGTGACAGGCGATATCCGATCGTTGGCGCGGTTACAATGGACTACATCATGGTAAATGTTGGAAGCGATCCCGTTGTGGTCGGCGATGAAGTCCTGCTGTGGGGAGAATCGCCCGACGGGGTTATCCAGACACTTGACGTGGCCGAGCGAATAGGAACGATTCCCTATGAATTGACCTGCGCAGTTTCTCGGCGCGTGCCGCGCGTCTATATCGGTAGAACCGACTGAATTAATGAAGAGGAACAAAATCACAGCCACTCCGCATTGCGCTCAAGCGGCACATTCTGCTAAGATAATTATACTACCTCGGGCCCAAGGTCATTTCCTGTTGCAGATTATTTCTCTTGATGAGCGGATAACTCGAAATGAAAACTCATAAAATCAAATTCCTGCCCCACGGCAAAGAAATAGACTTTGAGGAGTCCGAGAGTGTCCTCCATGCCGCCATGGAGGCAGGTGTTCATGTGAACGCCTCTTGCGGCGGGGAGGGATTTTGCGGGAAGTGCAGGATAATAATCGAAAAAGGAGATATTGAGGACGGCATCTCGGAGCATCTCAGCAAGGAGGACCTGGATGCAGGTTACAGGCTTGCCTGCAGGAGCCGAATCAAAAGCGACCTCACAGTTCGCATTCCGGTCGAATCGGAAATCGACGCGAGTATCCTAAACAGGGCGCCGCCCAGGCGTACCGCCCGAATCCAGCAGATGAACCTGGAAGACCTGAAGAGCAAGGGTCTTTTTATACCTCCTGTCGAGAAAAGGCACCTTGAGCTGCCTGAGCCGACAAGCGCAGACAATCTTGCCGATACGTCACGTCTTATCGGTTTTCTCAGGCTCAAACACGATGAACACAGGCTGGTGGTGCGGCTTCCGGTCATTCGTAAAATTCCGGGGACATTGAGAGAAGCAGGTTTCAAGATTACCGTGACCCTTGACCGGCCTGTTTTCGACGGCGGGAAAACCCATATCGTCAATATAGAACCTGGAGACACCACCGGCAGAAACTTTGCGATAGCCGTTGATATCGGCACCACGACCGTTTACGGACAACTGATCGATCTCATTACGGGAAGCGTGCTTGCCGAGCATGGAGACTTCAACGGCCAGATCAGCTACGGCGAAGACATTATCTCGAGGATCATATACGCGGAAAAGCCGGGGGGGCTCGATACCCTGCACGAAGTCGTCATTCGGACCATAAACAGGATAATCGACCATGTAATTGAGACCTCCCAAGTCGATCGCCAGCAAGTCTCCACGATTACGTTTGCAGGCAATACCACGATGACGCAGATCCTTTTGCAAATCGACCCCAGGTTCATCAGGCGGCATCCCTACGTGCCGGCGTCAACTCTTTATCCGTCCATACGGGCCGTCGATCTGGGGATAGATCTGGTTGACCATGCGACCGCCCTCGTCTATCCTTCCATTTCCAGCTTTATAGGTGGGGACATCGTAGCCGGTGTGATGGGTTCGGGAATACATCTCTCCGATCAACTCTCGCTTTTCATAGACATAGGCACGAACGCCGAGATAGTGATCGGCAACAGGGATTGGCTTACCTGCGCCGCCTGTTCGGCCGGACCGGCCTTCGAGGGCGGGGGCGTCCAATGCGGCATGCGCGCGGACATTGGGGCAATCGAGGACTTCTCAGTCGATCCTCACACGCTGGAGCCGATGATCCTGACAGTGGGAAACGTTAGGCCGAGGGGTATATGCGGGTCCGGCCTGATCAATATTGTGGCAAGGCTTTTGGAAGCGGGAATTATCGACAACCGGGGGAAATTCAACCGCGACCTGAAATCATACAGGCTCAGGGAAAAAGACGGCGTCTATGAATACCTGCTGGATCGGCAAGAACAGACTCAAATTGGAAGGGACATCGTCATTACCGAAAACGATATCGGGAACCTCGTCCGCGCAAAAGGAGCCATCTACAGCGGGTGCCAAACCCTGCTCGAGGCTGTGGGCCTCAAGATCGCGGACCTTGACAGAATAGTGCTGGCCGGTGGATTCGGCAGCCACATAGACATCGAAATGGCCATGACCATAGGGCTGCTTCCGGAAATCGATCCTGACAAAATAACGTACATAGGGAACGGTTCGCTTCTCGGCGCAAGAATGTGTGCGTTGACCAACCGGATCAGAAAAGACGTCGTCAATGTAATGAAAAAGATGACGAACTTCGAACTCTCCGAAACGCCATCCTTTATGGCTCATTACGTTGCCGCTCTGTTTCTCCCCCATACGGACCTCGATCTGTTCCCAAAGGTCAAGGGCAGGTTGGAACGGAGGCCGGGGCCAAAACCAGTTGTAATTAAGGAATTGATGAGTTGAGCATGGTATAAGGTCCCCAAAGCTTTTATTGATTTATTTCGCAACCAAATTGTTTCTTACAGTGTAGAATGAATGTGTTGAACCTTCAAGTTTCGCTGCCACAATATCACCTTTGGCGCGCTCAATGATGAAAATGTCTTTGTCTGTAGGGAGGACGAAACATCGTTTCTCTCTTATTAAATTGTCTATTATGTCAAAGTCGCTCCGGTGAGCATTTGTAATCTCCATATCGCTAATTTGCAGGCATCCGATAGAGTTAAGTTTGGCATAATGTGGACCACGGAGGTCGGCAGCTATTTGTGAAAGTTCCGCTGATTGTTTTTCCAAAGTTGAAGGATCATCGCCAAGTGGTAAATAGCAACCGGAAATAGCACAAAGGGCCGCAGTTAGAAATATACATAGAATCTTTCTCATTTTAACCCCTTCTTTTAACTGTCGATCGTGTCAAAGCCCCTCAATTAGCTTGTAATATTCTTTGATAGTGCGGATGGATTCCATGGTGGTCAGGAACAAGATCCAACTGAGAACAAGGATTCCTATTGTGAGTCCGGTCTTCCACGCCAGCGTCGTTTGTGGACGCAACCAGATCAGGGGCAAGGCCAGAGGCCCCACACCACAGAGTGCGATGATAATAAAGGATTTTCGAAAATACCATTGCATCTTGTTCTGTGCAAGGCGTGGGTGGCCGGAGGCATCCATAAACTCACCGCAGTGCTTACACTTTATCGCGGCGTCTTGAATTTCTTCAGCGCAGAAGGGACACTTTTTCATTATCATCGCCTACACGCAATTGGAGTATTCCTTATGTAAGCAGAAGCAGAAAGCTTTTGCTCCCTGCTCCCCGCCGTGTCTTCTCAGGCGGCCTCTTAATCCCTAAACCCTTTCCTCCTCCTCGCTCATATAGTAGTCCAGCCCGAAGTGGGTTATTTGTTCCTCGCCCATGAGGTAGCGAAGGGTGTTTTTAAGCTTCATGGACTGAATGAAAAGGTCGTGCTCGGGGTAGAGGTTCTCTTTTACCATCGGGCTTTTGAAATAGAAGGAGAGCCATTCCTGGATGCCGCTCATGCCGACCCTTTGCGCCAGGTCCATAAAGAGCACCAGGTCAAGGATAAGAGGCGCCGCCAGTATGCTGTCGCGGCAAAGAAAGTCCACCTTTATCTGCATCGGATATCCGAGCCATCCGAATATGTCTATGCAGTCCCACCCTTCCTTGTTGTCTCCCCTGGGTGGGTAGTAGTTGATTGTGACCTTGTGATAATAGTTCTTGTAGAGAGTCGGATAGAGGTGTGGCTGCAATATGTACTCGAGAACGGAAAGCTTGCTTTCCTCCTTGGTCTTGAAAGATTCGGCGTCGTCCAGGACCAGGCCGTCCCGGTTTCCCAGGATGTTTGTCGAATACCATCCTTCCAGACCCAGCATGCGGGATTTCAGGCCCGGCGCGAGGATTGTCTTCATCAGCGTCTGACCCGTCTTGAAATCTTTTCCCGTTATGGGCGCCCCGACGGAGTCGGCCAACTCTATCATTGCCGGAATATCGATTGTAAGGTTGGGCGCGCCGTTGATGAACGGAATCCCGCTTTCAAGGGCAGCCAGAGCATAAAGCATGCTCGGTGGAACGCATGGGTGGTTGCTGTCAACCGCCTTCCGCAGGGAATCCATCGAGCTGTGGATTTCCTGGGGCTTCAAATGCACCTCCGTGCTTCCGCACCAGATCATGATGCACCTGTCAAGGCTGTTTCGCGCCTTAAAATCCGCGATGTCAGCCTTGAGTTCATCCAGTTTGCCGCGCAACCCCGGGCCGCTTTTAACATGAGTTCCGTCCAGGTTCTTTACAAACCGGCGGTCGAAAACCGCTTTCATCGGAATGATTCCGCTCAGGAAATCCTTGATCGGATCGAGGTGTTCGCGACCGAGCACGCGCGCGTAGAGGGCGGCCTCAAAGCAGTTGGCCTCATATATGTCCCAGCCGCCGAAAACCAGATCGTTCAGGTCAGCCAGGGGAACGAAATCCTTTATCTTGGGGCACCTGTGTTCAAAGCGCTTCCCCAGCCTGATAGCGCCGAGCTGGGTGAGCGAGCCTACAGGTTCAGCCAGGCCGCGCCGCACAAGTTCCACGCCTGCAATGAAGGTCGTGCTGACAGCGCCTCCAATACCGGATATGAGAATTCCAAGCTTGCCTTTCGGAGGGGTGATTTGCTTTCCCTTTTTCAAACTCCCAGCTTTCAAAACATACTCCTATCTTCAAGTTTGAGGAATTACGATTTTTCCAGGTTCAACAAAGCCCTTTTAATATCAAGCCCGCTGGAATAGCCGCCCAGTTTCCCTCCACTCCTGATTACCCTGTGGCATGGTATGAGAATAGGAACCGGGTTTCTGCCGCATGCTCCGCCAACGGCCCTGGAAGCGCCGGCGCTGTGGGCTTTGGCTGCGATTTGACTGTAGGACCGGGACTGCCCAAAAGCAATTGTGTCGATCGCCCTCCAGACACTGCGGGCAAAGCGTGTCCCTTTTCTTAAATCCAATGGCGCCTTGGGAAGCGGCGTCCCATTTGTGAGGTATGCCAGAATATATGCCTTTGTTTTCCCAAGCAACTCCGAGTCGCCCCCCGGCGAGAGCGCAGCATCAGGATATTCACTGAGCACGGTAGAGATCAGGGCGTCTTCCGTGGGGCGATCCGGGCCGAGAAAATCAACCAACGCAATTCCATCCGGGCTTTCGGCGACCACGAGCCACCCGATTGGCGTATCGAACGTGATATAACTTAGCGCAAGTTTACTACTCATTCATGTAGTCCACAATATATGGATTTGTTTCAGCTTCACGCCTCAGGGTCGATCTGGGCCGGTCCCCGTAATCGTGGCCGGGCCATACCACAGTATCAGGCGGGAGCGTCTTCACGAGATTTTGAAGCGATTTAATCAACTGCTTGAACGATCCTCCCGGAAGGTCCGTGCGCCCGACCGCTCCTACAAAAAGAGTGTCGCCGGTGAAGAGGTTTCCGTCTATCAATATGCAGCATGCCCCCTGCGTATGCCCCGGAGTGAGAATGAATCTCATCTTAAGGTTTCCGAACGAAAGCTCATCGCCGTCCTGCACTCGGACGTCAGCGGGTCCGGAGGTTGGGAAGCCCATGCTGCGTGCAAACATCATGTTCTCGGGTCTTTGAGAAAAAAGATCGTCAGTTGCGTGCATGACCACGCTTGCGCCGGTCGCTTTGCGTATGGATTCGTTTCCGCAAGTGTGGTCGGCATGCCCGTGTGTGTTGACGATATAGCGAAGTTTCAAGTTTTTTGCCCTGAGATGCTCTATGAGCTCATTTTCATTTCCGGCCGGGTCTATGAGGATGGCTTCTTTGGTCTCTTCATCGTAAACCAGGTAACAGAAGACTTGCATGAAACCGACCGGGATTTGCTCGATCTTCATCGATTCCTCCAAATTGGGATATAGAGCCGATTTTTTTTTATGACCGGGCTAAAATGGACCAATTTCGCAAAAAAGTCAAATGGACGGATATCGGCGAACGGCATTGGAGGGGATATCGGACTTGCGAATTCGGGCATGACAGAACAGGCGCCGAAAGCATTAAATTAAATTTAACCAGTTTAAACAAAATCCGGAGTGGTTGAAAATAAATCTGATGGTCACACGGCCAAGAGTAAGGATGTATCATTTCCCGGCAAGAAGCGATGGAAGCACAATGCCGCTAAAATCCGTCGCAACGCGAGCGACGATATTTGCAAGCAAAGGTCCCGGGGCCATACGTAAAACGCCGTCCCGAGGGCGCCGGACACTACACAGGGCATCCAGGCTTGCGCCTGGCAGACCCATGTGAGATCGGGCTGCTGTTCTTTGAAAAAACAGGTGAATGCATTATCGAGCTTGCCACAGTACGCAATAAATCTTGTGGCTCCACTTTCCCGATCAGTCACTCCATTCAACCAGGTGGGCGGACTTGATGTTGACCTCCTTAACGCCGGGAATGTTGCCGGTAATTCTTTCCATTTCCCCGACCAGATCCGGGTCCTTCATGATCTTGGCGCTGGCGCTAAGAGTAACGACGCCGTCGTTCACGAATACCTGGATTTCGGGTTTGAGCTCGAGAAGGGTGGCCTTCACTTCGGATGCAAGCACCAGGTCTTCCATTGCCTTCTGAGACTCAAAGGTCGTCTTGAAAGTTTCCAGCCCCGCCGTATGGCAGATCACGTCTGCGGCGTCATCCACGGTCATTTTCCGCACGTGAATCACCAAATCGTACAAAGTCGGGTCGGAGGTGTCGATCCCGTATAGATGCCGGCTCCATTCGCGCCTTTCATGGTCATCTTTTTTGATCAGCGCCAGGGCGCTTTCATGAGAAGAGATTTTCTCCCGGTCCATAACTATTTGAATCCGGTCCTTCATGTCGGCAATAATCCTGACCTTGAGAACGTGGGAGACACCTCTGACATAGAAATGTCCGGCAAGGCCGTGATAGACCACATTGTCACTCCGGAGGCATTTTAAAAGAGCGGCCTGAAAGTATGTGATGAACTTCTCCTTGCCGTAGGAGAACCTTTCCAGAATGGAAGGAGCGTCATGTACTGCGTTCACCAGCTTGATTTCGGGGATGTTGAACTCTTTTGAGGCCTCTAGAATAACCTCACGGGCGTAACACTGGTAGCCAAGCCTATGAGCCACTTTTTCGGCCACTTCTTTGCCCTTGCTGTAGGAGCCTCTGGAAATAGTTATAATTGCCATTTGCGCCTGTCCTCCACTAACGTTTTCTGGACGTTCATGTAATATCGAATTATCGTATCTTTATTTGTTAATGATCTAAACCGGTCTCTTTTTTCACATCCGATTCCGGCGTTGGCGCCTGGTATTTGGATGTTGAGGACGACAGCGAGGTTGCCTGTTTTTCTCTGATTCTTTTCAGCGCTTCTTTAATTCGACTTTTTCGTGAACTACTGAGCATAAAACGCCATGCAATCCACCATATAAAAATACCCACCAAAATGCCTATTCCCGGCCAAAGAGTAACTCCTAAAATGATGAAACCAAGTCCGACCAGAAACATAGGGAGTGCAAGACTCAAACCTTCCAACCTGTTTGTTATAATATACGTTGTCTTTTTTATATCCATAATTTTCACACTTCTTTACATGTTAAAGTAATTGCTAAGACATTTTGTGAACTAATACACATTTTCAATAACTTTTCTAATTCTACTATCATCTTTTTAAGCAATATTTTCTCACATCATTGCTCAACCTCCTTAGTTTTGTTCCCAAATCGCAATTTTACGAACTGGTTGATAATGCTCCTTCAAGTTCATCATGCGTCATTTGTCGAGGCACAGTACACTTATTGCACAATGTTAATTCTTCATCTGAAGTAATGCAATCGTTTGCTCACAAACCACTGCGCCCCATGTAGATCGACCGGCAGATGCGCCACACTCGATTCATGAGGCCAGCCGCAAGGGGCAATGTCTCGGGACGGCTTATAAATTTAATAATTTTGCACGAGATTTCGTTACTAAAAAGAGATATACATGAGGAGCCGCCAGTGCAAGTGCGGCAGCTTAATTACCTCTGCTCTCAGGCGTTTCAAAGGAGTTTCATCGGCTTGTTTTGCGGGCAAAAAATCAGTTTGGATTCTGAAGATTGCAACAATATGGGGTGAGGAGACGCGGGCACGAAAAAGGCCGCCTGACGGCGCTTGCTTTGATTCGTTGATTTTGGTATCTATAGAGTCGAGTAGCATCTATCGGACCTGGTTGAAATGGCATTCATTTGAAAAGGACTAGCATGAACATCTTTGTAGGGAGCCTGTCATTTAAGACAACGGAAGAGGAATTGCAGAAGGAGTTTGAGGCATTTGGCGAGGTAGCTTCCGTCAAAATCATTCTGGACCACGAGACTTTCAAATCGCGGGGATTTGCTTTTGTCACAATGCCGGACCGGGACCAGGCAACGGCTGCAATCGCCGCCTTAAACGGCAGAGAGATAAACGGCTTCGCTCTTAAGGTGAACGAAGCGAGACCCAAGGAACCCGGGGGAGGTCCAGGCCGTGAGCGTAGCGGGGCCGGTTATGCGAACAGTAACCGAACCAGTCCCGGTTTTGGCTCGGGGGGCGGATCGGCGGGAGGCGGCTACAAAAAAGATCGGACCAGTGGCTTGAGAGATGTTGCAGACCTTGATATCTACGACACTAAAGGCGGCCGGAGCGGGTCGCACGGCAAGAAGGGCCGAGGCGGGGGCCATGGTTCAGGCGGCCGGTCAGGCGGGGGCAGACCTTCGTACTGAATGCCCGGTCGCCCCACACCGTGAGCGGGACCTTTGCCTATAGCACGCAGCCAACGGCAGGCGATCTCCTCATTGTTGGGGGTAGATCGTCTACCACATGCCATTTTTAATTTCGCTCATCGATGAACAGTTCATTTATCTTTCTCAGGTCAAACCTGTAATATCAGCTTGAAGGCTTATCTTTCTGGAAATGGCGCACTGCGTCGGTAGAAATCACAACTGGTATCATCTTCGATGGTTGTCGGAATTGAGAGTCAAACTGGCTTTTCGCACTAAATCCGTTATTATTGAAAGCAAATTGATTTCGCGATCGCGAAATTTCTCTCGGTGAAGACGCTGAGCATATTGAGAGCGTCTCGACTGAAGATTTGATTTTGGGAAGAGGTAAAAGGCCTTAATGGATGAGGATAACGGAACACTGGATGAGATGAGCGAAGAGGAGAGCTTTGCCGAGCTGTTGGAAGGTAGCCTGGTAAGGCCTGTGGAATTCAGCGCCGGGCAGAAAGTGCAGGCGAGGATCGTTAAGATTTCCGCTGAGTGGATCTTTCTTGATCTGGGTGGGAAAAGCGAGGGCTATCTCGACAGGAAGGAATTGCTCGATGATGAAGGGAACCTTTCCGTCAAAGAAGGCAGTCTGGTAGAGGCTTATTTCCTGTCTGGCGGCGCCAACGAACTTCGCTTTACCACCCGGATCGCCGGAGGCGAGGCCGGACGATATTATCTGGAGGAAGCATGGCGAAGCGGAATACCTGTGGAAGGGCTTGTCGAGAAAGAAATAAAGGGCGGTTTTGAAGTCAGGATAGCCGGGGGACTCCGCGGTTTTTGTCCCCATTCACAGATGGGGCTGCAACACTCTGGGAACCCGCATGATCTTATAGGCCAGCATCTTGCTTTCCGAATCACGCAATACGCCGAGAAGGGACGAAACATCATTTTGTCCAACAGGTCGGTTTTGGAAGAAGAACTCCAGAGGCGGAGAGAAGAGCAGAAAGGCTCGCTGACGGAGGGAATGAAGGTGATGGCGACAATCGCCTCCATCCACAATTTTGGCGCTTTCGTAAAAATCGGCAGCCTGGAAGGGCTCATACCCATCTCGGAAATCAGTTGGGACCGGGTGGAGGACATCCACGACCTGATGGAAGTTGGCCAGGAAGTTGAGGTGGTGGCCATGAAGCTGGATTGGGAAAAAGATCGCCTCGCTTTCAGCTTGAAACGGGCGCTGCCCGATCCCTGGAATAATATTGAAAAGGATTTTCCTCAAGGATCTCGCCACAGCGGCGCAGTGGTTCGATTGACGAATTTTGGCGCCTTCGTCTCACTGGCGCCTGGAGTGGATGGTCTTCTCCATATCTCCAAACTTGGATCGGGCAAGAGGATCAGGCATCCGCACGAGGCAGTGGAAAAAGGCCAGGTGGTTGAAGTTAGGATCGACCTTGTCGACAGGGACAACAAACGTATTTCCTTGTCGTTGGCAGGATCTGAAGGGCCTGAAGATCATAAGGAAGGTGAGGACGATTATTCACGATATTTAAAGGGAAATCCGGATTCTATAGGAACTCTGGGGGACCTTCTAAAGGCAAAGCTCGGCGAAAAGACAAAGAAATAGGCTGCGGGGCCACATCCGTAAGTGCAGGGCGCCGAAAGACGCGCATGCCTGTTGCACTACAGTGTCTCATGTCCCGTTGGGACACCCGGAACCATGAAAAGATACAAGGGCGGGCTAAAGGGAGCGCAGCCCGCCAAGTCTTTTCGAGATAGATGCGCAGGGACCGCAGCGGAAAGCAAAAAACTGACTAATAAATGGTTTTTTCCCTGAACCTTCAGACAGCGAATCGGCATCAAGTATTGAAATCAACGAGCAGTATGCTGTCGGCAATCTCTTTGAGCTTCGCTAGTATCTTTTGGTGCACGGGGTGAACCTGGTATCGTTTCATGTTCTCAAGATTTTCAAATCCCGACACTAGCGCGAAATCGTAAGATCTCTCGGAACGCAATACATCCATTCCGCACTCGAATTCCAGTATCTCGGGGATAAAAGCCGAAAGCCCGCCAAGTTCCTTCTGGACTTCGGCTATGGCAGATTCAGACGCATCGTTTTTAAATTTGACCAGAACAACATGCTTTAGCATACTTGCACCTCCAGCTTCAAATTGAACAATTCTATGTCGTAGGGGCGAGATGCCCTCACCGTCAAAGGATAGATGAGATGATTCCTTTTGTCGAGTGGATTTACCCCGCGGAACCCCACAAAAGAAGCAGTACTCTTATCTGGAGTTCATCCGGAAACCTTGTAAAACCCCCGGCATGTGGTCTTCCAAGATCAAGATATTACAGACCTGGAGGGTCTGCCCCGCCGTCTCAACCAGCATCGAGATCATGAATTGCCGACGTCGCAAAGCTGCGTTCGGTAAAATGACGATCAAAGGTGAAGGCCATGCTGATCTCTCGCGCCTCCATGATCTCAAAACTGAGGCGATCAGTGAGGCTCAAGCTTGGATCCCTTTCGGGGGAAGAGCAGGAATGAACAGATTATTTTCACTTCTCACCTTTCACCCTTCCTGGCGCCGCATGTTCCGATGCTTTCCCCAAGATAGATCGTAATTATCTATTTGACGTATAGGAAGATTCAATTTATATAGCGCTCACACACTAAACCAGGAGGTTATGCTATGTCGAGTTCGCATGATGCAATGTGGGAGAAACTCAATCTTGACCTGGAAGCCCATGCCGGGTTGCTCGAAGTGCTCGGGAAGTTCTACGGGGACATATACATGAGCCAGCAGGGGCGGCTGAGGGGTATGGAATATCTCGATTTCGTGCTCTCCGAAGTCCACGGGCTAAGGATACAGGAGCTTCAGGATGCAAAGGCCCTGGGGAAAAAAATTGTGGGGACCTTCTGCGTCTTTGTCCCCGAAGAAATAGTGCTCGCGGCCGGGGGCATTCAGGTCGGCCTGTGCGCTGGGGCGGAAATAGGGTCGGCGGAAGCCGAAAAAGTGCTCCCCCGAAACACTTGCGCCCTGATCAAATCATTTGTCGGGTTCAAGCTCTCAAGGCTTTGCCCCTACATTGAATCGTGCGATCTTATCGTCGGCGAGACCACCTGCGACGGCAAGAAGAAGGCCTACGAAATTTTTTCCGACTATTCTCCGGTCTACGTGATGGAAATCCCCCAAATGAAAAACGCCTGTGACCGGGAACTGTGGAAAAGTGAAGTCCTGCGTTTCAAAAACAAGGTAGAGGAGACAACGGGAAACAAAATAACAACGGACAGCCTCAAAGAAGCTATTCATCTTTTGAACGACCGCCGTCGCGTCCTCCAACGGCTCAACTGGCTGCGTGCGGCTGTCCCGACGCCGATTTCGGGAAGAGACGCGCTCCTGATAAACCAGATATCTTTCTATGATGATCCTGTCCGATTCACCACGAAGATCGGAGAATTGTGCGACGAGTTGGAGGAGCGAGTGAAAAGCGGCACAGGAGTCGCCCCCGAAGGGACCACCAGGTTGATGCTCTCAGGATGCCCCATGGCCGTTCCGAATTGGAAGCTGCCCTATATAATCGAGTCTTCAGGGGCAATTGTCGTCGGTGAAGAATCCTGTATAGGGACTCGCAATACGCGCGATTTGGTCAGCGAAGCGGGCCTGACGCTCGACAACATGATAGACGACATTGTGGACCGGTATATGCGAATCGACTGCGCCTGTTTTACACCAAACACGGAGCGGTTGGACAATATCGTCAAGATGGCTCAGGAACTCAAGGTAAAGGGCGTGATCCACTACGCGCTGTCGTTTTGCCAGCCTTACGCCATGGAAGCTTACAAAGTCGAAAAGGCGCTCACAAAGGCCTCTATCCCGATGCTTGCAATCGAAACGGATTACAGTATGGAAGATGTCGAACAGCTAAAGACCCGCGTCGAAGCTTTCGTTGAGATGACGCGCTGATGGGATTCTATTCCGATGGAATCTCTATTAAGAGATGAAACCGTGGCCGGTTTGGATATCGGTTCACGATCCATAGAACTGGTCGTTCTGAACCGTGACGGCTCCCTGCGCCAGGTAAAGACTCCGACCACTTTCGATCCCCTGGGTCAATGCAAAAAATTGATGGAGGGAATCAATGGCAGCCGGATAATAGCGACCGGATACGGCCGAAAGCTGTTCGCCCAATCCTTCGGGCAGGTGAATGTATCCACGATCACCGAGATTCAGGCGTACGCGTTGGGCGCACGATTCCTGTATCCGGAAGCTAAAACCGTCCTGGACATCGGAGGGCAGGATACAAAGGTCATCTCCCTTTCTGAAAGCGGCAAGGTGTTGAAGTTTGAGATGAATGACCGGTGCGCCGCCGGAACCGGCAAGTTCCTGGAATTCATGGCTGCCGCTCTCCAGATTCCGCTGGAGTCATTCGGAGAATATGCGCTGCGGTCCGACCGCCGGATATCTATAAGCAGCATGTGCACCGTATTTGCCGAAAGCGAGGCCACCTCTCTTATGGCCAGGGGAGAGCGTCCGGAAAACATCGCAATGGGGTTGCACATGGCGATCGTTCAGCGCACCACGGCGATGTTAAGGCGCCTCGGCGTATCCGCGTCACTGGTGTTTGCAGGCGGTGTCGCCCACAATCCATGCGTTGTAAAACTGATCGAGGAGCAACTGGGACAGATGGTGATAGTGCCCGATAACCCGGACATGGTGGGCGCCCTCGGCGCCGCGCTGTACGGAGAGAATCTGACAAGGGAACAATGACGAGTAATTCTTGTTCCCCGAAACACGAAACCTCATTGAGCGGGCATGAGGCTCGCAAGAGGAAGGACTGCTTTCATGTTTGATGCGAAGGGGCGACTGGATAATTTCCAGCAAGGCGTGGGAAGGCTGCTGCAGGAAATTCCTGATTCTATGAACGCTCTCTTTGGGTTCATAAACGCCGCGCAGAAAGAAGGCGTTCTTACAATCCGCGAGAAGGAGTTGATCGCCATTGGCGTCAGCATCTACAACCGGTGTGAGGACTGCATTGTCGTGCACGCGCAGCAGGCTCTTCAGGCAGGCTGCACCAGAGCCGAGATTCTGGAAGCAGCAGCCATGGCAATAGTCTTTGGCGGAGGACCTTCCCTTGGAGCGACGGCTTCTGTTTTGCTTGCCGCGCTGGATCAGTTTGAAAACAAGACATGAGAGGGTGAGCAGGATTGCTCTACCGTGGGACGGTTCTACAGACCCCGATGGAATTCCCCGGCGCCCTCGGCGCTGCGCTCTATGGAAAGTATGGGGCTGCCGCGCCGGTTTGATTTTTGACGCCCTCCGCTGCAAGGGCTAATGGAGACTTCATCTGAAACCGAATTGTTTCGAACAGTTTCAAGATACTGGTGAGCGCTTTCTGCTCGACATTTCCGAATTGCAGGATGAAGGGCAAAAAGTGGCGGGCATTTACTGTCTGTTTGCACCGGTTGAGATTGTGCGGGCCGCTGGAGCGATACCAGTCAGCCTTTGCGGCAAGAGGGAAAAACCGATCGCCGATGCGGAGAGGACCCTTCCTGCCAACCTGTGCCCGCTGATTAAATCGAGCTATGGCTATGCTGTTACCGATACATGCCCGTTTTTCTCGGCAAGCGATTTTTTGATCGGAGAGACGACCTGCGACGGCAAGAAAAAGATGTACGAGTTTCTGGGGCGCATCAAACCTCTCCATCTTATGCACCTGCCCTATTCTGCTGCTGAACCGCACGCCCTTCGCTTCTGGCATGAGGAAATCCTCAGGCTCGGCAGCTTCCTCGAAGAGTCCACGGGGCAGAGAATAGACAAAGACCATCTTAGGTTTCAAATTCGCGTCCACAATGAAATGCGTAAACTTCTCAGGAAAATTTCCCGTTTCCAGGCTACTGAGCGCGTTCCTCTTTCCGGGCTGGATATGCTGACCGTTATGGAGACGAAGAGCTTCTTCGTCTACCCGGAAAAGTATCTCGATCTTCTCCGGGTATTCATCGCAGAGATGGAGGCTATTGCAGCCGATGGTTTTTCACCTTTCGAGCCGGGCGCCCCGAGGGTCCTTCTCACCGGCTGTCCCATCGGAAAGGGTTCCGAGAAAGTTCTTCGCATAATCGAGGAATGCGGAGGGGCTGCGGTGTGTATAGAGAATTGTACGGGCGTAAAAGGACTGGATTTGCTGGTGGACGAGGAGGAAGAAGACCCGTTTCTGGCGCTGGCCCGCCGCTACCTGCAAATTCCCTGTTCGTGTATAACGCCAAACACCGGCCGGCTGGCCCTGCTCGACCGGTTGATAAGTGAATACCGGATTGACGGCGTCGTCGACCTTTCCTGGCATTGTTGCCATACTTATAATATAGAGTCGCGGGTAATCGGCGATTCCGTCGAAAAAGGCCACTGTTTGCCGTTTCTCCACGTGGAAACGGATTATTCCAACTCCGATCTGGAACAGCTCCGAACGAGAATCGAGGCTTTCCTCGAAATGGCAAGATGGGGCTCATCGGCTCACGGTGCAGTAAAAAAGCCTTGTATTGAGCTCCCTCTTTCCACTTGAAATGAGTTTTCAATAGAGTGAATTCGCCCACGATCGCCATCTGCAATTTTATTCCTGATGCCGCCGTTCTCAGGCAGACCGCAGTGCAGCACGGTTTTTCCGGTGTTGACTGGACATTCAAACTGGAGAGCCTTCCTCGAAATCAAATTGAAGAATTGAGGCTTCTGCGCGATATTTCGAGCCTGAAGGGGCTGGAGGTCCGGTATCATTGCGCTTTCAAGGGTATCGATCTCGGCGATGAGGACGATCTCAAGGCAGGTGAGGCCATGGAAGTGTTCAAGAAAGCCTGCCGGGTTGTTTCCAGGCTTGATGGCCGGTTTATGACCGTACACCTCGGACTGGGTAGAAAATCGCCCAAAGGCCTTTCCTGGAATCGTACAATAGACGGACTGGCCGAACTTGTCAGCTATGCGCAAGAACGCGGCGTGCTCCTTTGTCTGGAGAACCTTGCCTCCGGCTGGTCGAGCAGGCCGCAGCTTTTCGAAAAACTGGTTCGAAAAACTAAGGCCGGCATCACGCTCGATATCGGTCATGCCCGAGTCTGTCAGTCTGTCCAGTGCCGGATATTTGACCTCGAAGACTTCGTCATGCCACATCCCGAACGCACTTTCAACGCGCACATTTACCACGAGGAACTCTGTGACCGTCATGTCCCGCCCGTGCGCCTGGACGATGTCCGGGACCGTTTGGACCTTCTCTGCTCGCTTTCATGTAATTGGTGGGTCCTCGAGCTTCGGGAGGAGGCCCCTCTTCTGGCAACCCTGAAAATAGTTCGCGAATATCTCGAAAGCCGGGATAATGACGCCCAATCCGGTTGAATCGGTCCCGCATGACGAATGGAAAACAAAGCCGTCGGACAGATTTATCCTCAAATGGATCAAGATCAATCTTTCCGCGCGTCTTACCCCTCGGCTCATCGACCTGCAATGGCTGCGTCCATGGATGATTACACTGTTTTCGACAACCATGGGGGTTTTTGCCGGAGTCGTTTTCGCTCTCGGTTGCGGGTGGATTGCGGGACTTCTCGCTGCTTTCGCCCAGGTGCTGGACGGTGTTGACGGGCAATTCTCGAGGCTTACCGGCATGCAGAGCAGGGGAGGAGCTTTCCTGGATTCGGTTCTTGACCGCTACTTCGACGCTGCCCTGGCGATCGGGCTGGTTATCTACCTCATGAGGATTCCTGCCGGATTGTCCTTCCCGTTGCTGTTGATAATGGCGTTTCTTGCGATTTCCGGCGGCAGCCTCATAAGCTACACCACCGCCAGGGCTGAAAGCCTCGGGATTGCGTTGGGCAAGCCGACGCTGGCAAGCAAAGGGACAAGGACAAGCGTGATCGTGCTTTGCGGGTGGGCGAGCTTCTTTTGGCCGCTTGCTCCGCTTCTTGGGCTGACCTATCTTGCAGTACATCCAAACATCGTCGTCTGCAGGCGCATTTTGCTCGCTCACAGACACTCCGACCCTCTATAAGATTCCGGGATGATTATGACAGAGACTGGCATCGTTCATGGTCGTTTTCAGGTTTTTCATCTCGATCATCTGAAATATGTCCTGGCCGCCAGGCAGCGGTGCAGGCAACTGGTGATCGGAATCACCAACCCTGATCCCACCCTCACAAAGATCGATGCGGCCGATCCCAATCGCAGTTCGTCTGAAGCTAATCCACTCACATATTTCGAACGCTACGGCATTATCAGGGAGGTCATGTTCGAGACCGGTATGGACCCTTCGGGGTTTTCCATAGTGCCCTTTCCTATAAATTTTCCGGAACTCTATCGCTTCTATCTCCCGCTCGATGCGGTCTTTTATCTGACTATCTACGATGATTGGGGAAAGAAGAAACTTGATATGTTTCAGTCCCTGGGGCTGAACGTGGAAGTGCTATGGATAAAATCTACCGAACAGAAGGGCATAAGCGCCGGGGAAGTAAGAAGACGCATGGCCGAAGATGAGGCATGGGAACACCTCGTGCCGCCTGCTGCAGCCTTCGTAATCAAAAGGATGGGTATACCGGAGCGGCTCAGGCGTTTTAGAAACTGAGAGCAGGGGGCAGGGGGCAAAAGCTTCCAGTTTTACACTTTTCTCTGCGGCCTCTTTTTGACCGGATTCTGTCCCGTCTATGCGGTTAACCGGCGTGAAATTTCCAATATTCCGGGGTCTGCCTTGACACTCCTTCGGACATTGCTTTTTTATTCCCCCTGGCTTTGCCGACTTATGCGCCTCCTGCTCGGCGGAGTCTTTCTTATAGCCGGAGGCGCCAAGCTTTATGACCCACGCGCCTTTGCCCGCATCATTTCCGCATACGGCCTGCTTCCGGAAGAACTGCTCGTTCCTGTGGCAATAGGCCTTCCTGCCATTGAACTTCTGGCCGGCCTCGGCCTCTTGTTGAAAGTTCGTGGGAGCCTTGCGGCCGTTTGCGGGCTTCTGACATGCTTTCTTTTCGTATTGGGATACGCAATTTGGAAAAATCTCGATGTTGACTGCGGCTGTTTTTCCCAGTTGGAAATCCATGCAAGGAACAGCCTTATTACCGCGTTTCTGAGGGACCTGGGTTTAATGGCCGCATCGTTTTATCTCATGGTCTGGCAACTGGTTCACAATCGCATTGCTCAGGATGTGAATTCCACAACAACTAGAGAGCCGGCTGGCGGTCACACCGCCCAATGAAAGGAGTAGGGATGATAAGAATGGAAAAACTTATTGCGCTTGTCCTTGGCTGTATTATGGCCTGCAGCATAAGCGCGACCGCTTATGCACTCGAATGGGGCAGCAAAGAAACGGAGACCGAAAAACTTGCGGTTCAGTTCGCAAACCAGGTCAAAAAGGGCGGCTACGGCATAGTAACCACAGAGGAATTGAAGGTGTGGTTAGATGCAAAAGAACCAATGCTCATAGTCGACACCATGCCGCTCGAAGACAGCTATAAGAAAAACCATATTCCCACCGCGCTTCAGATCGAATTTCCCGTAGAAGAAATGTCGCAGTTGGACGAGGCAAAAAAAGCGGCCCTCGAGAACCTTCTCGGCCCGGACAATAGTCGTAAGATCGTCTTCTATTGCGGGTTCACAAAATGCGGCCGCAGCCACAACGCGGCAATGTGGGCGGTAAAGCTGGGCTATACGAACGTCTACCGCTGCCCGGGCGGGATAAAGGCATGGATGGAGGCGGATTATCCGATCGAAAAGGACAATAAATAGGCCGCCCGCAACGGTCCTCACGCTTCTGAAATAACCGCCGAATGGTCATTCGCGATCCAGTCGCCTACGGCCTCAGACAAATTGCGCCGGACCATTCACTCTCATCCCGCCCTGTCGGAAGCCGTGCAGGAGTGCGCGGCCATGCTGCTCAGGCTATTAATAAAGCTGAAGGAAAAGACTTGGGGCCGGCCCCGGGGCCAGGCCCCCCATACCCTCCCGCCCTGGAAAGCTTTGTCATTCAAATCTCGGCGAGGCCCAAGACCACGGCATAGCCGGCGCTAAGAGCCGAGGAAGGACCTCCGTTCTTCTTCGCCGGACAAAATACAGCAATTGTTGAAGACTTATTGGATAACAATCAGAGTTTATAATGTCGTTATTGATAATATACTATATTCATTAGATCAGGACTCTCGGGTCTTTCCTCTCAACGCTCGACTCTCAAAAAATCCCCAAAACCCTGCCATTTCTCGCCATTTCCAAATGGCTTCGCGCATGTCCCGGCAACCGCTTCCCGCTCCCCGTTTCACCACGTAGCAAGAAGCGAGAAGCGGGGATCAGGACTCCCGGCATCAGCCGCCGTGCATTTTCGAACCCGGTCACCACAGAGGGGGGAAATGGTCCGGTCAAGGAGAGGACGGGGTATAGTCCGGTCAAGGATAGAAAGTCGGCATTCACATAAAAATTTTGATAAAATTTCAAGAATCTGCACGCCAGGAGTAGAGAGGAAAGCAATTGAACGAACAGGCAAAACTAAAAGGCAGATCCATGTTTGCTTCCGGTTCTTCCTTCATTCCCGCTCCGTGCTCCCCAGCTTCTGTACGAAGCGTTTATCTTAACGTAATCGAAGGAAAAACCGCAGGAACCTGCAGTGAAGGCGCCGTCTCCCAGTCCCAGGTCCAGCCGGACGCGCATTTCTGCTTGAATATCCGGGACGCCATCCGTTCATTCCTCTTCCTCAACGGTCTCCTCGGTCTGATTCGGATCCTGGTTTATCACCGGTTCGGGAGTGGGCGCATACACATTCGGCGGAGCTTGTCTTCGGGAGGCCGGGAAGCTGGCGACATTGGGGTTAGGGGGAGGCGCCGCCTGGCCCGGAAGTGACTGCGGCTGGTTTGCCGGATTGTAGCCGGGCTGAGCCTGGGGGCCGGGAGGCTGATTGGCCGCTGTTTCCCGCTGCGCAACTTCCGGGGCAGCCATCGGCTGCTGAGCAGGAGCAGGGGCAGGGGCAGGGGCGGCCGATGCTGGACTAACCACTTTATTTTCGGCAAAAAGACCGACTGTAAACGTTTGACCATCCTTTTCGAGCGAGATGCTTTTGGATTCGATTTTCGTCACACGGTAATCGCTGACCATCTGACCCTCCCGAACCGTGACGAAAGGAGACGCGGGCTGCCCTTTCTTGACCGGCCGGCCGGCCGGCACGCTCTTCATTCGCAACACCGCCCTTTTAGCATTGCTCTGGATTATCACTCCATCGAGTTGAATGTTTGAGACCGCCATTCCGGGTTTCGCGGCTCTGGGAGATGAGTCCGCAGACTCCGGTGAAGGCGGCTTGCGGTCCGCTGCGAACAGGTTTTTCTCAATCATCAGCGGGGCAGCCGCGCAAATAGAGTTAAACACGGCGCCACATACCAGAAGCAAGAAAACCGGAAGAATTCTTTTCAGAAACACTTCTCTACTCCTGCGCCTCTCGCCCTAGATAGTTCCCATCCGGATCTTTTGTCCTGAAAGAATCTTTTTCAAATTCGGAAGCATTATCTCATCAGGCGTTTCCGGATGGACACAGGACAAAGGCAACTCCTGAATGGGCAAACCGATAATCAATCTTCTCCATAATAAACTTACCTGATTCCTGACCAAATTTCCACCATAACGTAAATTTCCCGTAATCGTTCACCCCAGTTTCTCATGACCCGCGGGGACATGGTGAGCTGCGAAGAACGGTTGCCCTTTTTCTAATTGAATAATCTAGATTTGAGAGTAATAATTGTAAACTCACAAAACCGGAACTCGCAACATTTTTATGAGGTTTCCGCAACGGTCATTCAATAAATAAGGGGAAAATAGATGCCGGGCGCTTATCGCATTTTACTGGCGGATGACCACGCAATGTTCCGGGAATTGATCGGCAAATGCCTAGGGGATTCCCCGGGGATTGAAATCGTTGGTGAGGCCGGCGATGGCGAGGAGCTGTTGAAATCCATAGAGACCATGAGACCTCATCTTATTGTTCTCGATATTGAAATGCCCCGTCTTTCCGGGCTCGATGCGGCCCGGAAAATCAAGCAGACTCATCCCGGAATCAAGATTTTGTTGCTGACCATGCACAAGTCAACGGATTATCTTACCCACGCGCTGGACACCGGAATCGACGGCTACCTGATTAAAGAAAACGTCTTTCAGGACCTTCTCACGGCCATCGATACCATTCGCCAGGGCAGAACATACCTGTCAAGCCTTGTCACACAACAGGTGCTCGACGCCTTTTCAAAGAAGTCACGGACCAGGCTCCAAGATAGCGAACCCTTGTCCGGCAGGGAATTGGAAATCCTTAAATATCTCGCCGAGGGCAAGTCGAACAAGGAGATTGCCGGGTTGTTGCTTATCAGCGACTCCACGGTGCGCATTCACCTCGGAAACATCAAAAAGAAGTTGTTCCTGAAAACGAATGCCGAGTTAACGAGATACGCCATAAAGAAGGGGCACGTCTCTTTGCCTTGACCGGGCTTCACTGAAAAGAGTCTCGCATCGTTGCTTTTTTCTGCATGCCCGCAGGGGGCTATCAATCATTTTGGTTAAATAAACCTGCATCTAACTGATTTGTCTATAGTCGTTTGACCTATCAAAGCCACACAGCTTATCTGGAAAATAAGGGTTTTCCCCCATTGTATTTCAATATCGCCGATTGTTACCGTACGATCTAACCATACCGGATGCGATATCTGCACCGCCTCGCAGTTCGGACCCGTAACGCCGGTTGTTTTCACAATACTTCGACTGGAGCGCCGCACCGGCACAATTCATAACACCTGGTGAGTGAGGTGAAAACGATGTGGCCATGCAGGACGGAATGTGTCAACGACTTTGAGA
>PLSV01000412.1 GCA_003165235.1 Syntrophobacteraceae bacterium
AGCTGGACGTTGGCAGCATCAAAGACCCTATTTCGACTCAGCAGGATCGGTATTCCGTGCTCGATCTCGTGCTGTACAAAAGGCGACAGTATCCGCCAGTGTGCGTGAGAGCGGCGGCTTCAGGAGCGATCAGAGCGCAGTATGGGATGAAGTCAGCACATCGTTGCACGAACTGGGCGTTAACTCTGCAACATCAGATTTCAGGGAAGGGCGTGAGAAGGTGGCTCATAAGCTGGAAAAATTCGTGGAAGCAATCCGTCCAGCAGAAAATCAAATCGGGTCAATCTTTCTCAGTGCCCAGGGTATTCTTGGTCTGGAGATACTTGGGACACCTCCTTTGTTTTCTCAGGTCTGCGGCAAAGTAATCAGAAGTTTCGCATTCGAGGTTCTCAGTGAGCCGGAACTGAACGGGGCATCGATTGAGGCAGCTACGCAATGGTGGGATAAAATCCTCAAATCCCGAGTTACTGGGCACACTTCACCAGGCGCCGGAGTGGATATTCGAGTCGGAGCTGAAGACCTGATAGGGTCAGGACTGATTTGGAATGGCGTTCTTGTGCATTTCTCCTGCTTCCCGAATGGGCGAACGGAAAACCACCCGTACGAGTCAGAGTAGAGCATCGGCAGGTCAGCGGCGGAGAGAATTTGCGGTCAACTAAGGGTGATTAGGAACTCTTCACACCGTTTCGGATGACTGTAACCCGTCAAATACCGGAATATACGCACGAGACCGGGCTTCTCGCTGTTGTTCTTTCCGTAGAGGTATTTCGCATCGTACCGGGTGAAATAGCGGTTTTTCAACCTTCCTCTGGCCCAAAATCAGATTGAACATATGATTACAGATAGAAAGCCTGGATGGCTAATCGACTATGTGTGGAAGATTTTAGGAATTCGGCAGAACCCCTGTTTACCAATGTGAAAGAGGGGATGTCGTGCAGGGCGGCGAGTTCCTGATCACCTGCCATGACACCCGCAAAGGCATCTAAGCCGCTTCACGCACGCCAACAACCAGTTTCTTGCCCAATGCCGCCAAGGCGGTTTCGATCTGCTCAATTCGGCTGGCATGGGTGAGACTTAACAGGCGGTCTATGACCGATGCGGAGAGGTTGAGCTTGCGGGCCAAGTCTGCTTTGCGAAGGCCTGCATCAAGCATGGCGTTCCACAAAAGAATCTTTGCCGAAAGTCCTACGGGAAGGATCACGCCAGGTCGCCCCTTGAGTGGAGAGGGCATGGGGATACGCTGACGGTCGTCCATATAGGCTGAGAACATGGCAGTGAGGGCGCCGACAGCGTGATTTTTGGCATCGGCCTCATCACCTCCGAAGGTTACTGCCTCTGGAACATCGGGAAACGTGACAAGTATCGTATCGTTGTCGTCGGGATCAAGACAAACCGGATAGATCAACATAATAGACCTCCTACTTCAATCCAAGCTGCTTCTTGATTTTCTCGACCAATCCCGTGCCAAGTTCCTTGTTGCCGCCGTGCATAGGCAAGTCCGCTTTCTTGTCACCCAGGCGGGCAACAATGTGTCCGGTACCACGCTTCGTCTCGAATGTGCAACCTTGCTTCTTCAGCCATGCTTTGAATTGGTTCGAGTTCATAAATCTTTATAAGCAGATTTGCTTATGAAGTCAAGAAAATTATAAGCATTTGTGCTTATTCATTCCGTTTGTGGAGGCTCAGGGACAAAGTGTCCGATCATATCAACCGCCCAGGTCAAAAAGGGCCTGATGCCCGCGGAGGATGCCAAAATAATCCTTTTCGCTTTCATTTCTTAGCGGCACTGAGCGGACAGGCTGGACACCTGTAATCCAAATACAAAAATATGCCAATGAGAACAACGAGACCGGGCTTCTCACCCAAAAAAGTCATGCAGAGGTATTGGCATATGTAGCAGTCTGTCCTGGTGAATCAGCGGGTAGTTTTCCATAAACAACAGCAGGCAGCTCTCCCCACTCCAGCCGTCACGAAGACCAGATAAGGACCAGAGTGCCTCTCCCACGTAAGCCTAGCGGACCGAACTGTTCATACTTCTGAACACTCACTCCTGCACGATTAGATAACTTCGTATATCTAGACATTATTTAACGCCAATAAGAGTTAGTTTATCATATTGGCTACACATATCTAAAAGAATAGGATTATTAACCAATTTTATGCTTTTATTGCGAGTGAGAAGGTTATATATTTAACAGAACAGATTGGAATTTACTCATATCAATACAGAGTTGGAGATTAACATATGAGCAGCATCACGTTCACTGATGGAATTAAAATACATACAGACGGCGAATACAGGGTTACACACAAAAGTGACGGCTTATATGTAGTTGGCAATGGTATGTGCATTCCCGTCGATGATTCAGAAGAAGCGAAGGAACTCTTAGAGACGCTCAAGTCCAAATAAACCAGGCAAAAATCGGATTTTCTGCACCGTCCTTCTATTAAAGGAGAGAGTCATGCCCAGAAGAGGAACAATCCGTCAAGACGTAGCGTCCAGTGAACTTGCTGCTAATCAGAAATCAAAGTCCAAGGCGAGGAAAACAAAGG
>PLSV01000376.1 GCA_003165235.1 Syntrophobacteraceae bacterium
AGCTGGACGTTGGCAGCATCAAAGAGCCTATTTCGACTCAGCGGGATCGGTATTCCGGGCTCGATCTCGTGCTGTACAAAAGGCGACAGTATCCGCCAATGTGCGTGAGAGCGGCGGCTTCCGGAGCGATCAGAGTGCAGTATGGGATGAAGTCAGCACGTCGTTGCACGAACTGGGCGTTAACTCTGCAACATCAGATTTCAGGGAAGGCCGTGAGAAGGTAGCTCATAAGCTGGAAAAATTCGTGGAAGCAATCCGTCCAGCAGAAAATCAAATCGGGTCAATCTTTCTCAGTGCCCAGGGCATTCTTGGTCTGGAGATACTTGGGACACCTCCTTTGTTTTCTCAGGTCTGCGGCAAAGTAATCAGAAGTTTCGCATTCGAGGTTCTTAGTGAGCCGGAACTGAACGGGGCATCGATTGAGGCAGCTACGCAATGGTGGGATAAAATCCTCAAATCCCGAGTTACTGGGCACACTTCACCAGGTGCCGGAGTGGATATTCGAGTCGGAGCTGAAGACCTGATAGGGTCAGGACTGTTTTGGAATGGCGTTGTAGTACATTTCTCCTGTTTTCCGAATGGGCGAACGGAAAACCACCCGTACGAGTCAGAGTAGAGTGTCGGCAGGTAATCGGCGACGGAATTTGCGGTCATCGCTGAGCGATTAGGAACTGTTTACACGTTCTGGACAACTGTAATCCGTCAAACCACAAAGATATACCAACGAGAACCGCCTTCTCGCCGTTGTTCATTCCGAATAGGTATTTCGTATCGTACCGGGCCGGACAAGTGAATCGCCGGGTGAGATGACGCATATATGATCAGCAGATATAAAGATCCCTGATAACCTCAAGTATAACTCTTATTGCGGTTACAGCTTCAAAAGTCGTTTCAGTTTCGGGCCGATTATGATGTCAAACGCGCCAATAGCCTCGAATTTGTTCACCCCCGCCTCGGAAAGGATGTGGAGGCACCTGTCATGCAAACGGCTGTATACATCCTCCCGAATGGAGCGGTCCATGGCTTCCAGTTTCAGGTTGTCCAATGTATGGTCGATCACGTCGATATTCTCGGGTGAGAAATTGATCTTTCCAAGTGGACAGGAAGGATCCAAAAGGAACGTCTGGGCTTTATCGCGGCCGACGTCGTAGTCGTGCTTGCGATATTTGAAGTCGAAAAAGCCGCCGAACGCGTGCAGGTCCGCACCGGCCAGCTCCGATGCGTCGGAGGTAATGGCAAGAATTTGCATCTCGTCGCGTTTTCCCATCTGCGCCGCGGTTTCCAGCACAAGGATGGCATCCACCCATGTATCGCTAACTCCTCCAGGAAGGCCGTTATATTCTGTAGCAAATTGCTTCTTCAGTCGATTTCGTGCTGCGTTGATAGAGGCGTCGCCACCAGCATTCTTAAACAGTATCGGCAGTAAAAGCTTTGCGGCAGCTTCCAGACAATTCACGAATTCTGCGGGATCTGCTTTCTCTTTGAGAATGGAGGCGAGATCCAAGGCGCGCTTATTGAAAAGGTCGATCTGGCTGTTCACCTTTTCGGCCATGATCCAATCCTGGAAACCAGCCTGGTTGAATATGGCGGTTGCGAGCCGGCTGCCAAACGGTAGAAAGTCGGCGTTGCCGGCGTTGAGTTCGGACGATGCGACCGATTTCTTGGCGCCATGAGACACGAAAAGGTAATATCGGTTTTCGGTATCGACGTGCTGGGGGTCTATCTTATCGACGAGATCCTTCGCCATTCCGAGCGGCTCATTCTGGAACACGCCACCGTCGGTGTAACAGAAGTTTTGCGTCGGTAAAATCTGCGATTCCAAATTCGGAGAATCGTATTCGAATTTATGACGGATCACCTCAACGGCACTGAATGCAAACGGGAACGCGCCACACGAAACAGCCGCGTTTCGAAGCGGTTCCCAAACATCCATGGAGTCGTCACTGGCGGCGTTTTCGATGAGCACCTTCAGTTCATCTTGAAAGCGGGTGTAGACGAATTCCCCTTTCGGCCACGTATCTACTTTGTAGTCCACTCCGTTGAGGTTTGACAGGGCAAGTCCCAGCCAGATTTTGTCCGCTGCAGCGCTGTGATGAGTGCGCGGAGGATCAGCGTGGCTCTGATAGCGAGACGTGAGATAACGCCGGGATATGTCTTCAACGAATTTCGAGGACAGGATCGACTTCGTGGGGCTCTCACCCGGTTGTTCCGCGAGGAGACCCAAGATATCCACGTCCTTGACCCATGGCGTGTAAAGCGAGTTGGAATAGGCCCCCTCGAGCGCGTCCGCTTGGAACATCAATCTTTGTGCAAGGATTGTCGCCGTCATCCCGCCCGCAGATGCGCCGGTCAGGACGTCGATCAGGATACGATCCTCAGCCGCAGTGTCAGGAGATTCGTTGTGTTGACGGATGGCGTGAACGATTTCGTACATCACGCCCGCCTCGTAACTTCCGAGCGACACTGCTCCAGAAACAGTAATTGCAAGTTTCTTTGCCATCATGGCTCCTCTGAGTGAAATGCCTAAAGTGAAGAGGGCACCCATTAAAAGGCTTCGGTCAAGAGGAAAAACTCTCCCCATGCAAGAGTTTGGCTGGATCGATCAGGTGAAACCCTTCGAAACTCTCTACTAAAACCATACCTAAGAGAGAGGGAGTTGTCAATGAAAGGGCACTCAGGCACCTCCTACGCAAGGTGGTGAGTGAATATGACATCTTGCCAACATGGCGCGAATTGCGCTGGATTGGCGTGCCACAACGTATACGATCGTGATATTCTGACTCGCAAACCTTGATACTTTTGCATCCGCCTCAAACTTTGACCGATGTCTCTGGCACAGAGGGAAGTCTTTTTCAACCGTACCCACCACTCACGCCATCAGCAAGACCAGATAAGGATCTGAGTGTCTCTCGGACCTAAGCCTAGCGAACTCAACTGTTGATTCTTCTGAACACTCACTCCTCCACGGTTAGATAAATTTGTATATCTAGACATTATTTAACGCCAATAAGAGTTAGTTTATCATATTGGCTACACATATCTAAAAGAATAGGATTATTAACCAATTTTATGCTTTTATTGCGAGTGAGAAGGTTATATAAATAACTTACCAGGTTGGGTTATTCATAATATTAGCACAGCCTTTTAGATAAGAACATGAACAGCATCAAATTAACTGACGGCATGGAAATTCAAGCATACGGCGAATACAGGGTTACGCACAAAAGTTATAGCTTGTATGTAGTCGGCAACAGTATGTGTATTCTTGTAGATAATTCAAAAGATAACAAGGAACTCTTAAATAAACTCAAGTCCAAATAAACCAGGCAAAAATAGGATTTTCTGCACCGTCCTTCTATTAAAGGAGAGAGTCATGCCCAGAAGAGGAACAATCCGTCAAGACGTAGCGTCCAGTGAACTTGCTGCTAATCGAAAATCGAAGTCCAAGGCGAGGAAAACAAAGGTCGAGGGTACACAGACAGAAAACCAGGAAGTTGTTACCACAGAAGGAGAAAATACTATGAACGTCACACATGTTGAAGGTCAGGAAGCTAACACGGCAGTCGAAGTTCCGGAAATACC
>PLSV01000109.1 GCA_003165235.1 Syntrophobacteraceae bacterium
CTTGAGTGTTCATTCAATCCTTTTTGAGATCCTGCAAAAGTTTCCAGGCCGCTTCCTTGCTTGCTGGCATCGGCCCCGCGTACTTGAGGTCCTTGAGATACTTCAATTGCTTCGCGGTAGGGGGTATCGAATACTCGCCGGCTTCACGCTTTTCATTCAATTCCTGGAGCAATCGACGAGCCTCATCCTTGGACGCCGGTATGTCATTCACTCCAAGGCCGCGCAGGAATTGAATCTGCTTTTCAGTTGGCGGTTCAATATCTTCCGCTTCTGTCTCTCCGGATGTAGTTGGTTCGACAGGCTTTCGCCTCCACTTTTCCAATTCGGCGCGCAAAGTTCTCAATCCGATCTGAACCTGCCTCATCTGTTCAAGCATGGCCACGAAGGCTTCATCAGATATTTCCATCTCCAAAATCCTCATTGTCGTAAGTATCGAACATTCCACAATGTTTTTGGACTTCTATATTATTTGTGACGGAACGCGATTCAACCTCTCGACCAGGCCTTGAGCTACAAGCCTTCACAAATATTGGGGGGCATAAAAAATTATATTGAGGCGGTACAAGACAAACCTGAATGAAGGAGCAATGCAATGATAGACAAGCCGGGTCTTGAGAAGAAGAGTTTGAAGGAAATGCGCCGAGCATTCGGACTTTCGCAAACGGAGCTGGGAAAAATGTTCGACCTAGCGCAAGTTCACGTCAGCCTTGTTGAGCAGGGAAAACTCACGCTCTTGCCTCACCAAAGAGCGGCGGTTGAGGCTTTGCTCGGCCCTATAGACTGGGATGAACGGTATGCGCTTATTAGGCGGTCTAATTGCGCATAAAAACAGAAAAGGACCAGTTGTAGCTGGTCCAGTTCGTATCAAAAAAAGGTGTGGGCTCTCCGATGCAGGCTTGCTCCACCTCAACAAGAAAGGTTGTAAAATGTTTTCCAATAACAATTTAGATCTTTCATTCCGTAAACGGATTCAATCTCATGTTGAAGAGCGAGCGGAAGGTATCGAATCAACAATCCACCTCATGAATCCACAATTTCCTGACCCCGCATTACATCCATCAGCTTCTCAGAAACCTGTAGTGGAGAATCTTCTGATGAAACTCCTGCCAAAAAGTAAATTCATCAAAGAAAAAAGGCTACATACCTTCGGGTCACTATGTGCGAACTTGCTCTATGAGAAATATTTGATGATCCCGATGAACAAGCAGCACTGGACCGGAAGGGAGTTGTCCTATACGATCACAGAAGACGTGCATCTCCTCCAGGATGCTGGCTACATCGGATTGAAGCCGGGAGGATCTGACATCCACCAGTGTGCGAAGATATGGCCCCGAAAGGAATTCAAGATCGAATTGAAACCGCATCTTTGCTTCAACCCTGGAATCGACTACCATCCTACCAAGTGGGTTGAACTCAAAGAGAAAAAATTCGCGGGTTACAGGCATTACATCAACCAGCTTAATGGAAAAGAGGAACGCATAAAGCGATACGAATCTGTTCCGATCACATTCAAGCCGAACAACGACACGCAGAAAGTTGAAAATATTCTACGCAGGCATTTTGCTGTGGCGCAATCATGTCCTATACTCCTGCACCATCCGGATTATGCCCAGACTGAACTTTGTTCGGCTTTACATGCCGTTTATTCCGGCGACTTACATCATGGAGGACGCCTGTATACGAGCACCTTTTTCGGAGTGCAGCAGCGGAAGAGTTACCTCAGACAATTCATTGCGATTAACAATGAAGAAACCGTCGAACTCGACTTTTCTGGAATGTCTATCAGAATGCTGTACGCCAAAATCGGCAAACCGTATGAGGATGATCCATACACAGTCGTGGTCGATAAATTTCCCACCCTGTCTCACGGCGAGAAACCGGTAATTCGCTCTTTTTTGAAGAAAGTACTACAAGCGGTAATCAACTCCGACTCCCAGGCCGATGCGGTAAGCAGCGGCAATTACGAACTTTACGTCGTCAGTAGCGATAAGTCTGAAACCAAAGACATACTTCGCAGCCGCGGCATCAAGGTCAAGGATCTCGTACTTGCATTCCAGAAGTCACACGAACCGATCTCACAATATTTCTTCTCAAAAGTTGGCCAAGTTGGTCTTGAACTTCAATATTTAGATTCACAGATCGCGTTACGAGTTATCGATTCATTCAACCGTAAGTCGATACCTGTGCTCAGCATTCACGATTCATTTGTTGTTCAGTCACGATATCGAGATGAGTTACATCGAGTCATGAGTCAGTCATACATGTCAGTCATGGGTACTCAATATCCGTGTCCTATCGAGTGAGTTCATATATTCATGATTCATGAGTCGATCCGATCAATTCGTACTTTGCTTCTTGATCTTCGCACTGTGCTCACTCTTCAGGGCCGTATCGATCTCGCTCGCATTCTGCTCGCTCTCGGTCGTCCCGGCTTGTGTCTTGGATTCTTCGCTGATCTTCCTCATGATTTTCTTGATTCTCTCACTCTTCGCGCCGTTTCGACCTTCACTCCCTTCGGCTTCGCCTTCGGTCGTTGCGGTCGTCGCCGGTTCGAGTCTCACTCTTTGTTGATTCAGAAAGAAGAAAGAAAGAAGAAGCATATCCCATGCCCCTGTCGTTTCCACCTTCGGTGGTTCCGACTCTGGGCCTTGTATCGCAGTTTCGTACCTTCCTCCTCTAATAAAGGATGTAATAGGTTTCTTCGTGAAATCGCGAGTAGAAAGCATCTTCGTTTTATCCTTTTCCCCTTAATCCGGCATCCGAACAAACTGCCTTCCCTTCATCGTTTTAGGCTTGGCTTCCGCACATAATCGCCTCTGTGGTTGAGTACCACATGACCTTTGTCTATGGCTTGCATATCCAACGAGACCGGGCTTCTCGCCGTGGTTCTGGCTTCGAGGGTGTTATCCAACGTGCCGCTTCGATGCAGAGATAAACCCTATAATCTGGCCAATCTCGACATTAACATTTTTTCCCGCCATTTCTTACTTGAATACATCCAATAAAAACACGTCAAGATATTGGATTTACTTAACATTTTGCTTGTGGCTTCAGTCATTAGTACATATACGTATAACAAGTTGGGGGTATTTATATCCAACATGGAGAAAAGCACACGATATGAAAGTGCAAAGAGGTGAAACTTTTTATCTGTACGCTAAGATATCACCGGCCACGACATTGATACATTGGACATGGTATTGCTTTTGAAAGCTCACGTGATGCCGCTAGATCGCAACCTAAAGGAGAGCAAATGAGTAATCTTGAAGACATTATAAAGACATCAACTTCCCTTGGCGACTTGCAACACGTTCATGGACTCGGCGTTATCCCGATTCTCACAGAAGAGGTTCCCGAACTGCAAGTATTGGAGACGCTTGAAAGCGCATTGAGAATAGGGGTGGCCAGAATTACTGAAACGAGTCCGGGCGGAGAAGTTCCTTTTCTGCTGCTCCAAAACACAGGTGACCGTCCCATAATCATTTTGGATGGAGAGGAAGTGATCGGCGGCAAACAGAACAGAATTATAAATACTACTCTTGTGATTCTTGCAAATACTAAACGGAAAATCCCTGTCTCATGCATCCAAGCCGGGCGCTGGCGGCATGAAGGAGCCAATTTCAAGTCAGCAGGATCGGTATTCCGGGCTCGATCTCGTGCTGTACAAAAGGCGACAGTAACCGCAAGTGTGCGTGAGAGAGATAGTTTCCGGAGCGATCAGAGCGCTGTATGGGATGAAGTCAGCGCATCGTTGCACGAACTGGGCGTTAATTCTGTAACATCAGATTTCAGGGAAGGCCGTGAGAAGGTGGCTCATAAACTGGAAGAATTTGTGGAAAGGATACGTTCAAGCAAAAACCAGATAGGGTCGATCTTCATCAATGCTCAGGGGATTCTCGGTCTGGAGATGCTGGGAACCCCCGCTTTGTTTTCTCAGGTTTGCGAGAAAGTCACCCGAAGTTTTGCCTTTGAGGTACTCAGTGAGCCAGAACTGAACGGGACATCCATTGAGGCAGTAAGGCGGTGGTGGGATAAAGTCCTACAATCCCGATTCACTCGGCACACTTCACCCGCGGCCGGAGAGGATATTCGAGTCGGGACAGAAGACCTGATAGGGTCAGGACTGATATGGAATGGCGTTCTTGTGCATTTCTCCTGTTTCCCGAATGTGCGAACGGAAACCCACCGTCGAACCAGAGAAGAGCGTCGGTAGATCAGCGGCCGTGAAATTTGCGATAATAGATGAGTGGATAGGAACTCTTCACACGTTTTGGACGACTGAAACCTGTCAAATACCAAGATATACCAACGAGACTGGGTTTCTCGCCTTTTGAATTCATGTGCAGGTATTGCGCTTCGTACCGCTCGTTCTCATATCATGACATTTGCGAACTGCTTTAGCTTACCCGAACTGCCAGATACCGTCCACGATAACAACCTGTCTGTCGAACTTGGAGTACTTCGGGTTTTTCGAGTCCGTCATGATGGTCGCTAATGCCTCCTTTGGCACATCCGGATATTCAGCCATCAATATCGCCATAATCTCGGGCCTCGTGTGTTTTGATTCGCCAATCAGTTCTTTCAAACGCTCTAGCACATCGTACTTGGCCGGGGGAGTGTAAAAATCTTCCTCTGGTCCGCCAAGATAGAGTGGTCCATTTTGCGATCGTCCACTTTCCAGGTAATCGATAATCTCAGGCAGCCAGGTATCGACTAACCCGAAATGCGAGGCCCAATCCTTCAATCTACCTAATTTCCTCACACTGTCAGCAACGGACTTCTCTTTGGCCGGAAGTATGTCACAAGAGGTGCCCTTCCCACCATCAAAACGAGTCAGTTGCCAACTGCGGCCAAACTTCCCGACCCCGATTTGATTAAAATTCCTTATCGTCTTCATGTAGACCCGCACCAGTTCAAAGTCACAAGTAAATGGGTGCTTGCCATGGACCTGACATCTTGCATCCGTCTGCGACAGGTACTGGCATCGGTCATCGCTGATGTCTGCTTGCATGTCCGACCAAATTTCAACCGTCCTTCCATCAAATTCCACGTTTCTTGAACTCAACCCTCCCGGCCTTTCTTTTTCGCCCTCTATGTAATCCAAAGAAAATCGCTGGCAGCATGCACCACAGTTCGAAGGGCATGTATAGCCATTGGCAAGCGATTCTGAGACTTTCAAGAGAGTTGGTTCATACGTTCTTCCAGCGTAGCTAAAAGGAACCTTGGTGATAGTGGCAAAATAATCGACAATCTTATCGATAGAGTCCGTGTGTGAAACACTCATTATGTAAACCTTCCTACAGCTTATCGTCCCTTGGATAGAGTCGATTCCTGATTACTAATCCTCCATACTCACAAAATTGAACCGTTATTAATAGAAATATAGAAATTCAATTAAGGACTAAAAAATGCACGCGCATGCTATGTTCTCATGGCGAATCGTACATCATGCGTCTTACCCTGAAAACTCTGCCAGTTTGCACGCGCGTGCGAATTAGGATGCCCTAACTTCTGCTATTTGCGGCCTTAACCAATTCCTTTTGGGCAACGCGAAGTCTCTCCAAGGCGGCTTCTAAGTGAGGGATCAGCTCATTGACTTGGCCAAGTCTTTCCTCTGCTTTTGCCGGGCTGAGTTCGTGGATCGAGGTAATGTCCTCTAAGAAGTTATCATCATCTTTATACTGATCTATCCATGTAGAAGCGTTTGTCAAGGATTCCCCTATAGGAGCGGGTGGTTCAACTCTCGGGCGCGGCATTAGATCGTGGAGTTTGCGGGACGACCATCCCTCCCGTGTTCAACGACAATAATTTATCC
>PLSV01000153.1 GCA_003165235.1 Syntrophobacteraceae bacterium
GAGCCGGAGGATTACCCTGTTATTTAGGAATTTACATATCCAGGAATTTGGGAATTAAAAGACAGTTGCTCAATTCCTCAATTTAAATCGACTTGAGCACAATCCGGCAGGATGGAATGAAAAAGAGGACGAGAACGGAGGACGATGTCCCTTACGTCCCCCGTTCTCCGAACTTCATTAAGGCCGACCGTTACGCTTTCGCTAGCGCGGCCTTGACTGTGGCTGGATCGAGTGGAATGCGCCTTATCCTGGCGCCGGTGGCTTTGAAAACTGCATTGGCCACCGCCGGCGCCGTTGTTGGGACGCCCAGTTCTCCGATACCGCCGATCCTATCGGTGCTCTTGATGATGTGAACCTCTATCTCGGGCACTTCGTTCATTCGAATGATCTCGTAGTCGCCGAAGCCGGACGACTTTACACCACCCTTCGCGAAATGGACCTGCTCTTTCAGCGTGTTGCTGAGGGAAAGGATCACGCCGCCTTCAATCTGCTCGACAAGCGGCCCCGGATTGACGACCGGACCGCAATCGACGGCGAAAACAATCTTGTTTACCTTGACCTTGCCGCTCTTCTTGTCGACGGATACGTCGGCCACCTGGGCCGCGTACGACCCGAAACATGCTGTCATAGCCAGGCCGCGGCCATCACCATTCACTGCCGATTTTCCCCAGCCTGACTTTTCGGCCACCGTCTGTAACACCCTGGTAGCTCGCATATTGTTCTTCAGGTTCTGCAAGCGAAACTCCAGCGGGTCCTTTCCGGCAGCAAAGGCCAACTCGTCCATGAAGGACTCGATAACAAAGTGGTTGGGGCCCACCTGGACCGACCGCCATGGGGCAACGGGTATTGGAAGTTTAGAAATCAGAAAATTTATATCAAGATTTGGTATTTCGTACTGTATCCTGTTGTTTATCATCGTGGAGTCAGGAGCGTCGGTAAGGCCCCAAAGGTCAAGCCAGTCGATGCCGTCCTTCGGGTATTCGCCGGTAGCATTGGTGCATTTATCGATGGAGGGACTGACCAGATCGTGGGACCATCCGATTAATTTTCCCTGGGCGTCAAGGGCCGCTTGAACCTTGTGAGCTCCCGGGGCCCGGAAAAGACAGTGCTTTATGTCGTCCTCTCGCGTCCACATCACCTTGACCGGCTTTCCAAACTCCTTCGAGGCAAGGACCGCCTCAACTAAATAGTCAATACAGGTTCTTCGCCCCAGGCCGCATCCCAGAAAGGTGACGTGGAGGGTGACTTTTTCCTTGGGAACTCCCGTTAATTTGGACACAACTTCTAGCGGGACCAGTGGCAGTTGAGTGGGCGCCCATATTTCGACGGAATCGGGAGTCACCGAAGCCGTGCAGTTCATCGGCTCCATGGTCGCATGGGCGACAGGTGGACAATAATAGTTAGCTTCGAGCTTCTTGGCGCCTTCGGAGATCGCCTTCTTGGCATCGCCGGTCTTCACCACCGAAACCAACGGTTTATTAAGGTCGTCCATCATGGATTTTTCGACATAAGCGTCATCCATTTCGGGAATTTCGCCCTTATCCCACTGGACCTTGAGGGCATCCCGCCCTTTGTCCGCCGCGACGAAGGAATCCGCGCAAACAGCGATACCCATGGGGAGTGAAAAAACTTTTTTAACCCCTTTTACCTGCATCGCCGCTTTCTCATCGAAGGAAACCGGTTTTGCTCCATATGCGGGCGGCCGGGCGAAGATGGCGTAATGCAAACCCTCGACCTTCACGTCCGCGCCATAGACGGCCTTACCGCTCACCTTCAGCGGAACGTCACCTCTGGGCATGTTCTTACCCAGGTATACGAATTCACTCTCCTTCTTAAGGGAAACCTGCTGCGGCACGGGAAGCAGGGCCGCTATCTTGCACAGCTTGCCGTAACTGAGGTTTTTGGCGCTTGCCTCGTGATTCACCATATGATTCGCGGTCTGACACTCCGACTCGGAGCAATTCCAGGTCTTGGCGGCAGCGGCCAGCAACATTGCCCTGCCGGTTGCGCCGACTTTCCGCAACGGTTCGTAAAACCCCCTGCAGTTGGAGCTCCCCGCCGTAAGCATGGTTCCGAAGACAGGGTTGATAAACTCTTCGCTGGGAAGAGCCTGGCGAATCTCAACTTTTTTCCAGTCCGCATCGAGCTCCTCAGCAATGAGCATGGCCTGGGCGACCCACCCCCCCTGCCCCATCTCGACAGCTCCCACAAAAATAGTGACCTTGTCATCGGGAGTAATAGAGAACCAGGCATTGGGTTTGAACCCCACCATCTCCTCTTTGTCTGCGGCATTGACTATCTTGTACCCGAAAGGACCCACGGAAATCGCCAGGGTAAGGCCCCCGGCCACCGATCCCTTCAAAAAGTTACGTCGCGAAATGGAGGTATTTGTCATGGCTAGGCCTCCTTCTTCGTCATCTGGACGGCCGTTTTAATCCCCCTCTTGATGCTGGCATAAGCCGAACAGCGGCAAATGTTGTCCATCTGGCTTATGAGCTGCTCTGCGCTGGGAGTCGGCTTCAGTGAAAGTTCAGCGGCAAGCTGCATGATAAATCCGGGTTGGCAGTAACCGCACTGGGGAACCTGTTCCTTGAGCCACGCCTGCTTCACCGGGTGATTTTCCGGGAGGCCTTCGATGGTGGTGATCTTTTTCCCTTTCACTTCTTCGACGGTAACCGTGCAGGACCTCACGGCTTCTCCATCGACGTGGACGGTGCAGCAACCGCAATCCCCTGTACCGCACCCGAACTTTGTTCCCTTCAGGTCCAGGGTGTCTCTAAGCGCCCAGAGTAACGGCGTGTCACCGGGCACATCCAGCTCTTGAACCTTACTGTTTACACTAAGAGAAATCATAGACCCTCCCTTTCAAATGGTGATGGTTGGAAAAGTTTGAATGATGGATTGCGCCAATGTGATAAGTTGAGCTTCCCTCCACCAATCTACGCACTTCTCTTGCCGATAAGTGTTGAATGGTGGTCACAGCTTGCCCAATATTCCCAGCGAAGAGCGCATGAGGGAGGAGCGTTTTCCAGCTTCGAAGCTTTGCGTCTTCGCGTAAAAACTTCCTGCTCGATGAGTTGTGCTCGGCTCCACCAAAGGCTTTGCAAAAAATTCTGGTGGATTGAATTGTTTTTCTTTTTCCATATACATTAACGAAAACGAAATTCCAAGAGATTTAACGAGAGATTTCAAGAACTACTTACTAATATCCTGTTTAAACACGTCATATGTATGTGATACCGGATATTATCGAACAAAATACCAAATTCCTCGGTTGTAGCCGCAGCAAAGTGGAATGCCATTTTCGAGCCGCTCGGCTTCGGTCCTAAGTTCCGGCTCTCCCGGGACCAGGATTTCCTCACAATTCCTGGCTTTGGCGCTTTCCTTGATGCTGACGATGTAGCGATCCATCTCTTTTTTGAACTCCTCCCTCCCTATAAAGCAATCCGGGGCAAGCGCCAGGAAGGAATGACACGTGCCTTGAATGCCGGTGAGGATTCGCATTCGTGTGCATAACATGTCCCTTCATTCAAAAAAGTATTAGGGATTTTTCAAAAATTGTCTCGCGTTTTCGCCCAGGATCCCTTCAAGTTGTTCCTGAGAAAGAGGCAGCTTTTTGATCTCATCGACGAACGTCTTGATGGACTGTGCGTCTCGCATCTCCTGGGGGTAATCGGTGCCCAGCAGAAGTTTTTCCGGATTGATCTCAACCAGGGCGCATTTGACTGGACTAATGTTGCCAAAACACCCGCCCATATCGAAGTATAGTCTGTTCAAATAATTCCTGAACGGTTCCCGCGGCAGTTTGCCGTGCCTTTCATGATCTGCCGTCATCCAGAAGACCTTATCCTGGTAGGGCTCGATTCGGCCCATGAGGGCCGCAATCCCACCGCCGAGATGGGAGATGATGAAGTTCAAACCGGGAAATTCGTCCAGAATACCCCCGTTTATGAGCCGTATGACCGCGAGCACTAACTGAAACTCCCTGCCGACGCTCCGCCCGAGGTCATAATCCATATAATTCCCCGGCGAATTCAGAGATGGATGAACGAACACAAACAGGCCCAGCTCTTCAGCTTTACTGTAAAACGGCCACAATTCCGGCGCATCAAGCTCGGTCCGGCCGATAAGCGAGGGCAGAGCGACGCCTTTGTAACCCAGTTCGCAAGCGGCTCTTTCCAACTCATGCAAAGATTCCCCTCCTCCCAAAGGAGGGACATGGGCCATGCCTTGCAGCCTACCGGGGAAACGATCTTCAACCCATTTCAGCTTGTCATTCACCATGCGGCACTGATTGATTTCATTGACAAGGCCGGAGGGTGAGGACAAAACGGCCACATCCACGCCGGCCTCGTCCATGGCAGCAATATGATCTTCCAAAGCGAAGAGTTGCTGTCGAGGCATTTGGACAGGCGCCCCATTCACAAAGATCGTCCGGGGTGTTCCGCGTGGCCCCAACTTAGGCCTCACCAATTCTTCCGGTGAATAATGGATATGAAAATCAACTATCATTGTCATTCTCCTTCCGCCGCGTCCGCCATGGCAACCTTGCTTGTGACCGCTTCCTCAGCGACGGCCGGCCCTGCCGCCGCTGCCGATATCTCTCCCATCATTGACCTCAAAAAGGCACAATCAACCTTTTCATGTCCATAACATTTATGAAGCTTCACGGGCTGCCCATCCGGCTCGCACGCATCGATTCATTGTAGCGTCTTCTGGCAATGATCTCGAATTGATTCAGTGACGACGTAAATTCACGCCCAATCCTCCTTGCAGACCCACCTGACCTGACATCTTCCGGCCACTGAAATGATGCTTCCTTCCTAAATATATGAATATCCAAGATAACAATCCAATCCACCACGTACTTTCAGCCCGACTGATCGAAACTCAAATTACCATCGTCACCAACATCATTCATCCAGGGAGGCCGAGCCATGATTATTCAATATCCTCGAATAAAACCGAAGTGTCCAGAATGTGGAAGCGAGAATGTGAGATCCAAGCTGTCTTTTACCACCATCGTCGCATGGCTGGGCAGGATTGTGGGAGTCCCGACAGTGAAGATTTGGGAAAAGAGATGTGCGGTGTGTGGGCATGAGTTTCAGGTGTTTAGGAAATAGAGGAGGCGCCTATGATGTCCGAATGGAAGGAACTTAGCGCGATGACGAAGATTTTCTACATCGCTGGCCTAGTCAGTTTTATCGGTCTGGCGTTTATGATTCTAACCGGAATGACCACCATTGGCGCTGTATGGGAACTTCTCACGCGGCGCCCATTCTGTATGTGACTCCAAGCACAGTTAGAGTTGAGTACTCAAGAGGTAAGACTCAGATATTACTTAAAATCCCTCGCAAGGTGATGTCAGAATATAATCTGTATACCACCAAAATTGAGTCAACCATTCTGCTCCAAGTATGCTATAAACTCAGCCATATATGCATGCGGGTGAGTGAGCAGGGCAGGAAATTCTTTTGAAGAGAAGCGGAAACGACAAATGAAAAAAACCATGACCAGTCAAATGAAGCATATTCTTTTCATTTTCACATTTAGCTGCGTCTTCCTCTTTTAGGGAGTTCCAGTTGCTGGCGATTGTCAATGAGATGGTGGATCACACAGACCGTCTCGCCTGCCCGCAAAGTCGGAGGCTCAAATGTTCTCGATTCCATTCTATTAAAGGCTTGCTCAGGTGGGGGTGGTGAAAAGATGAGCAAAACCAAGAGATTTCTGCCGGATAATTCATCGGTCGGCACAAGAATGCCGGGTTCGGAGAATACCCATACATCAGAGTTTTTTAAAGGTATCGTTGAATCAACGCCCACAGCACATTTCATTATAGCTGGTGGGCAGTTTTTTTATGTGAATCCGGCTTTTGAGAACCTGACAGGATATAACGCTGAGGAGATTTCATCTTTTTCTGCAAATGATTTTTTTTCATGTGACTTGGGGACGCTCGCCGGAGGCCATCGACCAGGCCATGAAACTCGGATGCAACTGGCCCATGGGACCCAACGAGATCATGGATCTTGCCGGTGTGGATGTCTGCTATTTCGCGATCGACGCAATGTATCAGATGACCGGTCA
>PLSV01000086.1 GCA_003165235.1 Syntrophobacteraceae bacterium
GTACGCGTTTGCCGGAAGACCCATTAAACTGACTGATGTGATCCTGCCGACCCGAAACAGTACAGAGATCAGGCTGCGACGCGTAGAGACACCGGATTCTCACCAGCGTATCCTTTTGCAGAGGCTCAAATTTAGCTTGCCGCGAAGATTTGAAAAACACAATTTGTAGTGACGACTTTTGACCTCTGATTATGAAATATCAACAACTTAACCTTCAGAACTGCGGAAGTTGGGCTAGCGGTTGACGCTTGAAGTAGAGGAGCGCACCAGGGCGAAACGTCATGAAGCACAAAACCTGTATCCGGCTCAAAAGCCCTGCCGGAATGACGAAGAGATGCTCTTGCCCTCAGACGGATTGGCATCTGCGTTCAGAGCTTCCATCTGGATAGTCAAAGCACTTTTTATGGTTTGCCGGTACTCAAAATAGTGTTCCGCCATCACACAGTAGCTCAAATAACGGTTCAGGTACCAGGGGAACTCCCTCAGGCCACGGAACAAGTACTTCCAGAACTTCCGGCGCGACGAATATATGATCCCCTGTTTTGCAAAGACAGTAAGGACCGCGCGCAATTCGCAAAGGCGGGGTGGTTTGAAAGGCTTCCTCTTTGCAGGAGGGGCCATTCCCAGGATATGATTGAAGGCCCTGTCCAAATAGAAAGCGGGGTCATAGAGGACCTCATACATGTGAATGAATTCACCGGTTATTTCTCCCATCGGCCGCACGGGGACGAAATTCATTAGGCCGGTATTATTGGTGTAATGCTCAGGGTTGAACGGCAGAAGTCGTCCTTCCTTCTCCATGCGTGACCAGAGCGCGCTTCCCGGGACTACTCCGAGCATGTTTATAAACATTTCGGGGATCTGATTATGGCGGGCAAAGTCTATGAGCCGCCGGTCGGCTCCGGTTGATTCCGAGTCAAATCCGATTATGCAGCCGGCGATGATTTGAAGACCTGCACGATTGATCTTACGGCATGCCATACCGAGGTCCAAACCCGTATTCTGATATTTTTTCGCCAGCTTCAGACTCTCTTCATCGGCGGTCTCGATGCCGACGAACACCTTGCAGAATCCGGCCTGCACCATTAGGTCCAATAACTCTTCGTCTTCCGCGAGGTTTACCGAGACCTGGGTGTAGAATTCAAAAGGATGGCCTCTCATCTCCATCCATGGAATCAACTGCCTCAGGAGAGCCTTGGTTTTACCGGGATCCCCGATGAAATTATCATCAACAAAAAAGACGCGTCCCCTCCATCCCAGTTCAAAGAACTGCTCCAACTCATTCAGGATCTGTTCGGGGGCCTTGGTGCGCACCCTTCGCCCGAACATGACGGTAATATCGCAGAACTCGCACTGGAAAGGACAGCCCCTGGAGAACTCAATCGCCATGTCGGTATAGTCATTGACTCTGACAAGATCGTAGCGCGGCAGCGGAGCGTTCCGCAGATCGGCCCTTCCTTCGGCGCTTATGACCTCGCCGAATTCTTTTCTGTGAAGTTTCTCCAGGAACAGCGGGACAGCCACTTCGCCTTCCCCTCTGACCACCAGGTCGGCCCCGGCCCGGAGCGCCTCATCCGGCATGTGAAATGCCCAGGGTCCTCCTACCGCGACGGTCTTGCCTCTCTTCTTGGCTTCCCTGATAAGATCCACTATCTGCACGTGCTGCACCAGCATTCCGGAGAGTAATACGAGGCCGGCTTCATCCCAGTCCCGGGAAGACACTTGCTGGTATTGCAGATTGATCAGACTGAGGTCCCATTCCTTTGGAAGGAGTGAAGCCAGGGCAAGCATCCCCAGAGGAGGTTGCACTGCTTTCTTTCCCAGCATTGCAGTGACCCTGTTAAAGGACCAGAAGGTTTGAGGAAACGATGGATATAACAATAAGGTCTTCATGGTGTTTTAGAGCGCCTTCTGATAGACACGGAAACGTTTGTAAAGTTGACCTCCCAGCCTTTCGCCACTCCTGTCTGTCTCGAAAAGTTTTGGTGGGCTGCGCTCCGCGTAGCCCACCCTACAGGTCTTTTCATGGTTCTGGGCGTCCCAACGAGACATGAAATCCTGCTACGAAAATACGAATGTAGCACAAGGACAGCAAAAAAAACAGGATTTGACTCTCATTCCTATGGTATAAGGGATTCTCTCAACAGCAATGAAGAATGTTTCGGATCTTATGATCTCTACGAATCGGCAATCTTGGGTTCAACGATAAACGGGACCTCTGGAACAACCCGTTCCAATGCCTCCTCCATCGACTCCACCACAATCGCCTGCGCCTGATCCGCTATATCGTCTCTGGCTTCGACTCTTATTTCCTCGTGCTGCGTATCAACAATACGTGCATCTACCCCTTGAGCCTACAGGAAATTAGGACCAGAGCCAGTTTGAAGGCGTCGGTTCCAGTTGCTTGGACGGCAGACAGGATAATAAAGTGTCTGTTACACTATCCCGAGTGAGGATTATCTTGCAGATATCTGTCCTGACGCGCTTTCTAGGACGAAACGTTTCTACCGGGGATTGCCGCCATAAAGTTTCAGGGATATGCCTCTTCTTTGAGAAGCAGTGATTATCATTGGTTTACGATCTCAGATTTCAGAACTTCTGCTCCCATGAAGCTCCGGATGAGGTTAACGTCGAAGAGGACGGGACTTTAGCCCGTCTATTTTGGATTGTGCATCTCGAAAGAGAGAAGGCTCAGATAATTCCGTCCTGAAGCTTGTACATAGGAGGATATCGTGAAAAAAATTGTCTTAGTAATTGCCATAGTTCTAGCGTTCTATACGTCTGCCTGGGCTGATTGTAAATTGGATCCGGCAACTGCAGTTCAATGCAGCAATCAATATGAATCTGGAGTTGCAATATGCAAATCAATTCACCATAATCCCTTAGACTCAGGCGATCTGGCGATGTGCATAGGCAACTCGCAGGATGTATATAACAAATGTACGGCCGGATGTAAGTGAAAACTGAATTCACTATTCACTATTCACTCACCCGGCCTTCCGCGTGCAGGAGGCATTCCTGCGCCTTTTCCGAAAAGCCGCGCAGCTTGTAAACAGCGCCCAGGCGCCCCCAGCTTACCGGCTCCAATGTGCCGAAGCGCAGGGCAGTTTCGAACGCGATCTGGGCAAACGTACTATTTTCGAGCATAAAGGCCTTCGTGCCCAGCCACTCCCAGCTTCTGCCGAGTTCGGCTCCTTGCGGGGCGGAGGCGTTTATCAACTTTAAAGCGCTTTGGTGATCGTTCATGCAACAAAAACTGTATGCCATGTGAAGGAGCAACTCGGAGTAACTGGGCAGCGGTTGGGTGGGGAAGAGGTTGGGAACATATTTTTTGCCGAAGACCTCACGAAAGACCCTAAGCGCCTCCCGGTGTCTGCCCAGCCGCTGGTAGATGATTCCCATAAGGAAGTTGTACAGCGGGTTTCCGTCCACCAGGCTTCCGGCCATGGCCAGGTAGCGGACGCACTTGTCGTGTTCTTCCATCTCTAAGCTGACCCTCGCCAGGAAAAGGTAACCCTCCGGAATGAGATGATGGTTGTAGTTTTCTTTCTCGAAACTTTCCAGGGCCTCCTCCATGCTCCGTATTGCCTCCTGCCGCCGGTCAAGATACGCATAAGTCATGGCAAGGAAAAAATGCAGCCCTCCACCGTTCCTGCCTTCCGCTCTTTCCCTTTCCATTATCGCCAGATTACGCCTTGCCTTGGCTTTCCGATTCTCTTCAGTCATATACCCGAGGTGACTGATCACGATATCTGTAATTGCCAGCTCGATCCCAGCCCTGACCGCGCTGGGAAATATCTGTTCATGTATGCGCCCCTCAAACAGCACCTCCCCTGTTATGGGAGTACAGCGCAACTGCCTGCATGAAGAGGGAGGCCCATCCGTCTGATGGTTTTCCAATATAAAATAGAAGGCTTTCTTACCGTCAAAGTGTGATTTCAGAGATTCGATATGACCCTGATTTTCCGGGCTGATCCTGTCGTCCGCATCAACCCAGAGCTGATAGCTTTTGACAGCTTTTGACAAGGCGAAGTTTCTCGCGGCTGAAAAATCGTCAACCCACTCGAAATCATAAATCTTTGAGGTAAACCGGGCGGCGATTTCTTTTGTGTTATCCCTCGAACCGGTATCGACAACGATGATTTCATCGGCAAAAGGACCGAAACAAGCCAGCGCGTCCGCAATATTTGCCGATTCGTTTTTTACGATCATGCAGACCGAAAGGCCGGGGGATTGCGCCATCAGCTCATGCCTCCACTGGTTTCCGGGTTTTGGGAAATAGGCTCAGACGCCCTAAGCTCGGAGACAAACCTCAGAAATCGCTCCGGAAAAGCGTGCAGAAAGGCATCTTCCTTGCTCCTGATGCAGCCCGTAAGATAGGGCATGAAGGCATTGTCGGCGGCCATCGCCTGTATCATTTGAAAGGCCAGGGAGATCTCGCTTTCGTCCATGGGCCGGGCGCTGCAAAAGTATTCTGCGGCGGCCTCGAGGTCACCGGTCTTTAGAGATGCAAAGGCCAGCGGAAGGGCGAGCGAGTCAGGCTCAGGCGCACCGTCCCGGGCCTTTTTGAGGTGCTCCAGGGCAGCAGAAAAATTCCCGCTATTGAGCAGACAGACTCCAAGGCGCTCGAAAACGGCTGGCCCCGGTTTCAGGCGCCCTGTGAGCTTGAGAAAAGGGATCGCCTCGTCGAACCGGCCGGTTTCGGCAAAACAGATTCCGATAACTTCCACCAGGTCGATCATGTCAATGCTGTCTTCGAAAAAGATATCGCTTTTACGGTCCCGAGGTGGAAGTGAAACGAATCGGTAGGCCTGGAGAAGCAGAGGGAGCGCTTCACCGTGAGCCTGTTTCCGGAAGAGGGCAAGTCCTTTCAGCAACCGGGCCGTGCCCTGGACCGGCGCAACTGAAAGGGATCTCGAAGCGGCTTCCAGCGCATGGCAGATTTCGCCGGCTCTCAAGTGATGATAGCTCTTCATGTTAAGGATCATAGCCTCGAGGCTCGTCGTCATACCTGTGCCGCAAAGAGCAAGGTCGAACTCCCGCCGTGCTTCCTCTTCCCGTTCCAGGGCCATGCAGGTCAGGCCCAGATGATACCTCAAATGTGAGCTGCCGGGATCTTCGGCCAGTTCCTCCTGAAGCAGATGGAGATTCCGCTGGTGTTTTCTCCTGACGATTTCGGGCTCCAGCGCATATCCGAAGTGCTGGATTTCAAAGCCGGCGTGGTGCGCTCTTGCGCCGGATTCGCTCAGAAATCGGTCCACGCTCTCGTGCACGCGCCCGGAAAACCGTATGCCGGGCAGATTTCGAAAGAAACGAACAGCCCGCCTGACCGTTGAATCAGCCTTTCCATCCGGACGCAGGTTGATAATGGAAACGACGTAAGCGTCCATCCCCTGGATAGTTGCGGTCTTCCTCAGGCAATCCTCTACGCCCAGTGTATTGAGCCGTTCATCGGCATCCAGAAAGATGATCCAGTCGCCCGTAGCGTGCCGCAGGGATTCGTTCCGGGCCTCTGCAAAACTGCCTGTCCAGGGAAAAGAAAAAACTCTCGCGCCACTGGACCGGGCCGTTTCCTCAGTCCTGTCGGCTGAACCCGTGTCGACGACTATGATTTCGTCAACAAGTCCGCGCACGCTCTCCAGGCATCCGGGGATGTGTTCCTGCTCGTCTCTTGCGATCATGCAAAGCGAAACGCGGGGAGCGGCGCAATCGGACCGGTATTGCAGAGGGGAGCAGCAGTTCTGAGCTCCCGATTCCAGAAGATCTCTTAGTTGACTTATCTTGTCCGTATCGAGCGAGAAGTTCTTTTCGGCCTCTTCCAGCAGAAGCTTGGCACGAGTGAAATCTTTGAGCTTCACGGAGGCCAGGGCCATCGGAAGGACCAGTTCGAACCTCGCCACGCCAAGTCTTTCGGCTTCTTCGAGATGCTTAAGGCCGGAAGCGAAGTCGCCCGCGTTTACGCAACAGACGCCGGCGCGCCTTGCCGCTTCAGGGTCCTTGCCGCCCGCTTCCATGAAGCGCTCGAAATGTTCGACAGCCTCGCGCGGCCGGTCGATTTCCGAAAGACAGACGCCGAGCAGCTTGTGTAATTCTCGATTGTCGACGAACGCATGTTCCTGGCTGAGATCGGTTTGGCGCTGGTCCGGCGGGAGGCCAAGGAACTCTTGAGAAGTTGCCAGTAGAGGAACGGCCGCGCCGAATTCTCCCTTGCGGAAAAGAGCGATCCCTCTCACCATGTATGCCGTGTTTTGCAGGGGCGCCAGATCGATGGATCTTTTGGCAAGCTCAAGCGATTCGTCCGGCCGGCCTTCCAGCAGTTCGGCATACGCCAGCAGGTTGCAGGTCATTGCCTCAAGAGATGCCGGAAGGTCCTTGGACAGGAGAGCGCGCTGAAAGTGCTGTCTGCTTTCGGCTGCCCTTTGCAGCGTGAGGCAGCTTGCCCCTATGTAGTAAAGGCAATAGGGGTCGTGAGGGTCTCGTTCCAGGTGCTTTTGTGACAGAAGGAGGTTTCTTTCCATCTTTTTTTTCATCTCTTCCGGCGCCGCTCTATAGCCGAAGTGGTCGATGAAAAAAGGGGTGGCGGCGATTTTTGCCCCCATTCGGGCAAGCGCCGGTTCGATTCTCTCGTGGACTTCATTTTCAAAAAGAAGATCCGGAAGATTTCGGAAAAGCCGTATGTTCAGAGTGACGCTATAAGAGTCGGTTTCCCATTGATGGCTGCGTATCGCCACCGACCACGCGGTGACCGAAGGGTCCGAGGCCGCTTTTCTTATGCAGTCCGCAATTCCGTTCGGATCGAGTGCTTCGTCGGCGTCCAGGTACAGTATCCAGTTACCCCCGGCTTTTTTCAGCGACTCGTTTCTGGCGGCGGAAAAATCGCCCGGCCAGGGCAAATGGTGGACTTTTGCGCCCAATGATTCCGCAATTGAAACCGTGTTATCCTCGGATCCGGTATCCACGACCACGATTTCATCCACCAGCCCGCGAACGCTTTCCAGGCATCGGGGTAGGTGCTTTTCCTCGTTTTTGACGATCATGCAAAGAGAGATGAGGGGTTCACGCATATGCCGCTCAAAACCAATTGAGGAATTGAAGGATTTAGGAATTGAAGAATTGGGGAGTTGGTTTTAATCCCTAAATTCCCGAATTCGGAATTCCTCAATTCGTTTTAGTCTTGAAATGCCTTAAAAGACTTCTCCCCGTTCCCGTTGCGTATGGACTTAAGCATATCGGAGCAGGGCCCGTGCGATGGGTCGATAACCAGCGCCTGGTCAAGAATGCCTTCGGCTTCATCCTTCTGCCCGATGGCGTAGTGCAGCGAGGCAAGCACGTAAAGCGAACCCGGCGACGCGGGTTTGATCTTCAGCGCCCTTTCGATTGCTTCGCTCGCGCCCGTTAGATCGCCGGCTTTCCCCAACATCTCAGCAGTCTGTAAATATATATCGGCCACCTCAATGGAGAGGCCGCTTGGATTCCACCCCGGCGCGGCGCTCCGCCGAATAAGCGATTCAAACTCCAGCCACGCCTCGTTGTCTTTCGGCGAACGGCGCAGGTATTCCCTGTATACATCAATGGCGACATCGATCTGATTCGCTCTGGCAAGCCCCCGCGCGCTATTTCCGAGAATTTCAGGGTCTTCGGGCTTAAGCTCCATGGCCTTGTAGAAATTTTTCAAAGCCTCCGTAACCTTTCCGCTCTCGAGGTTGAGCACGCCCAGGTTATTGTAGGCCTCAGCCATCAGGGGGTCTTCCTCAATGGCCATTTCGAAGCAGGCTTGAGCGTGCGCGACATTTCCGCGCTGAAACTGAATGCCTCCCTGTCGAGTGAAAAACTCGGCTGAATCAGGGGAATGATGACCCTGATCCTCCGGCTTGCCGAGCAACTCAAGTCGGGAGCTAATCTCTTTGTCATGAGGATTCTTGTCCACATAAGACTTGAGCACCTCTTTGGCGAAATCTTCTTTGCCGAGCGCCGCGAAGACGCGTGTGCATGCCAGCACCGTGTCCCTGTCCCCCGGCTCCAGTTCCAGCGCTCTTGTGAGCGAATTGAGGGCGTCTTCGATCCTGCCCTGCGCCCAGTAGACGTTGCTCAATCTGCAGTGGGCCTTTGCGTTGAACGGATTTGCCTTAAGCGCCTGGCCAAAGCAATCGGCCGCCTCAGTATGCTTGTCTTCGCAAAGCGCAGCTTCACCCTTTTCGAACCAGCTCTGAGCGGAAATCTGTTCGCAACCGGCTTCCCAACTGGCTATCTCCATGCCATTCTCCCTCTGTTTAATTCTCCGAAATTGTTCTCATTTATCAAACTCGCAGGACCCATGCATCTCGCCTCCGCCAGTTTTTTGACCTTTGCGAAAACGATACAATTGGTAATTATGCATGTGTGGAGGCCGATTGATGTCGATCTCCGCGCGCCGGGTTGGAATCAGTCCCGTACTGATCAAGGCTTGCTCCTGGTCATCATCCGAAAACATCTGCAAAACGCCCGCCCCTTTTTGTCAAAGGCGCACCGCAGGCCCATCTGCAAAACACTGCTCAAATCAGGCGTATAGCCGGAAAACACCGACACAGAGGCTGGGAATTGCAAGATGTTGGCCAACTGAAGAATTGCGAGTGGAAAAATGCTTGATGAAGCGGTGCGGTCTGACCCCGTGGGACAGAAGGACTAACGGCCGGAAAACTGAATCGCTTTATCCGGCCTGACCGTCGTTTACCACGGGTCAAGGTTTTGACGAGACCCTTAATAGTAACGGGGTCCCTTTCTTGGATTACGAGCTAAACGGCAATTGAACCATCTCTTAGAGTGCCCGGAAGAGAAATCAATCCTCCTTCATCGCCAAAGCCGCTTGATACGCCACCCTACGGGAAAGGTTGAAGCGGCCGGCGATTGCCGATGCGGCTTCCTTTGATGAAACGCCCCTCAAGAGCAAGACCTTGAGTTCGTCCTTCCAGGCCGGGGACCCCTGATTCGAGGAATTCAGGTTCAATCGTTCCGGATCGAAATTCCTCAGTTCCGCCCCAGAGCGCGATTGGGAATCCGCATTGCGTCCTGCCGCTGCGCCCTCCACTACCAGAGTCAACTCCCCCCTGACCTCACTCGAGAAATGCCCGAGCGCTTCCGAAATCGAACCCCGAAAAATTTCCTCGTGTATTTTTGTAAGCTCCCGTGCTACCGCCACCCTCCTTTCACCCCAGCTCCCGAGCAAATCTTTGAGGGTTTTTGCAAGCCTTTTGGGAGACTCATAGAGTATCAGGGTCATTTCAAGAAGGGCGTGTTTTTCGAAAAAGCGCCGTCTTTCTGCGCCTCTGGCGGGAGGAAAACCAAGAAAAACAAAGGGTTGAGTTGACAGCCCCGAAACGACCAGGGCCGATATGAGGGCGGTGGCGCCGGGAATGACTACAGGTTCCATTCCGCGTTCCAGCGCCGCTTCAATTAGAAGCTTTCCAGGGTCGGACACACCCGGCGTTCCCGCATCCGTAACCAGCGCTACGCTCTGCCCGGAAGCGGTTTTATCGAGCAGTTCGCCTCCACGCTGCCGCGCATTATGCTCGTGATAGCTGACCAGGGGTTTATGGATGTCGTAATAGGACAGAAGTTTTCGTGTGTGGCGGGTGTCCTCCGCAGCGATCAGATTGACCGCCCGCAGAATGTCGAGCGCTCTCAGGGTGATGTCGGCAAGGTTTCCGATAGGCGTTGAGACAACGTAGAGCGTTCCTGCCTTTGCCTCTTTTTCAGCGCCCAGGTTCGAAGGCATTGACTATCCAGTTTATTTCGGGTTTTTCGCCGTCCCACCTGATCGCTACAACATCGAAGCGTGCATTTGAGTCCAGCAGTCCCCGCTGTTTCAGATACCACAGGGCCGCGCGTGTCAAACGCCTGCGTTTATATATGGTGATGGATTCCTCGGGGCTGCAGATCCCGTCTGCCTGCCGGGCTCTTACCTCCACGAATACAATTGTCTTTCCGTCTCTTGCAATCAGGTCTATTTCACCCAGCGGACAGCGGAAGTTTCGATCGAGGATTTTGATTCCGCTGCTCGATAGGTATTCAGCCGCCGCGCTCTCGCCCTGTTTCCCTAGACTATATCGGCTCCTCGTCATCAATGCGGTGCTCCGTAACGGGCAGGACGCCTTTAAAGCTGATCCGGTGCAGCGAACATGGCCCATGCCTGCGAATGGCCTCGCAATGGCGGGCGGTGGCATAGCCTTTGTGGGAATCAAATCCGTATTGAGGAAATGTTTCGTGAAACTCACACATCAAGCGGTCGCGATGGACCTTGGCGATTATCGAGGCGGCCGCAATGGAGACCGAAAGGCAGTCTCCCTGCACAATTCCTTTCTGCTCTATCTGGAGCGGGAGTTCGTATGGGCCGTCGATGAGCAGGAAATCCGGCTCTATGGCCAACTGGCCGACAGCGCCGACCATTGCCCGGAACGTTGCCTGGAGGATGTTTATCCGATCTATTTCGACGTTGTCTACAACCCCGATTCCGATGGCCAGTGCGCGCGGCCGGATTTTACCGCAAAAATCTTCCCGCTGTTCGGCGCTAAGCTTTTTGGAATCGGTAATCCCTGGGAGATGAACGGTTTTTGGCAGGACCACGGCGGCGGCGACCACAGGGCCTGCCAGCGGCCCCCGGCCCGCTTCGTCTATCCCGCAAATAAAACGAAAACCCCGCCGGTAGGCGTCCCTTTCATGGAGACGCATATCAACCGCCAGGGCTTCGATCATTTGGCGCTGCATGAGGCCCGCCTCAAAGAAAATTAATGTTGCCTATGACCTGATCGGCTCTCGCTTTTCGCGTATTCTGGCGGCCTTGCCGACCCGATTGCGCAGATAGTAGAGCCGGGACCTGCGGATGCGGCCTCGCCGCAGTATCTCTATTTTATCTATCTGCGGGGAATGAATGGGAAAAATACGTTCCACGCCAACCCCGTAGGACACCTTCCGGACCGTGAGAGTGGCGCCCATTTTGGCCCTATGGGTGCGGATCACCAGGCCTTCGAATACCTGAATGCGTTCTTTATCGCCTTCACGGATTTTCACGTGCACCTTCACCGTATCGCCGATCCTGTATGCCGGGATATCGAAGCGCATGTGATCTCTTTCGATCGTTTCGAGCAAGCTGATTCCCATCTTCATTCCTCCGTAAATAAATATGTAACAGGGCGCCGGAAATGATCACCCCGTAAACTGACTTCAAATCCCCGGCTTATTTCAGTTTGAATCGCGGGCATGGCCCACCTCGCAGAGCCTGGAGATTCATCCGGCGTCTCCGGACGGCTGTCGGCTAACCCCCTCCCAGGAGCCTGTCCATCAGGATAGAAGCAGCCGAGCGCACCGGAAGATGATTGTAGCCGTTAACGCCCGGAATCGGTTCGAGCACCGCATCCGCAAGATCGAAAATCTCCGGTGCGAGGCCCCATCCTGTCCCGAAAAGAAGCAGAAAGGGCCTGTTTCCCCTTTCAAGCAAATCCCGAGCCTCGCAATGACGCAGAGCGCCCCCTCCATTTTTTGCGGTGGTGGCCCACAGGACCGGGGTCTCTCCGCTCTTTCGAGCGATATCCTCTATCGCCGAAGAGAGGCTTCCCACAACCTTTAGAAGTTTCAGTGCCTCACGCCTCTCTGGCAGAATTTTGCCTCCCTTGCCCTCGATCCAGTGAGCCGTAAGCCGGTTTGCGAGCGCCTGCTGGTCCTTAAGAGGCGTAACGATATAACACGCAGGCACGCCGTAAGTGCGGCACGACCGCGCCAGGTCGTGAAGATCGAGGTTCGTTATCGCCGAGGCGATTATCTCACCCATCCTGTTCAGGACGGGATAATGGAGAAGCGCTAAAAAAAGTTGCGCCATTATCGGTTCCACAGGCCTGCGCAGCCCAGCTATACTCTTTCTTCAAGCTCCCGCCGGGCTGATTCGAGCAGGACGATATCCTCAGCCGTGGGACTAAGGCGGGCAAAAAGATCGGGGCGGCGCATCCTGGTCCTCAAGAGGGCCTGCCCTCGCCGCCAGCGGCGAATGCTTGCATGACTGCCGCAGAGCAGGACCGCCGGAACGCCCATGCCCTCGAAATCCTGAGGCCGTGTATACTGGGGATGCTCCAAAACCGGTTCGCTGAATGAATCCGCCACAGCCGAACCCTCATTGCCGAGCACTCCGGGAAGCAGCCGGGCGACGGCGTCCACCATGACCATGGCCGCAAGTTCTCCACCTGTCAAAACATAGTCGCCTATGGATATCTGATCTTCAGTGAAATACTCGGCCACCCGCTCGTCAACCCCCTCGTACCTGCCGCAAATGAGAATGAGCCGAGGAAGTCGGCTCAGTTCTCGAGCAATCTCCTGGTTGAACAACCGCCCCTGAGGAGTCAGCAAAATGCTCCTGGCAGGAGGGCCGCAATCCTTGATAGCTCGAAGGGCCTTTACTATCGGCTCCGGTTTCATGACCATGCCCTCTCCGCCTCCAAAGGGCCGGTCATCCGTCATCTGATGCCTGTCGGCGGCAAAATCACGTATATTATGCACCCTGACATCAATTAGTCCACGGTCGCGGGCTTTTCCCACTATGCTTTCTTCCAGGGGTGAAGAAAACATGCCGGGGAAAATGGTCAGGATTTCAAAGATCATCTATTGCAGACCTTCCGGCAAATCTACTATGAGCTTTCCATTCAGGAGATCCACTTCACCGATGACCTCCTCGATTGCAGGGATTAGCAATTCCTTCCCACCCATTTCCACCACGTAGACGTCATTGCCTCCAGTCTCTATAACCGTGCTCAGGGTCCCCAGCGGCTTCCCCTCTTTTGTCTCCACCGAAAGCCCAATTAGTTGAAAATGATAGTATTCGCCCGAAGGCAACCTGGGTAACCGGTCCTGGTCAATATACAGATCCTTTCCCGTTAATGCCTGAGCCTGGTCCATGCCGTCAATTTCTTCGAACTCAACGATCAAGACACGCTTTTGCGGATTAAGGCTTGCAAGGGTCAGTTGCCGTTGCCCGCCTCCTTCGATTGAAAACAGCTTCTCTCCGGCTTCCATTTCCCCAAGGGTCTCGCCGTAAGGAAAAACTTTGAGCGCCCCCCGGATCCCATGAGTCCTCACTACCTTCCCAACGGCAACCAGAGAGGATTTGTCCATCGGTGTTATTCGATTATCTCCAAAACGGCCCGCTTGCGAATTTTTGTCGACGCAGCGCTCAGGATCGTTCTCATCGCGCGGGCAGTGCGCCCCTGCTTGCCAATTACTTTCCCGAGGTCTTCTTTTGATACCCGGAGTTCGATAACAGAGGTCTGCTCGCCCACAATCTCAGAGACCCTCACCTTCTCAGGGTTGTCAACCAATGCACGCGCCATAAACTCGATCAGTTCCTTCAACATGNNTCGGTCGGTTTTGCGCCCTGCCCCAGCCAGTACTGAAGCCTCTCGCTGTCGATCTGGACCTGTGCTTCCATGGGCAGAGGATCATAGCTCCCAATTCTCTCTATGAACCTGCCGTCGCGCGGCGCCTCAGAGGAGGCGACAACAATCTTGTAAAACGGTCTTTTTTTTCTTCCTCCACGTGCCAAACGAATTTTAACCGGCATTAACTCTAGACCTCCTGTTTAATCAAACGTCCCCTGGCGGGGGGCGACCAGCGCCTTTACGAGCGCTTTTGCCCAGTGGAATTGTCATCTTTAATCGCCGCAGACCCAAGACGCAAGTCCGCTCCCGATTTTGCACAGTAAAATTATCCGTATAACCCATAATCCGTAGATTAGAAAGGGAAAAATGACCCTTTTCGCCGTATCTTTCCCTTCTTTTTCTTGCTACCCCCAACCGCGCCCATCATCTGGCGCATCATCCGGCGCGAATCTTCATAACTTTTGAGAAGCCGGTTTACGTCTTGAACGCTCGTCCCGCTACCGTCTGCAATCCTTCGCCTGCGGCTTCCGTTCAGTATATCTGAGTTCCTGCGCTCATCTCTGGTCATTGACCTGATGATGGCCTCCATGCGCACAAACTCCTTCTCATCAACCTTGACCTTCTTCAGCTCCTTTAGCATCCCCATGCCCGGTAGCATGCCCAGTATCTGTTCGAAGGAACCCAGTTTCTTAACCTGCTGAAGCTGGGAGAGAAAATCCTCGAGGGTAAATGTGTCCTGCCTGAATTTGCGCGCGATCTCCTCGGCCTGTTCGGCGTCAAAAGCCTCCTGAGCCTTTTCGATCATCGACAGAACATCGCCCATTCCGAGGATTCTTGAGCTCATCCTGTCAGGGTGAAAAACCTCCAGTGCATCGAGCTTTTCACCGACACCGATCAACTTTATCGGACAGTTGGTGACAGATCGGATCGAAAGGGCGGCCCCACCGCGCGCGTCACCGTCCAGCTTTGTGAGAATGACTCCGGTAAGGCCGAGCTTTTCGTTGAACGAGCCGGCAATCTGTACTGCGTCCTGGCCCGTCATTGCGTCGGCGACCAATAGAATCTCCGATGGCTCCAGGATGCCTTTGAGCCGCGAAAGTTCCTCCATCAGCTCGGCGTCTATATGCAGCCGTCCCGCTGTATCCACCAGAACAGTGTCACAATTTTCCTGGCGGGCGTAGTTTAAAGCTTCTTTTGCAATTTGCTCCGGGGTCTGCCGGGACGTCGAAGAATAGACCGGAAGCTTCAACTGGCCCGCAAGGGTAATCAACTGCTCTATCGCCGCAGGCCTGTACACGTCGGCCGGAACGAGGCAGGGCCTTCTGCCCTCATTGGAAAGCTTCCGGGCGAGCTTTCCCGCAGTTGTCGTCTTGCCCGAACCCTGCAGCCCTACCAGCATCACCGCGACCGGCGGCCGTCCGGAAAGCTTGAGGGGCTCAGCGCTGCCGCCCATTAGCGCGGAAAGCTCTTCATGCACTATCTTTATGACCTGCTGGCCGGGCGTAAGGCTCTGCATCACCTCCTGCCCCACAGCCCTTTGAGCAATCCCCGCGACGAAATCCTTGGCCACCTTATAATGGACGTCCGCCTCGAGCAGCGCCATCCTAACCTCGCGAAGCGCCTCCCTTATGTTGGCCTCGGTCAGCTTTCCCTGGCCCCGCAGGTTTTTAAATATCTTCTGAAATTTATCCGAAAGATTATCGAACATTTTCCCCGCCCGTTTCATCCGGTGTTTCCCAATGGAAAGCAACCCGATGTTGAAGACTAAGTCCTCTTCTAACGCATATGAGTGCAATGATCAAGAGCAGGTATACAGGCAGGCGGTCCACCCTGAATTGAGTCTGAGAAAAACTTCAGGCAAGGCCGGCTTTTGCTTCAAAACAACTCTGGCATTTCTCCTGCTTCACGCAATACAGACCGAACAATGTCGTCATGCAACCAGTAGCCGCCATCGCGCATTTCACGTATCGTTTCACTCACGCTTTTCAGGTAACCCCGACGCTTCGCCTCAATGAGAACGCGGGCGGCGCCGATAACGCGCAAACCATAAACGCTTCTCGCAACTCTTCTTGCTTTTCTTTCATCGATGACCACAAGTTCTGCCTGGCTCTCACGCGCAAGCTGAATAACCGAGGCTTCCCCTGCGTCAAGAATGGAATCGAGGAGTGGGTCAAAAGGACCCTTGAGCGACTTTACCTCTATCCACGAGGCTTGATTGTACGCGGATAATCCAGCCTAACAGCTTTCTCCCTGCAAAATTTCCTTATGGACGGTTTCTGGAACCGCGATCTCTGTAAAAAGTAACCTGAGAAGATCCAGTTTGTTTACAATCGTTAGCGCAATGAGAGGCCCAGTATTGCAGACAATGCGGCCCTTCATTCTTCAAACTCCTCAAACTCGGCAGCCAGCTCAGCCTGATCCCACTGAACGCTGGCAGCGCCTAACTGCTTACAACCAAGCAGGAAGGCTACCCGCGACACTCCTGCCAGCGACGCCGCCTGCCCGGAAGAAAGACGACCCATCTCGAACCATTTTACGGCAAGCGCCATCCGTGCTTCCCGTTCGAAGGACTCTGCGCTGAGGTTGAGAACGACAGGAAGTGACTCGGGGTATTCGACACATAGCCTTCCCATGATAATGTCTCCAATGTTCACAATCTCAATTTGGGTAGGATAGCAATGGAATTGTCCAAAATGAGCAAAAATGCTCAGACCCACTATAGCACGCTACAGGCAATAACTCATGGCCTATATATCAGCCGCTTCAGCAAAAACTTTTTCGTGAGATCTTCATTACTCCAGCACGAGTTCCTTGAAAACCTGCGGGTCTGATATCTGCTTTATTTCGGGGTTTCCCGCCCATACCATCGCAAACTCACGGAAATAGCTTACAAGCGCTATGTTCGCCCTGAGGCGCATCCCCGGCTTAAGCTCATCGAGCCCGAACCATTTCGCGGGGAAAAATGCTTCGACAGCCACGTGAGGCAAAGATTTTTCTATCCTCTGCACGTGCCCCTCGATGGACAGCTTTTGCTCGGGAACGCCATTTCCCAGCCGAAAAAGCTGAGGCTTTATCTCAAACCCGTCAGGATATGAAGAATTGTTTTCAGGAATGAGATAAACGGCCAGATGGTTCCGTTTGCCATCAACGTCGACTGTAAAATGAAGCTGGAATGCCTCGGACCGGGGAAAGCTATCCTTGTAATCCAGAAAACTAGGGTCGACGTAGGTGTCCGAAAGGCTGAAAAGGTAAAAGCCCTCCGGTCTCCATGTAAGGTGCACGTCTCCAAAGGGGACATACGGCGCCGGCGCGATAAAGCCCGAAAGCAGCGTTTTTCCCTTTTCCCACTCGATTAGTGACTGGTCGGAAACGTCAATTCGGTAATCCGCCCGGACTATCCTGACCGGCTGAACCCCAACGCTCTTTTGCAGACCCTCTCCACCCTGCGCGTCATTGGCGGTCCCTTTTTCCGGCTTACCGGCGCTCCTTGCGTGCACTGACTCCAGCACGGGATTGAGGTCCTTGAAATTCAGCGTCAACCCCTGGTACGGCCTGTTGGATATGTCGATCAGGCCCATATTGTAGTCTTCACCGTCTTCGCGTCCCCCGAGCGGCTCGTCGCAGTACTGAAACCAGTGCGCGCCCACCACGTTCGGGAACTGGGCGAAGCTGAGCAGCGCGTTGCCTGATCCCCACGTTCGCTCAGCTTGAGTAGGGACCGTCATGAGATGGCCGGGTTTTGCATGGATGTTTCCGGCGGTCTCGTTGCGGTTGCCGCTCCCGTTTTCGGCCGCTGCGAAAAAGAACTCGCTTACCAAAACAGGCTTGTGGCTGAGTTTGCGTAACCCCTCAAAGAAGTACGGAGCAACCCAGCCGTCGGCGACATCAACGTTGTAGTTGGTCGAAATCACGTCCACATTGTCGCCCATCGCAAGGATCGCGTCCTGGTGGTAATAGAGCGGAAGCCTGTCTCCAAGCGCCAGCGCACCCGGATGTGCTGTGTGAATGGCTTTGTACATCAGTTCGTAATAGCGCTTAGCGCAGGCGCTCATGAATCGGTCCACCAACCGGATTCCGTTTCCGCCCGGCCTCAGCTTGAGACTCGCTCCCGCATTCTTCAAATTCTCAAAATCCCTGGCGCCTCCCTGGGGCGACCAATCGGCGAGAAAAGCCTCCCAGCTCCCCTTATAGTTATCGTAGATCATTTCCCACAGGAAACGTTTGGTGTGGTTTTCCCAGGGTGCCTTCAGAAACCAGATGAAAAGAGCGGAATTCCACCAGCCGACCTCATTATCGCTGAAATATCCGATTAGTTGAGGCAGGTCCCTGTAAGCGGCCGTAAGCTCTCGGGCCTTTTCCAGGGTCTTTTGTTCCATTTGCGGATCGAAGGGATCGAACCAGTGGAAGCGTGAATTTCGGCCGAGTTCCAAATCCACCATGAGCGGGAACCCCAGATCTGGCGAGTCGTCGGACCATCCGCCAAGAGTATTGAATCCCCAATCTCTTAGCTGACTTGAGATCTGTTTGCGCCATTGCTCGATGGAAGCGTAGAAATTCGACCAGCAATACGCCTGTCCACACCTGCTCTTTTCGCTCTCATTGCCGGGAGTAACCTTATTGACGCCTTTTGAATAGAAAGGTTTCCCATCCGGATCTATCAGCCACTGGACACCGTCGATATCAGCCGTGCTCCATTTTTTGCCCTTGAAGTCCCCCTTGTCTGAAGAAGGGTTCAGAGGGGTTCGCATTTCGGGGTCCTGGGCGAAAACCAACTGGCAGAGCGACATCACAACCAGCAGCGCAATAATATGTCGAATCATGGACGCAAAATATACCTCTTAAAGATTAACCGGCAATGATCGATTTTCCGGGGGGATAAAGCATATCCCCTATTCGGCGGCCTCGGCGGATGCATAAACGCTGGTCGGTATTCGATGAGTTTATTGACCGGCCTCTGCCTTAGAGGCAGGTTCATCGGCCTTGGCGAGGTGCCGGTAATAGGCGGCGTACTCCAGGGGGACTGTAATCACCTGCATCAAATCAAGGCTTCCGTACAACTCGGAAGACAGCAGAAAGTTACGAAAAAACCATTGCAGCATCTGAAGCTGACAGGCATGCGAAATTAAAGCCCGCCGCTTGCCTTCAACCTCCTCCGGACTCAAAGGCAATGTCATCCACTGCGTAGCGGCGAGAGTTTCCCCTGAAATCTTGCTGTATCCCCCAATCCCTGTGCCGGAAATCCCATTGGACCACTCACTGGCGAGTGGGTAACCCTTGTAATGCACCAGATAAGTCAGCACTTTGGCCGGAAGGGTGTCCTCATCGGAGTAGATGGTTCGGAGCGCGTCCAGGACGAAAACTCCGGCCGTTGCATGGTCCGGATGATAGTCGCGCGGGTCCGGAAGCACGACCCAGTCGGGCGAAAATTCCTTGATCACCCGCTCGATCTCATCCCTGAGACTCACGCCCGAATACTTCACCCATCGGTTCATACCTTTTCTGTGAGGCCGGTCGAAGAGGGTATGGGGAGATATAAACGGTTTCAGGTCAGACCAGTAGGAGTCCCACAGGTTGCCTATGCCGTCATCAGGGAAACCCAGAAAAGTGGCGTCCTCAGGCTGAAGACCGAGTTCGCATAAAGCGTGGACCGCTTCTTCCTGCCTTCTTTTCCCGTATTCGATGAAATCTCTGGCGGAAATGCGCGCATTCTTCACCCTGAGGCGAACGGCGAAAGTGTAGCCGTCCCCGCTAGTGACGAAGACCACCCTGACCTTGCCCTCCCCTTCGAGCACTCTTTGAATCAGTCCCGAGGCCGCGATCGATTCATCGTCCGGATGGGGTGAGAAAATCATCACTCGAGTGCCGGGAGGGACTGAAAGCAGGCCGTGAGGTATATAAGAGAAAGGATCGAATTTGGACGCAGCCCCCGGGACTGCATGTTCTTTCTGTTGAATCAGGTCTTTGATCGAGTTTTCGGCCACCGGAGAAAAAACCGACATATCCTTCAAGTACTGCTCGGCGGTGATTTCCTCTGCTGCACAAAGAATCGGCCCGCAGAAAATAATGGTGAAAACGAGAAATAATGCGCTTGTAAGCTTCACAAAAATACCTCACCATAAGAACTAATAGCAAAAATGAGACCACATATCCATTGCAAAAACAACTGACATTGCCTATTCGACTGCCCGTCCCATCTCGTCCAGGCCGAATTGACTGTGGTAAAGCGCGGCGAAAGGGCCTCGCGCCTTGATGAGCCCGTTGAAAGGACCCTCCTCGAGAACCTCTCCTTTGCCAAGCACGATGATCCTGTCTGCTTTGCGAACGGTCGATAGCCTGTGGGCGATAATGAACGTTGTCCGGCGCGAAGTCAGTTGTTCCAATCCTTCCATGATAAGGGCCTCCGTCTCGGCGTCAACCGAAGAAGTCGGCTCGTCGAGAATCAGAATCGGAGAGTTCCGCAAAATAGCCCGAGCAATCGTGATGCGTTGCCGCTCTCCCTCTGAAAGTGTTGCGCCCTGTTCGCCTACTATGGTGTCATATTTATCCGGTAGCCTCTCTATCGATTCGTGTATCCGCGCTAGTTTCGCAGCGGAGATGACCTCTTCAATCCTGGCGTCGGGCCTGCCGTAGGCTATGTTCTCCCGCACCGAAACCGGAAAGACCAGGGGGGGCTGAAGCACCATGGAAATTTGGCTCCGAAGCGACTTCAACTGGTAGTCGCGCAGGTCGACGCCGTCGAGCAGAATCTGGCCTTCGGTCGGGTCGTAGAGGCGGGTAATCAGCTTAACCACTGTAGTTTTGCCCTGTCCATTTTCGCCGATCAGGGCCACGCGCTCGCCAGGACGCAAATGGAAATTAAGCCCCTCCAAAATCAACCTGTCGCTTCCGGGGTAGTGAAACGAGACGTTCCGGAACTCAAAACCGCGCACAATGGGACGCGGTGCAGGCAGCGCATTTGGCTTGGAGCGTATGGTCGGCTCCATTTGAAAAAATTCCAGCAGGTCGGTCAGGAACAGAGCCT
>PLSV01000210.1 GCA_003165235.1 Syntrophobacteraceae bacterium
AACTTTGTTGACAATGTACTAGTGTTACGTTTCTTAAGTTCATCGATACTTCAAGAACTCTCTGGATTCCGGCTCAAAAGCACTCAAACACGGAATGAAGCGGGGTGGCGACTCACTGCATTTAAATATGGAAGAAATTGTGAAACGCTGCACTAGTACACTGTCAACTAAGTTGTAAAGGGTGCATACACACAAACCGTCATTCCGGCGCAGGCCTGAATCAGGTGTAGTTTCAGCTAGTTAAAATCACTGGACCCCGGCCTTCGCCGGGGTGACGACGACTCGCCAACAGATGGGAATTTTGTTGACAATGCACTAGGATCGGCGCCATTTCAAACGACATCGGAAAACGGGGGGGCGTGTAAGATTGGATTGGATCTATCGCATTTAAAGCTCGTTGGCATATATATTTTTTATTTCCTCAGGCCTGTACGCAAAGGTGCTCCAGCGTCCGTATCAATGACCAGCGGCGCATATGTTTTAAGTGGCATGAGGGAAATGCATATGATGTCGAAATCGTCGATTATCACCAGCAAGAGGGAAGATCCGATCGTCGAAGAGAAGATGCCGCCTATCCACCCCGGCGAGATTCTTATACGAAGTTGCGTTCAAGTGAGTACCAAAAAAAACTGAGAAGCTCTCCATGCCGGACCATGATCCTGCTCTATATGGCGCTGCGGCGGAGCCCAGCAAGTGCTGGGCAACCGCCNNTGAAAAATCACTTCCCCGCTCTTTTCGGTTGCTTCAACTTGAGCGCAACTTAGTATTAAAGAGGACTTCATGGCCCCCATGGGAATCAGCCGGTATCTCCTGGCCAAGGACATCGGAGTCGATCCCCGGCGGATCAACGCGATCGCTCATGGAAAGCGCGCCATTACTGCCGATACGGCCCTGCGTCTTGGCCGCTACTTCGGCATTGAGCCCGAGTTCTGGATGAATCTTCAGACTCATTACGATCTTGAGGTAGAGTCCGACCGATTGGCCGGGAGGTTGGAGCAGGAAGTAAAGATACATTCGGCGGCTAAAGGAACAAAAAGGGGCTAACCTCATCGGCTAACCCCTTGATTTAACTGGCGGGGTGGAAGGGACTTGAACCCTCGGCCTCCGGCGTGACAGGCCGGCGTTATAACCAACTTAACTACCACCCCTGTAAATTATCAAATAGGCGGAACAGGGCTCGAACCTGTGACCCCCGGCTTGTAAGGCCGATGCTCTCCCAACTGAGCTACCCGCCCAAAATCGCCCCTGCCCCTTTGCAAAAAGGTTAGGGACAGGCTCTGTGCCCCTTCTGTCCCAGGAACACCTATTATCAGTGAAATTGACCTCAAATGTCAAGCGGTTTTGATCCGTTAAAAGCCATGCCGTAGCATCGGGGCGCCAAAGACAGGACTTCATGGCAGTTCATCATGTCCCGGCAGGGCGCCTGAAACCATGAAAAGAACCGTGGGCTAAGCGGAGCGCAGCCTGCCAAGACCCGTAGGGCGGGTGGGGTGGAGCGCAAGACATCAGGTCTTTTTGCAGCAGAGCTTCCGGCTTAGGGCGGTAAGCGGACTGAACAACTTCCGGCAAAAGCCGGTAAGAGGAATGACCGGATTCTTCCGGCTAGAGCCGGTAAGAGGAACGAACAGATTATGAACAGATTACTACGGGACATGGTCGGGAGAGGCGGAGGAAAGCGAGAGTTTGTGTAACACCAAGTTCAAGACCGGGCGAGGCTAAACCTCGCCCCTACACTATTGCCGCACGGCTCATTCGTAGGGGACGGCTTTATGCCCTCCGAGAGCACTTGAACGCAACGTCATGTAACCGGATGCCGGCGCCTGCCAAAGGAAACCCCGTATCGATGCCTGGACAGGCTCCGATACGGGGCTGGAATAACGAATGATCGAAGTGCGAGCGATCGAAATCTCTGTTTGCCCGGACTATGCGCCGCCTCTGCAGCGCAAATTCAGGCTTGCCCAGCAGAGCATAGAGACAGCCTGGGTCAATGCGCGCGAATCTCGTCTGCGGCCGGTTCTTTTGGCACAATGACCGGAACGGCTGCTTCAGGCTCCTTGAACAGCTCCTGCGCTTCATGAGGCGCCAGCGCCAGCTTGAGCACGTCGTCCATGTGCCTCAGCAGCTCGATATTTATCTCCTGGAGAATCTTTGCCGGAATCTCCTTGAGATCCTTGGCGTTTTCCTCCGGAATCAGGACGGTCTTGATGAGTGCCCGGTGCGCGGCAAGGATTTTTTCCTTCAGCCCACCGATGGGCAGCACGCGGCCCCTCAGAGTGATCTCGCCCGTCATGGCGACGTCGCTTCTCACAGGGATTCTGCTTAGGGCGGACACGATCGAGGTGGCCATCGTAATGCCTGCGGACGGACCGTCTTTCGGGATGGCCCCTTCCGGGACATGGACGTGGATATCGAGGTTCTGGTGGAAATCGGGGTCGAGTCCGAGCTGTTTTGCGCGCGACCTGACATAGCTCAGGGCCGCCTGAGCCGACTCCTGCATGACATCGCCGAGTTTTCCAGTGATCGTCACCTTGCCCTTGCCCGGCATGATAGCGGTTTCGATCCCCAGAATGTCGCCTCCGAATTCGGTCCAGGCAAGCCCCATCGCAAGGCCTATCTCGTCTTTTTCCTCGGCGCGTCCGTAGTGGAATTTCGGTATCCCCAGAAATTCCTGGATATGGTTTTCGGTGAGCTCCACCCTGGTTTGGGGACCGTTGCGCACCACTTCCTTGGCCACCTTGCGGCAGACTGCGCCGATTTCGCGCTCAAGGTTGCGCACTCCGGCTTCCTTGGTAAAATGGCGGGTTATGTAGAGCACAATTTCATCGCTGAAAGCGATATTGTCCTCGCTTATGCCGTTTGCCTTCGACTGCTTCTTGATCAGGAAGTTACGGGCGATGTTGAGCTTTTCGAATTCAGTGTAGCCCGCAAGCTGGATAACCTCCATCCTGTCACGAAGCGGCGGGGGAATGGAGTGCAGGGTATTGGCCGTCGTTATGAAAAAGACCTCCGAGAGATCATAGTCCAGATCGAGATAATGGTCGTTGAAGGCAAAATTTTGCTCGGGGTCGAGCACTTCGAGCAGCGCGGCCGAAGGATCGCCCCGGAAATCCATGCTCATCTTGTCGACTTCATCGAGGCAGAACACGGGGTTATTGCTCTTGATCTTTTTGAGGCACTGGATGATCTTGCCAGGCAGCGCGCCGATGTAGGTACGCCTGTGGCCGCGGATCTCAGCCTCATCGCGCACACCCCCAAGCGAGAGCCGGATGAAGTTGCGATTCATCGACCTTGCGATTGAGCGCGCGAGCGAAGTTTTGCCGACGCCCGGAGGCCCGACAAAACAAAGTATTGGGCCTTTGATCTTCTTGACGAGCGCCTGGACGGCAAGGTACTCGATGATGCGCTCCTTGGGTTTCTCCAGGCCGTAATGGTCTTCGTCCAGGATCCGGGCGGCTTCGTCTATATCGATCTTGTCCTTGGTCTTTTCAAACCAGGGCAGCGAAAGTATCCAGTCGATGTAGTTGCGCACGACTGTGGCCTCGGCGCTCATCGGGGACATCATCTTGAGTTTCTTGAGCTCGGCGCGGACCTTGGCGGCCGCTTCCTGGGAAAGTCTCTTTCTCTTTATACGTTTTTCAAGGTCTTCGAGTTCGGACTTGAAATCGTCCTTTTCACCCATCTCCTTTTGTATGGCGCGCATCTGCTCGTTGAGGTAGTACTCACGCTGGGTCTTTTCCATCTGCTTTTTGACCCGCCCCTTGATGCGCTCCTCTGTCTCGATGATCTCGATTTCCGACCTGATGTGCCCGAATAGCCTCTCCATCCGCTGCAATACGTTCAGCGTCTCGAGCAACTTCTGCTTGGTCTCCAGCTTGAAAGGCATGTAGGACGCAACGGTGTCTGCAAGCCGGGAAGCATTGTCGATGCCCGTGACCGTATCGAGGATCTCCTGGGTGATCTTCTTGTTGTGCTTTGAATAAATCTCAAAGGAGGACCTCACCCCTCGCATCAAAGCTTCGATTTCGACGGATTTTTCCTCCGTTTCCTCGATTGCTTCGAGTTGTGCCACGAAATGATCGGGATGAGGAACAAAGCTGATTATCTTGGCGCGGTAATCGCCTTCCACCAATACCTTGACAGTCCCGTCAGGCAGGCGAAGAATTTGCAGAATATTTGCAACCGTGCCCATGCGGTATATGTCGCCCTCGCCGGGGGTATCGGTTTTGGCCTTTGTCTGTGCTGCGAGAAAAACTCTCTTGTCGGACCCCATGGCCTTCTCAAGGGCGTTGACCGACTTGTCACGCCCCACGAAAAGGGGAACCACCATCGAGGGAAATACTACGATGTCCCTGAGCGGCAGAAGAGGCATAGTGAAAATATTGTTTTGCAAACCGTCTTTTGTGCGCGTTAGTTTGAACATTTTGCCAGTCACTTCCTGTTGTGTTCGAATTGTTTAACAGGATCAGGCTGATTCCTGGTCCTGACCCCGGTAAACGAGCAAAGGTTGCGCGTTCTTGGTGAGCACGTCCTCGTTTATGATGCACTCCTGGATCTCGGGGTGGGACGGCAGATCGTACATGATGTCCAGCATGATGTTTTCCATGATGGACCTGAGGCCGCGGGCCCCGGACTTGCGCCTTATGGCCTCCTTGGAGATCGACCTCAAGACCCCGTCGTTGAAGCGCAACCGCACGTTTTCCAGCTCGAACAGCTTCTTGTACTGTTTGACCAGGGCGTTCTTTGGCTCGGTGAGGATACTCACCAGCTCGTCTTCCGTGAGCTCGCTGAGGGTCGCTATAACCGGCAGGCGGCCGACAAACTCCGGAATCATCCCGAACCTGAGCAGGTCTTCGGGCTGCACATGCCTCAGCACCTCACCGACGCTCTTTTCGTCCTTGCCCCGGATTTCAGCGCCAAAGCCCATGCCCTTCACCCCTATGCGCGCTCGAATTATGCTTTCCAGGTAGTTGAAAGCCCCGCCGCAGATAAAAAGAATGTTCGTGGTGTCGATTTTTATGAACTCCTGCTGCGGATGCTTCCGGCCACCCTTGGGGGGCACGTTGGCCACGGTGCCTTCCAGGATTTTCAAAAGCGCCTGCTGCACGCCCTCCCCCGATACGTCACGCGTGATCGAGGGACTGTCGGATTTCTTTGCAATCTTGTCTATTTCATCGATGTAGACTATTCCTCTGGACGCCTTCTCGATATCGTAGTCGGCCGCCTGGATCAGGCTTACCAGTATGTTTTCCACGTCTTCGCCAACATAGCCCGCCTCGGTGAGCGTAGTTGCATCGGCTATCGTGAAGGGCACGTTCAGAATGCGGGCGAGGGTCTGCGCAAGAAGTGTCTTGCCCGAACCGGTCGGCCCGATCATCAGGATGTTGCTTTTCTGGAGCTCAACGTCGTTTTTGTCTACTTTGAGCTCAATGCGTTTGTAATGGTTGTGAACGGCTACCGAGAGGACTTTTTTAGCCCTGTCCTGGCCGATTACGTACTGGTCCAGAACACTCTTGATGCCAGCGGGCTTGGGAATCTGCGTGGCCCGCGCAGCGCCTTCTCTTTCGTATTCCTCTGCAATGATATCATTGCAGAGCTCCACGCATTCATCGCAGATATAAACCGTAGGACCGGCAATCAGTTTCTTGACCTCATCCTGACTTTTTCCGCAAAAAGAACATCTGAGCTCGCCACCTCGGTCGTCACGTTTTCTACTAGCCATCAAGATTCCTCCTCGGCCCGCACTTTCTTCATAGTACAGTTTCTTAAAAACAATATCGGATGAATCCTCGCATATTGTAAATCAAATATTGATCATAACAACGGCGAGCGTATCAATTATAACAATCGAAACGAAATTAAGCTACTCCAATATTGCGCTCTGTAAGGATCACAGCCGCCCGGATCACTCACTCGCCATTCCGGACGACGCAAGGCAAATAGTCTCCGTCCGTGGCAAAGAGGTAACCCGGATGAGGGAAAAGGTCAATAGAGGCAGGGAGGAAGCGGATAAGGCGAAAGGCTGACGCGGTGAGGATTTTGTCCCCGCGTCTCCGCGAAAAGAATCCCTATTTTTTGAACGGCAGGACAAGATAGAGTAAATTCCCGTTTGCCTGTGGCTCGCAGCCCACCATTCCACCGTGAATCTCAACGACGTTTTTTACAAAATGAAGACCATGTCCTCTGCCACTTTCACCACTGCTGCCCACCGCGCGGAAACCTTCCTCAAAGACCTGACTGCATTCTTCGCGGGTCAGAGGCTTGCCCGCCGAGAAGAAATTAAACCGCACGCCTGGTTTATCTTTTCCAAAAGCCCCCTGAATGATCTGCTGGTTCAAAGAAAAAAGCTTTATGGTTCGTCCTGACTCGTCTTTTGCTTCCCCGGTGTATTTGAGCGCATTCGAGAAAAAGTTATCAAACACCTGGGATATCAGTCCCTTATCGACAAAGAGGGTCACCTGTTCGTCAGGCACGTTTTCGATCCGGTCGTCAACCGTTATCCCTTTTCTTTCGAACTGGCCGACGTACCGGTCGATAAGAGGTTTAATTATCTCAGTGCGGAAATTACACGACTGTTTCCTGAGGACGTAAGTCCCCTGCTGAAAGTGGTCCTTGCGGAAAAGGGTCTCCAGAAACAGACTGGTGTGCTCGTAATGTTTGCGCAGGGCGGAATACTCGGCCTGGAGTCCGCGATTGGTTTCATGGAGGGTTTCGCCTGCATTTTGCAGAGTCTGCGCCACGGCTTCGCAGACCGAGGAGTGCTCCACCATTTTTCTGGTCAAATTTTCGATATTTTTGTAGTTTTCAATCATTTTCCTGAGCCGGATCAGGAAGAGCTTGTAGTACAGATTCGGTGTGATGACGTTGTGTTCAATATCGGACACAAGCTCATTTATGAACTTAATGTGATCGATATTCTGCTGCACCAGGAGCTTCTGGTGGAGGTTGTATCCGATCCGGTTTGTGAATTTTTCCAGGAAAAACTGTTTGCGCTCGTCAACTCTGTCTTTCGGAAGCACCTCAAAGAGACCCAGAACAGAGCTGCGGCCGAAAAAAGGCAGCATATCCTCAAGCGCCCGGTTGCCCCGAATGGGGAAAAACCAGGACTCTTCCGCCTCCACAGGCTTTTCGACCACCTCCACCTCATGATTCCTCCGCTCATCGGGCGGGACGAGGCCCCGCCTGCTGGTGCAGACCAGCTCCAGTTGCGAGCGCTTTGGTTCGATGATATAGATTCTGCTGTCGAGGTCGAAGAACACTTTGGGGACCGTTGCGCAAATCTGGTAAAGGCTGTCGATGGTGGTGAACTCCTGGGCCAGATCGAAAAAGGCTGCAAACGCCTCTTCCTGTGAACGCTCGAAGTTGTAGCGCCTGTAGCTTTCCTTTTTTTCTCTCACCCTAAGGGCGATGCAGTCCGCCAGTTCCTGTGAAGAAGCACCGCCTACCTGCAAGCGAATCGCGCAGGAGCTAGCTTGAAGTTCGCTCATAATCGCTCCACGACCGTGTCTATAAGAAAATTTAAAACGAAGGACCCCCTTCTTTTGTGTCAAAAAATACGAATCGGACTCCCGCCTGGTTCGATAACGCATCACAGGTTTGGCGGGACTCATCCCGTGTTCCCGGATAGACGCCAACTGGAAAGTAAGCGTGTAGAAAACCTTACCAGTAGTGTCCTCCTCTAACAAGCAGTTTAAGTATTCGTCACCGAAACGTCACGTGGCCGGACACGGAGATCAAAAATATCCCACGTTTTTCCGGGTTTTCCGGTAAACGCATACCTGGACAGTTTGCACGCGAAGCCTGATCATTGACAGGTCAGGGAGAGCCGCGAAGAAGAACAGCAGCAGGATACAGCCTGGACCGGGGAAGCAGGTTAAATCCGTCGCCGGGAATTTGCGTCGGCAGTAGCGGGAACCGGGGCGCCGAAGCACGAAGCAAGCCGTCTCCCCGCTGCCGCTATCCTTCTCCTTCTCTTTCTTCGCGGCTTTGTATGAAAATCATTGGAGGCGCCCATTTGCCCGATGAACCGTTTTTCTTTGCGGCGTTGCGGGAAAGCTTTGATTTTTTTGACCCGGATAATTGGTGTGGTATAGTCGGAAACACTCCCTCAACAGGTCCTCAATCGGAGGGAACATGCCGGCGCAGGGTAAGGAAGACTTATCAGGAAAAAGCTGACCGCACGTTATGCAGCCATTAAAATTGTTTCAGGAAAATGACGGGCAGACCCGGCAATGAAGTATTTTGAGATGCTGGTCAAACGCGCTTCGTTCGAGGATGCAAAGGAAATCCTGGACCTTCAGAAGCTCGCCTATGTGAGCGAGGCCGAGATTTACAATGACTACTCCATTGCGCCGTTGACCCAGACCCTGGACCAGATACGAGCCGACTTTGAAAGCCTGATCTTCTTGAAGGCCTCGATTGATGGAAGGATCGTGGGTTCAGTCAGAGGGTTCATGGACCAGGGGACTTGTCACATAGGAAAGCTTATCGTCCATCCGGACTTTCAGAATCGTGGCGTAGGCGCCCGTCTGGTGCAGGAAATCGAGGGATGTTTCCATGAGGCCGAGCGTTACGAGTTGTTCACCGGGCATCTCAGTGAGCGTAATCTTCGGCTTTATCACAGGCTTGGATATATCCCCTTTGCGTTCGAGGCCGTCACGGGCAGTCTGACGCTCGTATTCATGGAAAAGCGTCCTCGTATATCGAGGAGGCCAACGTCTCATGAGTTGTCTTCGGATGGACATTAGCCGGTCTCCATCCGGAAACTGCGGATAAAAAACCGGCAGTTTCCGATTCGCAAAGATGTAGGGTGGGCAAAAGCGAAGCGTTGCCCACCTTACGGTAGCGTTATACGAAGCTGCAAGAGTTACACGGCGCCAGCCCGGTTTACGCCGCGGCTTCATTATGATATTCCTAATAGGGTTGACAGGGCGGGCCTGCCCAAAAGCGGCGGGCGCCCGCTCTTTTGAACCATCCGAGTATTGTTAGGCCCCAAATGCTGTGGCGGAGCGTCGATGGAACCTTTCGATCTTTCCGATTTCAAGAGAGTCAACGCACTCGTAATAGGCGATGTAATGCTCGACCGGTACCTGTGGGGACGGGTCAGCAGGATATCTCCCGAGGCGCCCGTTCCGGTGGTGAAAGTCGAAAGCCGGACCTACCGTCTGGGCGGGGCCGCCAACGTAGCGGCCAACCTGGCCGCGCTGGGCTGCCGGGTGCGCCTTCTGGGAACCAAAGGGGCCGATGACAGCGGGGAAACCCTTTCGCGGCTTCTGACGGAAAACAGGATTGAAGATCGTCTCCTTACTCTTGCCCCGCCTCGCCCCACTATTGTCAAGACGCGGGTTATGTCACAGGGCCAGCAACTCTTGAGGCTGGATGAGGAAGAAACCGGGACGATCTGTCCGGCAGAGGCGAAGATCCTGCTGGACCGCGTCATGGAACTCATTGCGGAGGCGGGAGTGGTTGTCCTCTCGGACTACGGCAAGGGGACCCTGGACGAGGCTTCCTGCTCAACCATCATCAAAAGCGCCCGGCAGAGGCTGCTGCCAACCCTGGTGGACCCCAAAGGCAGGGACTGGGCCAGATACAACGGGGCGACCTGCATAACCCCCAACACGGCTGAGCTGGAACTGATCGCCGGCAAACAGCTTGTTTCTGAAGAAAATTTTATGGATGCCGGCCGGGAACTGATCAAGGGTCTGCAAATCGACAGGCTTCTGGTTACTCGAGGCCCTAAAGGCATGGCGCTCTTTACCCCGAACGAGCCGCCCCTTCTCATTCCAACCCGGGCGCTTGACGTCTTCGATGTTTCCGGGGCAGGCGACACTGTAATCGCCACTGTGGCCGCCGGCATAGCAACCGGGATGGGATGGGCCCAAAGCGCGGAATTAGCCAATATCGCCGCAGGGATCGTCGTGGGGAAAGTAGGGACAAATCCCATCCGGGCTGAAGAGCTTCTCATCGCCCTGAGGCAGGGACACAACGGGACGCAAAGGAAAATTTGCGACCCGGCTTCAGCCGCATTAACGGCCGATGCATGGAGGGCCGATGGAAACAGCATTGTTTTTACCAATGGGTGTTTCGATATTCTTCACGCCGGTCATATACGGCTGCTCCACGCCGCCGCCGCCGAAGGACAGCGGCTCGTCGTCGGCCTGAACTCCGACAGTTCGGTAAGGCGCATCAAAGGCGCGCATCGCCCCATATTGCCTCAGCAGGACAGGGCCGCTCTGCTCGCCGCGCTTGGTTGCGTGGATATGGTGGTCGTCTTCGAAGAAGATACTCCTTTGCCCCTGATAAAAGTTTTGAGGCCGGACGTCCTCGTGAAAGGGGCCGATTACACCCGTGAGGCCGTAGTGGGCCATGAACTTGTGGAAGGATGGGGAGGCCGGGTCGTCCTGACGCCCCTTATTGAAAACCTGAGCACCACAGGAATCGTCGAGCGGGTCAAAGGGACAAACAAGCCTTAAAACGAGGTCTACCGCGCAATTACAAGCGAACTCTTGACCGGCGCGTTATAATTATTGTTGGAAAGATTCCTGCTCTTTCCTCCTGAGGAGAGTCAGGTTTTATCCTCCTCCTTTCCTGACTCTCCTTTCCTTTTTCCTGTATTTCTTCGATACTGCCCGGTAATGCCGGGTCTGCGGGACCATGTATTATTCAGGCCCTATAAATACCGTGATTTCTACCTGTGAATAGGGTCCTGACCCCATTTAATTTTCACAGACCCGGAGTATACTTGGCTCCATCACGGTCGACCACGCATACTAGGCCAAACCCCATCTCTTTTACACTAATCTGTCGCGGTTTTTCTCCAGCCAGGAGTTTTGCGATGGAAACCACCAGCCGTAATTTCTATACTACAAGTTTCTTCAAATGCCCGGAAGCCTTTCTCAAGGGGGCCAGGGCGGAGCACGGGGAAGAATACGGGGCCTGCCTGGATTCAACCCAGGAGCAAAGGGCTAATATCATTTGCGCCTATTTGCAGGTGCTCGCAGATATCAGGGGACCTATAGGGCTCGACTCCGAACTTCCCTGTCCAAAGGAGCAAATCGGAGAGGCTATTTTTCGTGAACTTGCGGGCGACCTGGAGGGCGATTTGCGGCGCATGCTTGAAATCGCCTACGTGCTGCTTGAATCCTTCATTTCTTCCGAGGAGTACAAGGTGATCGAGGATTTCAAGACTGCAAGCCGTTTCGCCCAGCAGATCGCCGACACGGGAGACCCGACGAGCATACTCAGGTCGGCCGGGATAATAAGAAAGGCTAATGGAGCAAACGCTGTCAGGCTCCAGGAGAAAATTCACGAAAAAATGAGCAAAAGACAGTTGCAGGTTTTGAAACTTCGGGAAAGCAGTTCCGCCTGAAAAGAATTTAAGTATCGAGCTCTAAATTATTACCAAAGAGCCTTCCGAGGTCCATGATCTCGAGCATCGTCTTTTTATAGAAGCCATTCCAGCCCAGATGGAAAACCATATCCGGCCCAGGTCCGTGGCTGGTTTTTCTGTACTCCGAAATCGCGGGGAAGCGTTGCGCGCCCCTCCACCAGATTCCTTCCAGCCCGTTTTCAAGCCCGATCTTAAGGTGGTTTTGTTCTTTTCCGAAAACTCTTACAGAGTTGAACCGGGTGCCGCGCAGGGCAAAGACCGGGGCCGGATTACCCATCCCGTGGGGCTCTAGTTCCTCCAGGGCCCGGACCAGTTCGGGTCCGACAAGCGCCAAGGGTAATTCCAGATCAACCTTTCCATACGGGACGAAAATTTCCGCCCGATACTGCCGGGCAACTTCCTCGAAGCGGTCTGCGAATTCATCGATTCGGTCTGCAGCGATTGTCAAACCGGCCGCTGCTTTGTGCCCTCCCCATTTCATAAGCAGATCGGCGCACATCGAAAGCGCGTTGTGTACGTCGAAACCTGGGACGCTTCTGGCCGAACCCCTCGCAATCGCCTTGCCTTCGTCTATCGAAAATATCACTACCGGAGCATAATAAAGGTCCTGCTGGACCCTGGAAGCGGCAATGCCCACGACCCCCGGCCGCCACTGAGCGCTTCCCATAACGAGCGTCCTGCCGGTGGGAGGACATTGCGCCAGACGGGTGCGGATTTCCCTCACTATTTTTTCCTCTTGCGCCTGCCTTTGCGCATTGAGGTTGTCCAACTCCCGCGCCAGCCGGACCAACCGGGACGGTTGGTCCGAGGTCAGCAGATCGTAAGCGATTTGCCCCTCTGAGACGCGCCCTGCGGCGTTTATACGCGGGCCCAAATAGAAGCCGATGTGGCCCGCTGTCAAGGTCTTCCCGGACAGGCCGGCGGCAGCCGCCAGGTATGAGAGCGGGGCGCAGCTATTTGCGTTGAGATTGCGCAGGCCGCTTCGGGCGAGAATCCGGTTTGCCGAGACCAGTGGGACGAGGTCGGCGACAGTTCCGGTAGCTGCAAGGGCAAGGTATTTCCCACCGAGCGCAGGAAGGGGAAGGCAGGTGTTTGCGCTCCGCAGGGCGCGCCTCAGGGCGGCCAGAAAAAGGAAGGTCAGCCCCGATGCGCTGAACTCCTTGAAGGACGAGCCGCATTCGGGGTGCTTGGGATTTATGAGCACCGAAGCCGGGGCAAGCGCCGCACGCGACCCTGGCGCACCTGCCGGCGCCTCATGATGATCGATCACTATGCAGTCTGCGCCCATGGAACACGCAAGCTGGACGGGTTTGAAATCGAGCGTGCCGCAATCGAGCGCGACAAAAACCTTTGCATCCCGGTTTTCGGATATAGCGCGTTCGGGTATGCCGTATCCTTCGGCTCGAGACGGAATTACAACCCTGAAGTTCTCATAACCGGTCTCCTGGAAAAAAAGAGCCATTTGCGCGGCAGATGTAATTCCGTCGCAATCGTAATCGGCAACCACTACTATTTTGTTCCGATTTGCCATGTGTTTTGCCAGCAAACAGGCGCCCTCGGTCATGCCGCGCATGCAGAGGTGCTCGGAGAGGTCCTTGAGATCTCCGGCGACAGCGTGAGAATCGAGGTTTCGGTTTTGCAGAATGATGTCTACGACATCTGCAACCGTTGCCGGCAGGCGCTCGTTGAGTATCTTCCAGCGCAGGCGGAAGAGGCAGTCCTGTCCCATATCGGCCTCTGCACAGGGTTTTGGCAATTGCGGGGGGTGGATGCGCTTTTTGCCCGCCGCATGGTTACTTTATGACAATCGATCTGTCAGTGGAATGGCCGGAGCGACTCTTTCGGCTTATTATAGCATTCTTGAAGATCGGGGTCGAGCGCGGCGGATCGCCGCCTCAAATCAAAATTCAGGTTGATGTGTTAATTTGGTTTCATTATCACTGGATTGCTGCTATAAGGGCCACCGGAGTCCATGTTGCGAAGATAATATTTAAATGATGGAATACAGGTCTAAATACCGGGGAAAAGGGGCACGATCCGGTAAGAAACAGGCGCAAATGGCTTTTGCTCATTAGGGAGGAGGGGACTAAAGTCGCGGAGTTGAAGGAGAAAAATTAAAAACTTCCTCTTTTCGGCCTGCCGGGATTTCCCTTTTCAATGCTTTGCCAAGGTAAAATAGACGTTAGAGGAGTTGCCAGATGGATACGCTCATTTACATAATGAATTTTATCAGGGACAGAAATGTCGCTTCGATTACGCCTACTTCCTCGGTCGGTGTAAAGAAGGTTTGCAATAAGATAGATTTCAGCCAAAACAGCCTGATTGTGGAATATGGCCCTGGAACAGGAGTTTTTTCAAAATACCTGCTGCGGCAAATGGGAGAAGACTCCCGGCTGATTCTTATCGAGAGAAACCGGAATTTCAATTCCCTTCTCAAACGAAACATCAGCGACCCAAGGGTGGTGCTGGTGCATGACAGTTGTGAAAACGTGCTCGATACTCTGAGAGCGTGCAAGGAATCGGAAGCCGATTACATAATCTCGGGGATACCTTTTTCCTTCCTCGACCACGATTTGAAGCACAAGATTCTCTACAACACTCACCGAGCACTGAAAAAAGGCGGAAAATTTCTCGTTTACCAGACCTGTTTTCAGACTAACAATCACCTCAAGGTGCACTTGCAGCAGTACTTTCCAATCGTGCACTCAAAATACGAACTGGCCAACATACCACCTCTGAGAACCTACGAGGCAGTCAAAGTCTGATTCACCGGGAACGCCTCAAAGCAACTCTTCCAGAAATTATTTTTCGGAATGTCCCATTTTAAGGTAGCAGATTCCTCTTGACAAACGCTATCTTCTGCGCTAGGTTATGTCCTAACAGGAGGTAGTGACCATGAACATCGTCAGAATTTACGAGCTTTTCCCGACCGAAGCGGACTGCATCGGCCACCTGGAAAAAGTCAGGTGGAGAGGCAAGCCCACTTGCCCGTACTGCCAGTCTCAAAATACCACTCCTGCACCGAAAGAGCAACGCCACCATTGCAACAACTGTAATACCGCTTTTAGTGTTACCATACAGACGATCTTTCACCATACCCACCTTCCCCTTCAAAAATGGTTCTTGGCTGTTTCTCTGATGTTGAATGCCAAAAAGGGATTATCGGCGCGTCAGCTTTCTCGTGATCTCCAGGTGAATAAAGACACGGCTTGGCGAATCAGCATGAAAATCCGGGAAGCAATGAGCCAGTATCAGCAAAGAGAACTGCTTACCGGGATCGTGGAAATTGACGAGGCGTATATCGGCGGCAAACCTCGAAAGGGTTGTCCGTCAGACACCAACCACAAAAGAGGCAGAGGCACGGATAAAACGCCCGTTGTTGGGATGGTGGAAAGAGGCGGGAATGTGAAAGCCAAGGTTATGAAGAAGGGTGATCTGAATGCAAAGAAGCTGTCAGCCCTGGTGCGGGCCAATGTGGACATAAAAACCGCAACTCTCATGACCGATGAGTACACCGGGTATGTCCATCTTAAAAGGTTTGCAGAGCATCACACTATCAATCATAAAGTCTGGTACGTTGACGGCAACATCCACACCAACGGCATTGAGTCTTTTTGGGCAATCTTGAAACGGGGAATTGTCGGTCAGTTCCATAAAGTAAGCATGAGACACCTTCCGAAGTACATAGACGAATTTTGCTATCGTTACAATGGAAGAAAGGTCGATGGACAGGTGCTTTTCAACTCAACCATTCAGAAAGGATTGAACCTATGGCAATAGAAAACAAGGTACTACCACAGGCGACGCATGAGGGGCCGCTTAAAATCGGGGATATCACAATCCAATGTGCAGTATTGGAGGATGGGACAAGGGTACTTACTCAACGCAGTGTGTATAAGGCTATGGGAAGGTCCGCCGGAACTGGCGGGACAAAGGCCAGGGATGGTGCGCAGGGATTGCCCAGAATTTTGGCCGCCGCGAATCTAACCCCCTATATTCCCTATGAATTAAGGTGCGCAGTAACCCCATTTATGTTTAAGACAAAAAGAGGGACCGCTGCGTTCGCTTATCGTGCTGAGTTGTTGCCTGAGATATGCAATGTTTACCTTGATGCTCGAAGAGCCACCCCTAAAACCCTAAATCCCAACCAACTAAAGATTGCGAATTCATGTGAAATGCTCATTAGGGGATTTGCCACTGTCGGAATAATTGCTCTAGTAGACGAGGCTACAGGGTATCAGGAGGCAAGAGATAAAGACGAACTCCAAAGAATCTTTGATGCTTACCTCAGTCCAATTTTTGCACCATGGGCGAAGAGGTTTCCAGAGGAATTCTATAAACAACTGTTTCGTTTACATGGATGGCAGTATTCTCCACTCAGTGTCAAAAGACCCCAATTGCTAGCGAAGCGGACAAATGAAATCATCTATGACCGATTGCCACCGGGGATAGTAGAGGAACTTCGCAAGAAGAATCCGAGAGACGAAAAAACCAAGAGGCGTAAATACAAACATTTTCAGTTTTTGACCGACCACACCGGGGTTCCTCATCTTGATAAAATGGTGGCCATTTCAACCGCTTTTATGCAGGTAGCCCCCAACTATAGAAAGTTTCTCGGAATGTATAATCGGGTAGTTCCTAAGCCGGGGACCACGATGTTCATTCCCTTTCCCGAAAAGGATGATGAGGTGATTAACGTTTAACTTACTTAGAGCTTACTTGCCAGAATATGTATCTACCAATAGACCATCAATATATAGCTTATCTTCTCCATTTCCCCAAGTAACTGCTATCATGTGCTTGGGGTGACTTGGAGATTGCTTTAGTTTATCTAAATCCGCATATTTTAACATGATGTTGTCGCTAAAGGCATTGCTGATTTGAACTTTAAAGATATTATCACTATCTCGATAAACATGTATTTCAAATTCTCCTTTTTGAATATAGGGGACAAAGTCAACAAAGTCACCCGTTGTTTCCAACCACCTTTCATCTGTGGTGCAGTACGCAAGTGTTCCCTCTTTTGGATTGATATTTGGATATAATAGTTGTTTCCTGTAATCCCTAACTGGCTTAACAGTATCATAAACGTCAGGGATGATGCCAGTTACTGTTTTTGAAAACTTCCGGTTCCCAATCTGATAAAAATATACCCCTTCGTAAGTCCCAACCTTATCTGGTTTTTTTTGATCTCTGGGTCCTTGCTCAAATCTACAACAATATCAGCGCTAAAAGATACCTGCTCTGGCCATTGGTCACAGTCTAGTATAAGTATATTTGTGTTAGCCATTCTGTTATTTATCTTTACTCGCTGGATATGTGCAGTAAAATGCTTCGTGAGGGCTGATTCTTCGGGCTCTTCTTCATAACGGAATTCAGAACCATCCTTTCTTTTTTCGGAAAGTCTTACAGGTCCGACAGATAGTCCTTGACCAGTAGTCAGCAATGGTATGGATTTCGCTTCGACTAAAGTATTTCTGAAAATCAATTCCATTCTAAAATCTGTAATACTAGCCTGGATTTCCACGGAGC